>CAIXNN010000020.1 GCA_903920865.1 uncultured Actinomycetes bacterium
GGCTACAGCAAGGAGCTGGTGCATCGCGACGATTTGGTCTTGCTGACCTAGGAGTGGGGACGTAGGTCCCCTTGTGGATGCCGTCGAACCCTGCGATGGTCAGTAGGGGCTTATCCGGAGCTTCTTAGTGAACTTCCATGGAAGCTTGCGAACCGCTCGTTCCGAACCGTATGTGTGGACGTCGTCAAAGCACTTAGTTCCGGTGTATTACACGCAAGCTCGTTCATCCGTTCCGGGATACGCCTCAGTGTGTGCGTCTGGGCAATCGACGACGACCTTTTGCGGATTAGCTGCCAGTCAACCGGATACCACGGTCCTGTATTGCGACACAACTGCTTGCGCAAGGAATCCAACTGTTGACAATGTTCACTTGATGAAAGGTCTGACTCGGGTGACGAAATCTTCAGGTTTGTGCACTCAGCCTGGAGACTCCGGTGGGGCAATATATGTTCCTGCGCTGGGTCCGCATGGCGAGCATGGCGGGGTTCGAGCTGTAGGAATTCTCAGCGGAGTAAGCACCAGTGACTACTGCACTGTCTTCTACACTCCGGTGTACGTGGCACAAAAACTTTTTCACGCGCGCATCCTGACTATTGGTTGATCAAGGGTGGTGGTCCCTAAGCCCCGACGAACTTTTCGTTACGCAGTGTTGATTGCGCTGGTGGTTGCGCTAGTGGTTGGCGCAACTGCGGCGGGTATTTACTACGTGAATCGCGTGCGCCCTAGGACTGCTCCTAAGGTTGAATTATCGTGTCCCAAGTCAACGCCAATTTCTGATGAGCGCATCAGCCCAGAATTCCTAAATTTCACCCAGGCAGATGTGCGCGTCAGCGCCTTTGCTCCAGATACAGCAGTACTGCTTTGTGACTATCCAGGACCGATCTCGGCCTGGGCTGGCAAGGCTGGTTCCGGTGGCGAGGTGTCCATTCCGCACCATGTTCAGGCCTGGCCGGCGGGCGCCAAACCAGGCGTTGGAAAGTTGACCTTTGTTCTTCTTGGCACAAAGGCCAACGGCGATCGGCGAGTGATGGTTGAAGTCGTCGAATTTGCATCTACCTCAACCAGGTAGCGCCCAATTCGAAGGTCAAGGTCTGCACCGCCGAGCCTGAGTGCGCAGCGGGGGTGGTAGTCATTTTCGGCGTGCCGACCCTTGAAATTGCGCGGCTGGTGCCCGTTCACGGCACCATAGCCACATGACCTTCATGATTAAAGATGCCAACTGGCCAGCCGCGATCGCCTTTGCAGCTCTTGGAATTGTTTTTGTGCTGTGGCTTAAGACGTACTTACGTGGCAAACAAGTCTGGCGCTACGACACCAAGGCGGCGTGGCTGCGCGCCTTCGCTGCTTTCTCTTTTGCTTGGGCCATTGCTATGGCAAGCGGAACAGTGCCGACGATCTTAGGCAATGCCTGGATCCTTCCCGGTCAAACCAGCGACATCTACTGGGTCATTTACACCATCGTCTTAACCGTTGTCGTCTTTGTGGGCTACTGGATCATCTGGCCCATCGGCACTTTGCCGCACGGCCGCAAAATCGTTTTCCCTGACACCTTCATTTTTGGTCTTTTGTGGGGAATCAGCGAAGGGTTGTTCTTTGGCTCGGTGTGGTTGCTTGCTCGGAGATTGTGGAACAACCTACTCAGCACACATCCCTTGATCAGCGACTATGCAACCTGCTTCACCGTCATCTTGGTGTTGTCGGCATTTATTGGCATGTGGCATGCCCTGTACTGGGATATCCATATCTCGCCAAACCACAACATCATTGAGTGGAATATCCGAAAGGTGTTGCTTGCACACAACCCGAACTTGATCTTGGGCGCGATCTACATCACGATGTGGGAGAACCTGGGCATCTGGGTCGCGTTGCAGGCATTTGCCCTGCTCGGTTCAACCCTTGCCATGCCATTCCCGACCTGGCGTTATCCGCACCCAGCCGATCCGACCGGACCTGACATGGGTGAACCCACTGATGTTCCCACGGACATGAGTGGGCAAACGGTCATCGTCACCGGTGGAGCCAATGGGATGGGCGCGATGGCCTCTGCCATGTTGGCTGACCTTGGCGCAAACGTGGTGATCCTGGACAAGGACGAGCCAAATGCTCGGGCCAACGCGCAAGCCATTGAGAAATCAACTGGAAAAGCCGCTGATGTGATCGTGGCCGACCTGAGTGTGCAATCGCAGGTTCGACAGGCGGCCAAAGACATCTTGGCGAAATATCCAAAGATTGATGTCTTGATCAATAATGCCGGCATCTTCACCGAGCTGTATTCGGAGGTTGATAACGGCGTGGAACGCACGCTGGCCAACAACCACCTGGGCGGCTTCATGTTGACTCAGCTTTTGATGACTCGATTGCAAGAGTCCAAGGCGCGGGTTGTCTTTGTCAGTTCCGATGCGCACCGTCAAGCTATGAAGGTCAATTGGGATGACATCAATGGCAAAGCGCTATGGAAGGGCAAGGACCGCAATCCCAACGCGGGGTTTGCTCAATACAACCTTTCCAAACTCTTTGTTGCATCGGCGGCTATTGAACTGGCTGAGCGTACGAAGGGCACTGGGGTCACCATTAACACCATCGCTCCTGGAGCCTTGATCCCGACCGGAATCTATGACGATGCCACCGGACCGTTGCCGCTGATCATTAAGTACTTCCGCCCCCTTCTGCGCCAACCGGAAAAGGCCATGATCACCTACATATATTTGGCCACTTCGCCAGAGGTTGCCAATGCCAGCGGGTGGTATTGGAAGGACGGCAGATTCCTCGATGCCAGCGAGCTTGCAAGCAGTCAAGAGGTTCGCGATCAGGTGTGGGAATGGTCAATGAGTCAAACCGGCTTGAGTGCAGCAGCCAACTCGTAGGGATCTGCGCTTTGACCGTGCTGTGACCACCCGCCGCTGGCCTTGGCTTACCCTTGACCCATGAGCATGACTGAGTTGGAAGCCATCACGCAGGTGTGTCAAAACGCGCGGCAGGCATCCTTTTCGCTCGCCTCAATGAGTCGGGCCACCAAGGACGCGGCCCTGCGCACCATCGCAGATGCACTCGTGGCTGACACGGCGATCATTGTTGCCGCTAATGCGGCCGATGTTGAGCGCGCTACCAACGATGGCACCTCTGATGCGTTGATCGATCGCCTCACGTTGAACCCTGAGCGGCTCAAAGCCATCGCCGATGCATTGCGCGATGTTGCTGAACTGCCAGACCCCATTGGCGAAGTTCTTCGCGGCTACACCTTGCCCAATGGTTTGCAGATCCGCCAAGTTCGGGTTCCCCTAGGTGTGGTCGGAATGATTTATGAAGCCCGCCCCAATGTCACCGTTGATGCTGCTGGCCTGTGCTTGAAGTCTGGCAATGCTGCGCTTCTGCGCGGCTCGTCTTCGGCCTATGACACCAATGTGGCTTTGGTTGCGGTCATGCAAGATGGACTCGAGGCCGCTGGATTGCCCCGCAATGCCATCCAGCTGGTGCCGGGCACAAGTCATGATTCGGTCAAACACCTGATGGCTGCTCGCGGTTTGGTTGATGTCCTTATTCCGCGCGGTGGTGCAGGCTTGATCAAATCGGTGGTTGAAGGCTCAATCGTTCCGGTGATTGAAACTGGCGTTGGAAATTGCCACGTTTATGTCGATGCTGCTGCAGATATTGACAAGGCCATCAACATCATCGTCAATTCCAAGACTCAGCGGGTGAGCGTGTGTAATGCGGCTGAGACCTTGCTCGTACACGCAGACATCGCCCAAGAGTTTTTGCCCAAGGCCTTGGCAGCACTGAAGGAAAAGGGCGTCACCATCCACGGCGATGAGGCCATCAAGCCGTATTGCACAGCAGCCGGGATTGAATTTGCTCCCGTTACGCAAGAGGATTGGTTTGCTGAGTTTTATTCGTTAGATTTGGCTGCCGGAATCGTAAACAGCGTTGAAGAGGCCATTGATCACATTCGCCGCTACACCAGTGGTCACACCGAAGCCATTGTCAGCGACAGCGCTAGTGCCATCCAAACCTTTGTGTCCAATGTCGATTCGGCAGCTGTGATGATCAATGCCTCAACTCGATTCACCGATGGTGGTGAGTTTGGCTTTGGTGCCGAAATCGGTATTTCAACCCAAAAACTGCATGCTCGTGGCCCGATGGGATTGGCTGAATTGACCTCAACAAAATTTATTGTCACCGGTGACGGTCACATCCGCGGCTAGTTGTCTAGACTAAAGGCACATTCACAAACTTGGAGAAGTAATGGTTCCGTTTTTGGCCGAAGGTTCACAGGAAGTTCAGAAGTCCTTCCCGCTGCCACCCATTGGTTTTGGATTGCTAGCTCTAGGTGTGCTGATGCTCGCGCTTTACGTGGTCACTCGATTCAACCCAGATCGCTGAATCTCTCGTGCGCATTGGGGTGATGGGTGGAACCTTTGATCCACCACACCTTGGGCACTTGGCTGCAGCAACTGCCGCCCGCACCAAACTCTTTCTTGACTCTGTCGTTTTTGTTCCAGCCAATGAGCCATGGCAAAAGACAAGTCAAAGCCCGGCCGCTGATCGCTTGGCCATGACTCGACTTGCGGTGCAAGGACATGACGGCTTTGAGGTCAGCGATGTTGATCTAACGCGCGGGGGCCCCACGTACACGGTCGATACCCTCACCGATCTTCATGCTGAATATGGGCCGCATGCGCAGTTGTACTTGCTCCTGGGTGCCGATGCCGTAGCTAACCTGATGTCTTGGCATCGTGCATTGGAATTGCCCTTGCTTGCCAAGCTCATTGCCCTTTCGCGTCCCGGTCATGCGCTGGAGATCCCCACTGAATTCGCCGACACCATTGAGGTGGTCTCAATTGAGGCTTTAGATATTTCGTCAACGATGTGCCGTGAGTTGCTGCAATCGGGGCGCAGCGCTGATCAATGGGTGAGGGAGAATGTGCTGACCTATGCCGCAGATGCGGGACTTTATTCAACCGTGAGAGGCTAGACCCCTACCGATCCACGACGGAGGATGAGTGAGCGCAACACCTCGGGCTATTGAAGTCGCCATCGCTGCGGCAGAAGCTGCTTCAGACAAACTAGCCCAGGACATCGTGGCTATCGATGTCAGCGATCAACTCGTCATCACCGACATCTTTGTCATCTGCTCTGGCAATAACGAGCGTCAAGTCAAAGCAATCGTCGATGAGGTCGAAAAGCAGCTTCACCAAATCGGCGTTCGCCGCATTCGACGTGAGGGCCATGCCGAAGGTCGCTGGGTGCTTCTTGATTTCGGTGACATCGTGGTTCATGTTCAGTTAGCTGAAGAGCGAGTTTTCTACGATCTTGAACGGCTGTGGGGGGATTGTCCAAGCGTTGAATTGCCCCAGGCCGTGAATCAGCACACCGCCGCTGCTCAAGATGCGTGATGTATGACCCGCATAGTGTGGTTAAGGCACGGTCGAACGGCGTGGAATCAAGAAGGCAGATTTCAAGGCCAGATTGATATTCCTCTCGATGACATTGGGCAGGCACAAGCTGAGCGCGCCGCTTCCTATTTAATCCACCTAGAACCAAGCGTGATCGTAAGTTCAGACCTTGAGCGCGCGGTTCAAACTGCCAGGCCGCTTGCTGACTTAGCGGGGATCTCCATTTCCACCGATGCCCGGTTGCGCGAAACCCATGCTGGAAGTTGGCAGGGATTAACCCACGGTGAAATCCGTGAGCAATTTGGCCCGAGTCTGGATCAGTGGACTGCCGGAGTTGATGTGCGTCCTGGTGGGGGAGAGACTCGACGTGAAGTTGGACAGCGGGTCAGCGAATCGGTAGCCGAGTACGTAGACACCCATGAGGGCAAAACCATCGTGGTGGTAACTCATGGTGGGTCAGCCCGCGCCGGAATCGGGATGTTGCTGGGACTGCCCGATCACCTGTGGCTTTCGTTGGGGGTGCTGGCGAACTGCTCGTGGTCGATCATGACCCCATCAGGTCACCAGCCACCTGCACCCCCGTGGAGACTGACCGAGTACAACGCTGGCAGTTTGCCAGCGCCGGTGCTTGGTGATGATCGCTAGCCCATTCGTCACCAAAAGTTGTGCGCAGTTATGCTGTGACCCTCGTTGAAAGCGGGGCTGTGGCGCAGCTGGTAGCGCACCTGCATGGCATGCAGGGGGTCAGGGGTTCGAGTCCCCTCAGCTCCACAAAGTCTTAGATTCACTCAGAATCAGTCGGCTCATCGCGTTGTGTATCGCCTACGACAATCCCCAGGCTCAACGTGCCGTCGCGCTCTAAGCCTGGGCGACTGCTTCCATCCAGACATCTCGCCGCACGAAGACCGTGTTGATGCAATCCTTAAAGACAATGTGGTAACCGCTATCGAGAATGTGCAAACCCAATTGGGCATCTTTGCCAGCCGTGGTCGACAAGTCCGGATGCGTATCGGCGAGCTCAATGATCAGCAGGCGCGGGCGCCATTTACTAAGGTCAAAACCTGCGAAGACTTCAGTTTCTAATCCCTCCACGTCCACAACTAGAACTTCAAACCCTTCAACGATACTTCGAGAATCGAGAAAATCGTTGAGCGTCTGGCACGGAACCACGACCTGAGAAGTTGTTAATGCATCAGAGGCCCAATCAATCGTTGAATATTCGGCAAAAACGTCCGCATTTCCGGTGGTCAGCGTTCCCGCAAGTTTCAAGGTGATGCTGTCAGTTCCTGGCGCGCCGATGGCCGATTCGATGACTTCAATATGTGGATGTGTTGAGTGGTTGGCCCGGCATCGCTCAGCTAAGTAAGGGACGGGTTCAAGCATGAATCCGTTCCACCCGCGCTCAGCCAGCCCCCAGGTATTGCTTACGAAAGTTCCATCGTAAGCGCCGACCTCAACGAAGGTACCCGATTCGCGTTCACCCAAGAATCGGGAAAACAAGAACCACAGGTACGGGATTTGACAGGATTCCTGTTGCGGGTAGTAGGCCCTTGATCGAGCCAGTTCGTCAGAGGAGCGGGGAGCAATAATTCGTGAAATCCTGTGGCGAACGCCACGCTGAATCCGCGTGATTGAGCTATTGGTTGGCATTCTCGTTCTCCCTGGGTTCTGCCCGTAGTGGTTTTCAGGATAGCCCTGAGCTGCTGTTGTGGCATGAAAGTCTGCATGGATCCTGATTTCCGTTCAGGGCCCGGGGATTTACTAGAGCCTGAGAAGAGCTTTTTGCGTTCATTGCTCGCAAGGTGCGACTTGATTTCTCAGTTGCAGGTGCCGATACAGTAGTGAATCGGAGGTTGAATCATGCGCGAAGCCTTTTCACGCCCTAGCTTGTATCGGGCGCGCAATCGGTTCGCTGTTGTTGCCTCAACCCTTGCCCTCATTGTCGGCGCATTCACTGTTGTTCATGCTGAAGCAGCAACCACCATTACCGGCGTTGATGTTTCGCGCTGGGATCACTCAGCCACCACCGCTTACCCCAAGGGCACGCCTATTGACTGGGTCAAGGTCAAGGCCGCTGGGCGAAGTTTCGCCATTGTCAAAGCCAGTGAGAACACCAACTATCGAAGTCCTTACTTTGTTTCTGACTATCAGCAGGCGCGAGCTGCCGGTTTGGTGGTTGGTTCCTACCACTTCGCTCGACCTGCGTTGCCGCTTTCAACGGCAACCGATCAAGCCAAGTACTACGTAAGTACGGTTTTGCAAGCCGGGGCGTTCAATGCCAGGGATTCATTCCCGCCGATCCTCGACCTTGAAGTAACCGGCGGGCTTTCCCGATCAAACCTGATCGCTTGGACTCAACAGTTCTTAACTACATCTCGCGCGCTGACGGGGCGCACACCGATTCTGTACACCTATGACTCCTTCGTTCGCAACACGATGGGCAATACGAAACTGTTTACCAGTTATCCACTGTGGTACGCGCGCTACAGCTCGATTGTTCCCACTTCTGCAACATTGCCTGGTGGCTGGAATCAATGGACCATGTGGCAGTACACCTCCACGGAAACCACTAACGGGATTATTGGCAAGGGCGATGTCAGTCGTTGGAATGGAACCATTTCTGCACTGCACATTTTTGCCGATGGTCGAAAGACCGGATATGCACCACCGTCTGCTCCCAATAACCCTGTTGTTACACCAGGCGTTGCTTCGGCAACGTTGAATTGGGAGCTTCCCACCGATGAAGGTGGCGTTGTGGTGAACCGCTATCGCGTGAGCATTGATTCCGGGCTCGAGACTGTGACCCCTTCAACATCCTTTGTTGCTATCGCTTTGACTCCTGGCAATCACACCTATTCCATTTCGGCAGAAAATGTTGCCGGTATCGGTCAGGCGGTAACGGGCACCTTCACGATGCCCCCCTTTGACGCGAACGCCACGATCACTCCCGTGGCTTTGACTCTGACATCGGTTAACGCACCGACCGGCTCCGCACTAACTTCTAATGTTGTTCAAGTTCAACTCTCCCGTGCAGATACCGGCCAAGCCATTAATGGCGCAACGGTCAACATTTTGGTGCGACCCGAACTGGGAACAGTGTGGACCACGGCAGTTATCACCACCGATGTTGAAGGAGTGGGAACCACAACCTTCAAAGCACCGGTTGATGCCAGTATCACTGCAACCACCCAAGCCGGAGTTTGGTACAACGCTTCGCGTGCTCGCTCATACATCCGCATTAAGCCAGCGTTGAGCGCAGTCTTGAGCACGGTGAGTGTGAAGCGCACCGGATTGGTCAAACTTCGTGGTGGCACCACTGCCCTCTTAGCTGGACAAAAGATCTATCGCCAGGTTTACGCCGGCGGCCGATGGAACACGGTGGCTTCGTCCACCATTTCGCCTTCTGGGCGCTATGTCTTCACCGTCCCGACCAACACCAAGGGCGTCAAAAAGGTGCGTGCGTACCTGCCCTTGACCCCCCGTCACCTTGCGGTGGGTTCTCGCACCGTGGTGCTGACCGTTCGCTAACCCCAGCGTGGGAAGATGTCACCCGTGCCCAGAAGGGCAATCGGATATCGCGATGTCAGACAGGGATGTTGGCGTAGGTCATGACCGAAGTAACCCCAGAAGGTGGCGCTGAGCGCTACGACGTTGCTGCTGTTCAGGAAAAGTGGCTTCCGATCTGGGATGAGCTTGCTCCGTTTAAATCTGGGCAGCCAGGGGATACCCGTCCAAAAAAGTATGTGCTCGACATGTTTCCGTATCCATCCGGTGATTTGCACATGGGTCACGCTGAGGCGTACGCCATTGGCGACATCCCAGCGCGTTACTGGATGCTTAAGGGCTACGACGTCTTGCACCCGATTGGGTGGGATGCCTTTGGATTGCCGGCCGAAAATGCCGCGATTAAACGTGGCGCTGACCCGGCCGCGTGGACTTACGAAAATATCGCAACCCAAAAAGCGTCCATGCGCCGTTATGCCTGCTCCTTTGACTGGGATCGGGTGCTCAATACCTGTGACCCTGAGTATTACCACTGGAATCAGTGGATTTTCCTGCAAATGTTTGAACGCGGTCTTGCCTATCGCAAACCATCCAATGTCAATTGGTGCCCCAACTGCCAGACCGTGCTTGCCAATGAACAAGTTGTTGGCGGATTGTGCGAGCGTTGCGACACGGCAGTGACAAAGAAGAAGCTCACTCAGTGGTACTTCCGCATTACTGATTACGCCGACCGTTTACTCGATGACATGGAGCAGCTCGAAGGCCAGTGGCCGGACAAAGTTCTGACCATGCAACGTAATTGGATTGGCCGCTCCACCGGCGCTGAAGTCAACTTCGTGGTTGAGGGCCGAGATGAGCCCATCACGGTGTACACCACGCGCCCCGACACGTTGTTTGGTGCAACATTTTTTGTGGTGGCCGCCGACAGTGATCTAGCCGCTGAACTTGCAGCCGATGCATCCCCTCAGGTGCAAGAAGCTTTTGATGCCTACCTTGAAGAAGTCAAAACCACTGCGGACATCGATCGCCTCGCTACGGATCGTCCCAAGACGGGCGTGTTCCTCAATCGCTTTGCAATCAACCCAGTCAACGATGAGCGACTGCCGATATACGCCGCTGAATATGTCTTGTCTGATTACGGCACAGGCGCGATCATGGCTGTGCCTGCCCACGATCAGCGCGACCTTGACTTTGCTCGAGCCTTTGACTTGCCAGTGCGGGTGGTGGTGGCCACCGACTTAGACGACCCAGCTACTTCCGGTGTTGCAACCCCAGGTGATGGCCTGCTGATTAATTCAGGTTCGCTTGATGGTTTGAACAAGGCCGATGCCATTGCCAAGATCATTGCCGAACTTGCTGGAAACGGCCGTGGGAAAGCGGCGAAGAACTACCGCCTTCGCGACTGGCTCATTTCTCGTCAGCGTTACTGGGGCACCCCGATCCCGATCATTCACTGCCCCGATTGCGGAATGGTCCCTGTTCCGGTTGATCAGTTGCCTGTGAAATTGCCATCCTCACAAGGACTTGACCTCAGCCCGAAGGGAACATCCCCGCTCGGGGGTGCCACGGATTGGCTGAATGTTTCATGTCCCTCATGTGGCAAAGATGCTCAGCGAGATACCGACACGATGGACACCTTCGTAGATAGTTCCTGGTACTTCCTGCGCTTCCTTTCACCGCGACGCGATGACGTTGCCTTTGACGTTGAGCAAGCAAAACATTGGTTGCCTGTTGACCAATACGTCGGTGGCGTAACGCACGCTATCTTGCACCTGCTCTACGCGCGTTTCTTCAACAAAGTCCTCTTTGACTTAGGTCTGGTACCTGTCGTCGAACCGTTTGCGCGACTGCTGAATCAGGGCATGGTGCAAATGGATGGCTCGGCGATGAGCAAGTCGCGCGGAAATCTGGTGCGCTTAAGTGATGAGCTCGAAAAGCACGGCGTCGATGCCATTCGGCTAACCATGATTTTTGCTGGTCCACCGGAAGATGATGTGGACTGGGCTGATGTTTCACCGTCGGGCTCAGCGAAATTCTTGGCGCGGGCCTGGCGACTATCCGGAGAGGTCACCAGCGCTGTTGGAGTTGACTTTGCCGCTGGCGATTTAACTTTGCGACGGGTCACCCACCGGGTGCTTAATGATGTTGATGTCGCAATTTCAACATCTCGTTTCAATGTCGCAGTTGCTCGGACCATGGAGCTGGTTAATGCCATTCGCAAGGCCGTGGATTCAGGGTGTGGGGCAGCTGATCCAGCCGTGCGCGAAGCCGTCGAGGCCACAGCGATCATGTTGTCCATGTTCGCGCCGTACACAGCTGAAGATATGTGGGAGCGCCTTGGTCATCAACCGTGCGTGGCATTGACCTCATTTCCGACCGTAGATCCGGCACTGCTCATTCAGGACTCAGTGATCTGCGTAGTGCAAATCTCGGGCAAAGTTCGCGAACGCCTTGAGGTATCACCAAGTATCACCGCCGATGAGCTCAAAGAATTGGTGCTCAGCAATGAAGCCGTGCAAAAGGCACTCGATGGCGCGCAGATCAAGACCGTCATCGTTCGCGAACCCAAATTGGTCAACATCGTTCCAAGCGCATAATCCACAACGCGACTAACTCCACAAACTCATGGCAGTTTGGGTACCCAATGTGGGCTTATTCCTAGCCTGCATCCATGGCCGATGATCCACTGACCCGATTACGTTCGGTTCTCGGTATTGACCTGCCCGCTAAAGAACAAACGCACACTTCTCTTGGTGCTTCCCGCAATCTCAGCCGCGGTCTGGTTGTGGTGTGTGTGGTAGTTGTTGGATTCACTGCGCTGATCTTTATCCGCAGCCGCCCCATACAAACCTTTCCGTCATCCACAACAGTCACATCACCCTCCGAAGCAGCCTTGGGCCTGCCCACCTCTTCACCGAGCGCTAGTGCCCTCTCAGGTGCTTCAACTCCTCTGGCAGAAGTTGTGGTTTATGTGACCGGGCGGGTCCGGCATCCGGGGCTAATCACGCTGCCGAAGGGTTCGCGCGTTGGCGATGCCGTTGCCGCCGCCGGTGGTTTGCTGCGGCGCACGGATCCAGCAACGATCAATCTTGCACGGCTGGTGATCGATGGTGAACAAATCAACATCGGTCAAGCCGGTTCGGTTCCAGGCTCAGCGAGTGCACCGAGCGCTTTAACTGCACCGGGGGCTTTAACTGCACCGGGGGCTGCAACCGCAGGTGGGTTGCTAGATATCAATACCGCCACCTTGGAGCAATTTGATTCCTTGCCGGGTGTGGGTCCGGTCTTAGCGCAGCGCATTGTTGATCAACGCACCAAGGTCGGTGGCTTCACCTCCATCAATGACTTGCGCGATGTCAGCGGGATTGGCGCAAAGAAGTTCGCCGATCTATCTGCCTTGGTTCGGTGTGCGAACTGATCGCCTGCTTGTGGCGGTGGCTTTGGCTGCATGGTTGGGTGCGGCCCTTGGTGTGACCAAAGCTGCACTCATCGCGGTTTCGATTGTCCTAGTACTGGCTCTTGTTGCGTTTTGGCTGGTTAAACGTTGGTCTTCTTTAGATCTCAACGCGGGGTGGTTGAGTCTTCTTGCGGTGGTGCTGTGTGTCTTTGCCTTTGCTTCAGCAACCCGACTTGCGGCAAACAGTCACAACGCGGTGGCGGCCCTGGGTCGGGGTGAGTTCACCACTCGAGCAATCTTTGTGCTGGCCAGCGATCCGGTGGCGATCCGCGATGGCACCGGATCACTTCCGCAAAGCGCTCCTTCATACCGCATGGCCGTTCGGGTGGCCCAAGTTTTTGATCATGGCCAGTGGCGGCGTACACATTCACCAGCGGTGATCGTTGGATCCGACGGCTGGCAGCGACTCATCCCGGGCACCAGCGTAGAGGCGACAACGTCGTGGAAACCATCCCGCACTCGCGATGTGTCAGCTGTGGGATTTGTTCGAGCGCCGCCAAAGGTTCTGGGTTCGCCACCTTTGTTTCAACGCATTGCCGTGTACCTGCGGCATGGCCTGGTGGAAGCAACCGCCGGTGATGACCTAGGTGATGGCCTGGTGCCAGCCCTTGTGGTTGGGGATACCTCACGGGTGCCGGAGTACCTCACCGATGACATGCGCGCGTCAGGCTTAGCCCACCTGAACGCGGTCAGTGGAGCCAACGTTGCCATCGTTTTGGGCTTCATGCTTTTGCTAGCTCGTTGGTGCGGTGTCCGCGGTCGATGGCTGACGCTAGTTGGGATGACCACTATTGCCGCCTTTGTCATCATTGCGCGCCCGGAACCTTCGGTACTTCGGGCTGCAGTGATGGGGGTCATTGGCCTTCTAGCGGCGCTTCGTGGTGGTCTTCAAAAATCGCTGACTGTTCTAGCCGCCGCAGTTCTTGTCCTGGTCATTGTTGATCCGCTGCTAGCCACCAACCTCGGCTTCGTCTTGTCCGTGGTGGCAACCGCAGGTTTGATTGTCGTATCTCCCTGGTTCGTCGCACGACTTCACCGGGCAATGCCGCTGTGGTTAGCACAGCTGTTAGGAATCGGGATCGGCGCGCAACTTGTTCTCGCACCGATCATCGCGGGCATCTCCGGGCGCATCGAACCTGTCTGCGTGTTAGCCAATGTTCTCGCCGAACCGGCAGTCCCACCGGCAACGATCCTGGGATTCCTCGCCTTACTGGCTCATCCGGTCAGCGCACAGTTGGCAGCACCACTGGGATGGGCGGCCCATTTGTGTGGGCTCTGGATTGCATGGGTGGCGACCTGGGCAGCACATCTTCCGCTGGCCACCTTGCCGTGGCCCAATGGTTGGCTAGGAACAACAGCTCTGATTCTTGTGCTGGTCACCTTCGGACTTGCACTTGTGCGTTGGCCTCATCGCGCGGTGCGATCAGGTGGACCAATCCTGACGGTCTTTGGATGCTGCGTGGCGCTGTGTTTGGCCACCCTCGTGGGCTTTCCCACGCTTAGGGCAACGTCATGGCCACCATCAGGCTGGTTAGTTGAGGTCTGTGATGTGGGACAGGGCGATGCGATCGTCCTCAATGCAGGTCGGGGAGCGGGCATCGTCATTGACGCTGGACCGGATGCTCGAAAAATTGATCGTTGCCTTTCCGATGCTGGGATTGGGGATATTAAGGCGATTTTCCTTACCCATTTTCACGCAGACCATGTCAACGGTTTGCTTGGCGCTGTTCGCCATCGACATGTGGGGGCGGTGTTCGTTAGCCCAGTGTTTGAACCATTACATCAAGCTAACTGGGTCAAATCTGTTGTGTCCCGACTCAATGTTGAAGAACGCGTTGTGCGTCACGATGCACAAGCCACCATCGGATCATGGTCGTTTACGGTGCTTGGGCCATTAGGCGATGGGCAAACCATTTCGAAACTTGATGGTTCTGTACCCAATAACGCCAGCATCGTTCTGCTCGCTGCCCATGAAGGCGTTCGCCTGTTGTTGACCGGGGATATTGAATCTCCAGCGCAGGCGTTGGTTCTGCAAGCCCATGGCGACCTGATAGCCAATATTGACATTCTCAAAGTGGCCCATCACGGGTCGGCCAAACAAGACGGGCAGTTCTTGGCCCGGGTTAACCCGCGGATCGCCTTGATCAGCGTGGGGCAGGGCAATAGGTACGGCCACCCAGCCCCAGAGACCATCTCGAAACTGGTTCAAGCCGGCGCGAGAATTGGTCGCACCGATGAGCAGGGGGATCTGGTCGTGGTCAAGACCAAAGGTGGGCTCAGATTGCTCACTCGGCCCACGGCATGACGGCCACTCGTGGGATGCTCAACCTGATGAGTAGCCACCAAAGCCCCCCCCCAATCCCACCAGCGCTGACGCTAGTGGTGGGCAGTGAGGAGCTGCTGTCCGATCGCGCGGTCTCAAGCGTGGTCAACAATGCGCGATTGATTGATCATCAAAGTGACGTTCGTGAAGTTTCGGCAGGGGATCTGAGTTTTTCTGCAGTCCAAGAATTCCTCAGCCCCTCGCTCTTTAGCGAACGCCGGGTCGTGGTTGTCCGTGGTCTCGGCATGGGTCGAGCCGAAGAGGCCGATGATGGTGATGAAGATTCCACGTCAGGATCCCTTGACGAGGGTGTGGTCACGGCATTGGTTGATCACTCCAAAGATGTCCTTCCTGACGTGCATTTTGTTTTGGTTCACCGCAATGGCAACAGCGGGCGGGGTCAACTCAACGCTCTGAAGAAGGGCAAGCCAACCGTGGTTGACTGCAAAAGCCCAACGCGCAAGGGCTACACCGATTTCGTTGCCGCTGAATTTGCGTCCCTGCATCGACCGATCACCGCAGATGTTCCCGATGCATTGGTGCTAGCGGCCGGTCGCGACTTGCGGGCCCTAGCTGCGGCGTGCGGTCAACTCTCGGCTGACTACCCAGCCAAGGGTCGCATTGATCGCAAGGCCGTTGAGACGTTCTTTGCTGGCCGAGTAGAAGTTGATGCCTTCGCTATCGCTGATGCGATTTTGTCGGGCAATACTGCTCAAGCCCTTGTTGCCGCTCGACAGGCTGTCGCCGGTGGCGCCACTGGCCCAGCCATCACGGCCGCCCTTGCTTTCAATTTCCGAAACTTGATTAAGGCATCTAGTGCGCCGCGTTCGCTGCCGCTAGATCAAGCAGCTGCTGCTGTTGGTCTACGTGATTGGCAATTGCGCAAAGCCCGTGGGCAGCTTGCCGGTTGGTCGCCAGAATCAGTGGCTCGTGCATTGCGAGCACTTGCTGAAGCCGATGCTGATGTTAAAGGCGCTGCCGTTGATGCGGAGTACGCCATTGAGTTGATGATCATCAAACTCGGGCGCGCGCGCCGAGCTGGCTAGGGCTACTTGTCGCGTTGAGAAAGTTTTGCCAGGTAAGCGTTGTAATCCCCGAGCTCGTCAGGTCCACCGTCGCCTCGTTCAGCTCTGTCGGCTTGCCGATCAGAGCGTTTGGCGTCTCGATCATCGGATCGTGACCACTGCACAGCAAGTGTGATCATCACGGCTAGCAGTGGCAGTTCACCCAGGGCCCAACCAATTCCTGCGCCGACCCGTTGATCGGCTAACAGGTCTGTGAGGTAGCTGCGTTTGATGGATGCGAAGTAAGTAGGCGCTAGTACTTGATTTGATAACAAAATCGCAATGTTAAAGAACGCGTGCATAGACATGGTGGCTAGCAAAATAAGGATGCGAATGGGGTAGCCAGCGCGCTTTGGGCCTGGGTCAATGCCGATCATGGTCCAAAAGAACACATAGCCAGCTAGCAGGAAGTGGACTTGCATCAGGGTGTGGCCGAAATGGATGGCCATCAGAGAGGGGAAAATCGGCGTGAAGTACAGGCCAAAGAATCCACTAACAAAAATAATTGCGGCCACGATCGGCCGGCTGACAAAGTGAATGAATCGTGAGTTCAAGACGGCCACGATGATCTCGCGCACTCCTGCACCATTGTTGCCCGTGGGCACTGCCTTCAAGGCCAACATCACTGGCGCACCAAGGACTAAGAAAATGGGTGCAACGGTGCTGAGCATCATGTGTTGCACCATGTGTGCGCTGAAGAGGACCTGCGAGTAGGTGGCGATTCCGCCGCTGGTTGACCAGAGGACAACAATCCAACCCAAGATCCACATGATGGTGCGACCTACCGGCCAATGTTCACCATGGGCTCTGAGCTTTTTGACTCCGACCAGGTACAAAGCAGTTGCCAGGAGCGCCACGAAGATCCACAAGAAATCAGGTCGCAGGTTAGTAAGAACTACCTGGAGCGCAGTTGGGGGAGGGGGTAGTTCGAAGCCAAGTACGAGCCGAGCAGCCGAGGCCTTACTCAGATCGACTGCATCGGTGAGCGGTGGCGCTGTTTGAGACAGTGCAACACCTGCCCCGATGGTGCTCACCATGATGATTGCTTCGACTGTGGCGAAGGTAATAAAGGTTGCGGGTTTCGTGTGCTGGACCAATTCAGGGATGGATCGTTTGCGGTGTAACCAGCCAAGCCAGCCAAGGGTGACAACGAAACCGGTCTTGAGTAGCAGCACGTGGCCGTATCCGGTGGTCCACAGATCAGAGATCCCGGTCAATCGGATCCACGCATTCGCAATCCCGCTTGCAGCAACTGCGATGTAGGCCCAAAGTGCCAGTGACGAATACCGGGGGACAGCAGAGCCGAGGGCTTGCTTATCCCATCGCGCGATCGCCACCAAGGCCAACAGTCCACCGACCCATAAGGAAACAAAAACGAGGTGAATCATTAATGACGAGATGGCAATTTCATGTCGATCAGAGGCGCCCGAGTGACCAGTCAGGGCCGGCGGGATAAGGCTGATCAGCGCACCGGTTAAAGCCACCAGTGCAGGTTGGACGCGAGTTATGGTCCAACAGGTGAGCGCAAGAAGAACAGCGCCAAAAAATTGGAAGAGGAGTGCTTTTCCTTGGTTGGTTTGGGTCAGGTAACTCTGAGCAACGGTTAGGTCAAAAATTTTGGACACCGGAGCACCGAAGCTATAGGACAACTCGAAGACAAATTCCAAGGCAATGGACAACGCCCACAGACCAGCGCTCGCCGATGCCGCAACCACGCACCGAATAGCTACCGAACCGAGCTCACCCTTTCGCGAATCAAGTAGGAGCGCGGCGGCTAGAAGTAAACCCACCGTCATCACGGCGAACAGATCGTTCAAGCCGTGAAGCAACGGATAGGCCCATCCGGTGCCAAGTCCAGGATCTGGCAAGCCCGGATAAGCACGTTGAGGAGTGTTTGAGCCAAGCGCGAGCGCCAATGCAACCGCCGCAATCGTGATCGCTGCAGCCATTGCGCTCAGGCGAGTGGCGGTCTTCATCTACGGCGAACTCGTAGGTTTTCTGCGACGGGCAATGAACACCCCAGATACTCCTCCGGCTAGTGCGCCGATGAGGACTCCGAGAAGTACTACGCGACTTGGTCCCGTTGTGGATCCAGCAGTTTGGCCTGCAGTGTCATTCGCCGATGTAGGTGATGACGTTTGTGTGCCGGGTTGGAACGTGAAGGAGTAACTCGATGAGACGACGTGTCCATCGGCTGAAACGATGCGATAGGCAACCGTGTAGGGGCCCTTAGTTGTCAGGGATTTTAGTTTCGCACTGGCAGTGGTTGACTTGATAACAACAGTTCCTTGATCAAAACGCTTGCCAGTTGCATCGGTGACAACTATTCCATTTCCGACGTCACCAATTTTTTCGCCAAAACTTAGAGTTACATGTGCAGGACTGCTGCTGACTACCTGCCCCTTCGCGGGATTGGCAGATTCAAGTTCGGCATGTGCTGATGCTGCACCGGTACCGAGCACAGTGGCGAACAAACAAAAGGATGCCAAGGCCATGAGGCGAAGAACAGGAGTCCTCAAGGTCAATACGGAACCCGATTGGCTCATGGGCTAGCTCCTTTTCTTTAAGGCTCGCCTGCCGACGAGGGTGATGGCGCCAATAACTAGGGCAAATATTCCTGCAATCAAAGCTAGATTGCCCACGAGTTCTTTAAGACCAGTGGTGACAGCTGGGGGCGCAATGGGCTCACGAAGTTTGTAGATAAACGGGTAGACCACGGAGGTCTCACTTCCATCCTCGGTGACCACGTTCGCGCGCACCACATAGTTGCCGGGCTTGACGATATTGACCTTTTGGGTGATCACTGGCCCTTGGATTTCAGGCTGTCCCACTTGAATGGGATTGCTGTTGACGTCAAGGACTTTGAACGTTGTTCCCTTTTTCACGACTTGCTTATCAAAACTCAAAAGCACAACGGGTGGGGCTTCATTGACGGTTTGCGCTTTTGCGGGGTTGGAAAAAACTAGGTTAGCGTCAGCCCATGCCGGCGTTGTTGACATCAGCGCACTGATGATTACGGCGAAAGCAATGGCGAATTTCTTCATGTGAGCCTCCTTACGTCACCACTGAACGTACTGTACGACAAAAGAAAAACCGGCCTGCAAAAAGCAAGCCGGCTTCCCATAAGATTTGTGCGTTCCTTAAAGGCTCGCGGCCTTTTTCGCCATGGCCGATTTGCGGTTGGCGGCTTGGTTCTTGTGAATAACACCTTTGCTGGCGGCGCGGTCGAGCTGGCGTGATGCGTGCTTGAGGGCATCCTGCGTAGCGGAGGCATCGCCGGTGGCCACAGCCTCACGGAATCGGCGCACGGCGGTCTTCAGCCCGGAACGAACCGCCAAGTTGCGCTGGCGGGCCTTTTCGTTGGTCTTGATGCGCTTGATTTGAGACTTGATATTTGCCACTGAGGAATGCCTTAGGTGTCAGGGCGACTGCGAAGTCACCGCGAGAAACAGGGAAGATCAGGGCTAAAAGATACCAGCGCCCCTACGGGTCGAGGCCCACAGGGGCAGGCGTGGGACGATAGGGGCCTACCTACCGACTCGAGGTGCTTTTCGCGTGTCTGCGTCACCGGCGCCCAAGCCCAGCGCCACTCCGCCAGAGTTGCTGCGCAACTTCTGCATCATCGCGCACATCGACCACGGTAAATCAACGCTGGCCGACCGGATGCTGCAGCTCACTGGAGTCGTTGAGGCCCGCAATATGCGCGCCCAGTACTTGGACCGCATGGACATTGAGCGCGAGCGCGGAATCACTATTAAGTCCCAGGCTGTTCGCTTGCCGTGGGCACCCAAGGCTGGTCCGAATGCGGATAAAACCCACATCTTGAATTTGATTGATACCCCCGGTCACGTTGACTTCACCTACGAGGTGTCCCGCTCGCTGGCCGCGTGTGAAGGCGCGATCTTGTTGGTCGATGCCGCGCAGGGAATTGAAGCCCAAACGCTGGCCAACTTGTACCTAGCGATGGAAAATGATCTCCACATCATTCCGGTGCTGAACAAGATTGACCTACCAGCAGCGCAGCCTGAAAAGTATGCGGCCGAGCTTGCGCGCCTGGTGGGCTGCGAGCCGGACGAAGTATTGCGCGTATCGGGAAAGACGGGCGAAGGCGTCATCGAACTCTTGGACCTAGTCGTTGACACCATGCCAGCACCAAAGGGCGACCCCAATGCCCCTGCTCGAGCACTGATTTTTGACAGTGTTTATGACACCTACCGCGGCGTGGTGACCTACGTGCGAGTCATTGACGGTCATTTGACTAAGCGTGATCGCATTTTGATGTTGTCTACTCATGTTCAACACGAAATGTTGGAAGTCGGCGTTATCGCCCCAGAGCCGGTTTCGAGTCAGGGATTAGGCGTTGGCGAAGTGGGCTACCTGATCACCGGTGTGAAAGATGTTCGACAGTCTCGCGTTGGTGACACCGTCACAACCGTGACCAATCCGGCCACTGTTGCTTTGGGTGGTTACAAGGACCCAAGGCCCATGGTCTTCTCTGGGCTGTATCCACTGGATGGATCTGATTATCCGGACCTGCGTGAGGCACTCGATAAGTTGCAACTCAACGATGCCGCCTTGGTGTATGAACCGGAAACCTCTGTGGCCCTCGGGTTTGGTTTTCGTTGCGGCTTTCTTGGCCTGCTTCACCTAGAAATTGTTCGCGAACGTCTTGAACGAGAAGCTGGCCTTGCTTTGATTTCCACTGCACCCAATGTGGTGTATCGCGTGGTGATGGATGATGGCAAAGAATTTACCGTTACCAACCCCAGCGAATTTCCTACCGGAAAGATCCTGGAAGTCAATGAACCCGTTGTTCGGGCAACAGTGCTTGCTCCGTCGGAGTTTGTCGGCACGATCATGGAGCTGTGTCAGACTCGTCGCGGTCAATTGCTCGGCATGGACTATTTATCCGAAGACCGCGTTGAACTGCGCTACCAACTTCCACTCGCCGAGATTGTCTTTGACTTCTTTGATGCCTTGAAGTCACGCACTCGTGGGTATGCCTCACTGGATTACGAACCCATCGGTGAACAGGTCGCTGACTTGGTCAAGGTGGACATCTTGTTACAAGGTGAAGCAGTCGATGCCTTCAGCGCAGTGGTACACAAAGACAAGGCCTATGCCTACGGCGTGAAGATGGCCTCACGGTTGAAGGATCTGATTCCCCGTCAGCAGTTTGAAGTGCCCATTCAGGCTGCCATCGGGGCTCGGGTGATTGCTCGTGAAAATATTCGAGCGATCCGTAAGGATGTTTTGTCAAAGTGTTACGGCGGTGACATCACCCGAAAGCGCAAACTGCTCGAGAAGCAAAAAGAGGGTAAGAAGCGCATGAAGATGGTGGGACGGGTTGAAGTGCCACAAGAGGCGTTTATCGCCGCACTTGCAAGTGAGCCTGACCCGACGAAGGAATCCGGCAAAAAATAGGTGATGCGGGTAGTGATTGCACCCTGACTAGTTCACACTGAGACGGTGCCATCTACCTTGCCCGTTGGCGAACCAGTACCAGCCGATGGAGCCCTGCCGCAAAGTGCTCGCAAGGGCACTGGCGATCTTGGTTTGTATCTGCATGTTCCCTTTTGTTCCACGCGTTGTGGGTACTGCGACTTCAATACCTATACGGCCGAGGAGTTAGGCCCAGGCGTATCACGCGCGAACTATCTAGAAACAGCAACGCGTGAACTTGCCCTGATGCAATCAGTGCTTGGCAATTCGCTTCGTCCCGTTACCACCATCTTCGTTGGTGGCGGAACTCCCACCTTGTTGCCACCAGCGCAGTTTGCGACTTTTCTTGACCTGGTTCGTGACGAGGTGGGTATTGCACCTGGTGCAGAGATCAGTATCGAGTCCAATCCTGAATCAGTCGATGCCATCGATTTAGAAAAGCTGCGTGCGGCTGGCTTTACTCGGGTCTCCTTTGGCATGCAAAGTTCAAATAGCGCAGTTTTGAAAACCTTAGATCGCAAACACACTCCAGGGCGCGTAGTACATGCCGTAGCCGAAGCTCGTGCTGCCGGTTTTGAGCACATCAATGTGGATTTGATCTATGGCGCTCCCGCAGAGAGCGATCAGCAGTGGCAGGAATCACTAGAGGCTGCTGTTGCATTGGAACCCGATCACATCAGTGCCTATGCCTTGATTGTTGAAGATGGCACAAAGCTGGGGGCGCAGGTTGGGCGCGGTGAAGTCCAGGTGGCAGATGATGACGCTTTAGCTATTCGCTACCTGATGGCCGAAGAGATACTGAGTGCAAACGGCATGCAATGGTATGAAGTCTCAAACTGGGAAAAGCCAGGTGGTGCCTGTGCCCATAACTTGGCGTATTGGAAAAGTCAGGATTGGTGGGGGATTGGTCCAGGTGCGCATTCGCACGTGGCAGGGGTGCGGTGGTGGAACGTCAAACATCCCGTTGCCTATGCGCAAGCTCTTGAGCAAGGTCAATCGCCGGCAGCGGCCCGAGAGATTTTGACCTCAGATCAAATCTACGACGAGCAGATTTTGCTTGGTCTACGGCTTCGTCAGGGTCTGAGTGTTTCTGAACTCACGCCGGCAGGTCTAGCTCGTGGAACTGACGCGGTGGTTGAGGGGCTCTTGGAACCGGCTGATTTTGAGCATGGTCGGGCGGTTCTTACCTTGCGTGGACGCTTATTGGCCGATCGGTTGGCTGTAGAGCTCTTGAGCCTGTAGCCCGTTATCGGGCTCAGTCACGCTCTAGCGCTTAGACTTGGCACTTAAAGCGGCTAAGTGCCAAATCAGGAAATGTCAGGGTGAGCAATCTCGGAGGTGAGGCAATGAACCAAGACCGTCGACTTGCTGTCCTTCGCGCCATTGTTGAGGACTACGTGGCCACTCATGAACCAGTAGGTTCGCGGGCGTTGGTTGATCGCCACCACCTCAATGTTTCCTCAGCAACAGTGCGCAATGACATGGCCGCCCTTGAAGATGAAGGCTTCATCGCTCAACCTCACACCTCGGCCGGAAGGATTCCCACTGACAAGGGATATCGGCTCTTCGTTGATCGCCTTACCGAAGTCAGAGCCCTTTCGACTCCCGAACGTCGTGCGATTCAAAATTTTCTTGATGGTGCCTTTGATCTTGATGAGGTCGTCGATCGCAGCGTGCGCCTGCTGGCTCAATTGACCAAACAGGTAGCGATTGTGCAGTACCCATCGCTGCCACGCTCATCTGTTCGTCACGTTGAGCTCGTTGCCTTACTTCCTACCCGAGTCATGGTCGTGGTTATCGCCAGTACGGGTCGCATTGAGCAGCGAACCGTCGAGCTGATTGTGCCAATCTCGGAAGACACCCTGGCAAGTGTGCGCCGTGCGATCAACAATGCGGTTCAAGGTCTGCGCATGGTTGATGTTCCCGATGCAATTGTGGATGTGGCCAAGGAATTTGGTCCCAGTGATCGACCTGCGGTGCTGTCCATCGTGGCGTCATTGATGGAAACAGTGGCCGAGCAACGCGAAGGGCGAGTCGTGATCTCTGGTGCGGCAAACCTGACCCGCGTTCCCAGTGATTTTCCGATGACTGTTCAACCGGTCTTGGAAGCCTTGGAAGAACACGTGGTCTTGTTGCGCCTTCTTGGTGAAGTTGATGCAAGTGATGAGCCCACTGTTCGCATTGGTTCAGAAAACGATGTTGAACAATTGGCTACGGCGTCCATCGTTTCATCCGGTTACGGTGGCGAAGGTCAAACGATTGGAAACTTGGCCGTGGTCGGACCGACTCGGATGGACTATGCGGCCAACATGGCATCGGTTCGCGCTGTGGCGCGTTACCTCGGACGAATGATGACCCCGCAGTAATGGCTAATGACTATTACGCCGTACTCGGTGTAGCTCGTGATGCATCGGCAGATGAGATCAAGCGCGCCTATCGTCGTCTTGCTCGTGAGCTTCACCCAGACGTTAATGATGACCCCAATACCCAAGAGCGCTTCAAAGAAGTAGCAGCCGCGTATGAGGTCCTCTCGGATCCAGATAAGCGTCAAATGTTTGATATGGGCGCGGACCCGCGTGCACCACGCGGCGGTGGTGGGCCGAATCAGGGTGCAGGTTTTGGTTTTGATTTCACCGACATCATGGATGCGTTTTTCGGCGGTCAGCAACGCGGTCCGCGCACTCGGATGCGCAGAGGACAAGATGCTTTGGTTCGGGTGGAGATTTCACTTCAGGAAGCTGTCTTTGGAAGTGAGCGCGACCTTCAGCTAGAGACCGCATCTCGTTGTCCCACCTGTGAAGGAAGTTGCTGCGCGCCCGGAACCGCACCGGCTGTGTGCGATATCTGCAAGGGCCGGGGATCTGTTCAGGTCATGCAGCGTTCCTTGTTGGGTCAGGTGATGACTGCTCGACAGTGTTCTGCTTGTCAGGGCTATGGACAAACCTTGCCTTCGCCATGTCCTGAGTGCTCTGGCGAGGGGCGCGTTCTTGCTCGTCGCACTGTCAAGGTCCGCATTGTGGCCGGGGTTGATACCGGAACACGCATTCAAATGAGTCAGCAAGCTGAAGCTGGTCCAGGCGGTGGACCTAATGGCGATCTGTACGTTGAAATTGTGGTAGCCCGTCATGAGATTTTTGAACGCCAGGGAAGCGATCTGCATGCACGCTTAACCGTGCCCATGACCTCGGCTGCCCTTGGCACCACTGTGGAACTCGAAACCCTTGATGGTTTGCGGGAAGTGAGTTTGCAACCGGGAACGCAATCAGGCCAAATGGTTCGCATTGCTGGCCTTGGTGTGCCACCGCTTCATGGTCGTGGCCGCGGCGACATCGTGGTTCATATCGAAGTAGAAACGCCAATCAACCTGCAGGGGCGTCAAAAAGAACTGATGCAAGAAATCGCCATGTTGCGTGGTGAAGAATCCGTGGCTCCCAAACTGGCACCCGTGGTCGAACCGAACAAGTTGTTCAACAAGATCAAAGATGTGTTGACCGGCCGGTGAGCGCGCCAATGTTTGTTGCGCCCCGAGCGGACTTGCTCAGCGGCGATCACATAACACTGACCGGCCCTGAAGGACGTCACGCGGTATCTGTTGTTCGGCTAACAGTGGGCGAACCCATTGACCTCACTGATGGCCAAGGTCTTGTGATCGCGGGAAAAGTCAGTCACGTTGAACAACCGGACCATTTAGTCGTTGAGGTCCTCGAGCGCATTATTGAAAATCCCAAACAGCCCAAACTCGTTGTGGTGCAGGCCATTCCCAAGGGTGATCGGGGGGAGCGTGCTGTTGAGCTGCTCACTGAAGTTGGAGCTGATGTGATCATTCCTTGGGCCGCCACGCGCTGTATCGCTCAGTGGAAGGGTGAGCGCGGTGCGCGATCGCTGGCTAAATGGGAAAACGTCGCTAAAACGGCGGGAAAGCAAGCGCGCCGATCCTTCATTCCTACCGTGACCGCGGTGGCAACCACGGGGGATGTTGTATCCATGATCGCTGCTGCTGCCGGTGCTGTTGTTTTACACGAAGAATCCACCACGGCCCTAACGAATTGGAATCCGCCGGTGGAGGGTGAAATTGTCCTCGTAGTCGGACCCGAGGGTGGAATCACAGGCGAAGAGGTCGATGCATTTGCCCAAGCTGGTGCAGTTGTCGTACACATGGGCTCAAGCATTATGCGAACATCCACCGCTGGTGCTGCTGCTGTTGCCGTCTTAGGCGCTGTCACGGGTCGTTGGTCCTAGCCAGGGTTGCCACATCGTTGGCGCTTGGCCAAAAGCCCACAGATTCGCAGATTTGCGCACTAACATCTGAGCATGGCTGATTGCTTGTTTTGCTCCATCATCGCTGGTCAAATCCCAGCCGAAATTATCGCGCGCACTCAATCCTCGTTGGCGTTTAAAGACATCGACCCCAAAGCGCCGGTTCACTTTCTTGTGGTGCCACTTGAGCATTCAGAAAATCTCACCCAGATGAGCGCGCAGGCCGCTGGTCAGTTGATCAGTGACGCCACCCAGGCAGCCAAGGATTTGGGCTTGGACCCGGCCGAGCAGGGCTTTCGGCTCGTGCTGAATTCGGGGGCTGGGGCCGGTCAAACGGTCTTTCATACCCACGTGCACGTACTGGGTGGGCGAGATTTCCTGTGGCCACCTGGCTAGGCGCACTACGATGAAACCATCGCCAGCACAGGGCTTGCGAGCTGAGTCAAGGAAAGTAGGGCGAGGAATGGTCTTCGGGCCAACCCATGAGTCGAACGACTGAAGTGAGCACCACCATTGTCGTGCCGCCGAGTTTGCCAACAGTGACCCTGTTTGGCCCCGGCGATGAATTTCTGCGAGTGATTGAAAAGTCATTTCCCACTGTTTCCCTCCATGCTCGTGGCAACGAGATCACCGCGCGCGGTCCGGCCGAAGATGTCACGCGCGTTCAGCGCCTGATCGATGAATTAGTCATCGTTGTGCGCACCGGCCAGGGACTCTCAGGCGATGTCATTGAGCGATCGGTAGCCATGATTCGCGGAGAACAAAGCGAAAGTCCTGCTGATGTATTGACGATGAACATCCTCAGCAGTCGTGGTCGCACCATCCGCCCTAAGACGCTCAATCAAAAACGCTACGTTGAAGACATTGATAAACACACGATTGTTTTTGGAATTGGACCAGCCGGAACGGGTAAGACCTACCTTGCAATGGCGAAGGCTATTCAGGCCTTGCAAGCCAAACAGGTCAACCGGATCATCTTGACCAGGCCAGCTGTTGAAGCAGGTGAGCGCTTGGGCTTCTTGCCCGGCACCTTGTTTGAAAAGATTGACCCTTATTTGCGACCGCTCTACGACGCATTGCATGACATGGTTGACCCAGAATCCATTCCTCGCCTGATGGCAGCCGGCACTATCGAAGTGGCACCTCTGGCGTATATGCGCGGTCGAACTCTCAACGATGCGTTCATCATCTTGGATGAGGCACAAAACACCTCTGCTGAGCAGATGAAGATGTTTCTCACGCGTTTGGGATTTGGTTCAAAGATGGTTGTCACCGGAGACACCACCCAAGTAGACCTTCCATCGGGAACCATGAGCGGTCTGCGCATTGTGCAAGACATTCTCGATGACGTCGATGACGTGAAGTTCTGTCACCTTGATGCCCAAGATGTTGTGCGCAATCGACTTGTCAGTCGCATCGTGGAGGCTTACGCCGCCTTTGATGCAGTGTCGGCTCCAAATTCGTGGTCATCGAAACCGCAAAAGGGACGCTAACCCATGCCGATTGAACTCACTAACGAGTCCTCTCACACGGTTGATGAACAGCGATTGATCAACGTCGCTCAAGCCGCCATGAACGCCATGTTTATCGATCCTGCATCCGAGCTTTCTATCTCCGTGGTCAATGACGAGGTCATGGAAAAGTTGCATGTTGAATGGATGGATGAACCTGGTCCTACCGATGTCTTGTCGTTCCCGATGGATGAGCTCCTTCCAGGTAAGGCCGGGCAGCCACTGGTAAGTGGGATGCTCGGTGACATCGTCATTGCGCCACAATTCACCGCCCAACAAGCCAGTGCAGCTGGTCGGGCCTTTGAAGACGAACTTGATTTACTGATGGTTCACGGGGTTTTACACCTTCTAGGCTTTGACCACCAAGAACCTGACGAGCATGCAGTCATGTTTGCTCTGCAAGATGAGATCTTGGCGAACTTTCGCTCTGAGGCGGGGACAGCATGACCGTTGCTGGCTACCTGCTTTTGGCTGGGCTGCTGGTTGTCATTGCCGGCGCTCTAGCGGGCATGGAAGCGGCCATCTCGCGGGTTCGTCGCTCTCGCGCACTTGAACTTCAGGACGAAGGCAGGCGCGGTGCACCAGCACTGGTCACCATTGCTACCGATCCGGCTCCCTTTGTCAATGTTCTGCTGTTCTTGCGGATCGCATCAATGACAACGGCAACGGTGTTGGTGGTCAATGTGATCGTCAATAGGTGGGGGACAAGCTGGTCTTCAATTGTCATCGCCGCAGTTGTCATGCTGACCATTAACTACGTTGTCGTTGGGGTTGCTCCGCGCACGATTGGTCGGCAAAACCCGGTGCGCGTTGGACTCGCCACTGCAGGTTTTGTGCGCGCCCTGGCTCGAGTGCTTGGCCCGTTGACCCAGTTGTTGATCTTGGTGGGAAATGCGATCACACCAGGAAAGGGTTTTCGCGACGGCCCATTTAGCACCGAAGCTGAACTGCGCGAACTCGTGGACTTAGCCGAAGCCAACCAGGTCATTGAAGATGATGAACGTCAGATGATTCATTCGGTTTTCGAACTTGGTGACACGGTCGTTCGTGAGGTCATGGTGCCGCGCACCGAGATGATCTTCATCGAGCGCAATAAGACGTTGCGGCAGGCACTGTCCCTTGGACTGCGTTCAGGCTTTTCTCGTATTCCCGTTGTGGGTGAATCGCTCGATGATGTGGTGGGAGTGGTTTACCTCAAGGATGTGGCCCGCCGCTCTTTTGATAATCGTGACGCCGAATCCATTGAACGCGTGGAGTCGGTTATGCGCGCGGTCACGTATGTGCCAGACAGCAAGCCCGTTGATGAGTTATTGCGTGAGATGCAGTCAGCTCGCGTGCACCTGTCCGTTGTCATCGATGAATACGGCGGCACAGCCGGCCTTGTCACCATTGAAGATATTTTGGAGGAAATCGTCGGTGAGATCACCGATGAGTACGACGAACAAACTCACGACATCGAACATCGCTCAGACGGGGCCATCCGAGTTTCATCGCGGCTATCCCTTGACGATCTAGCCGACCTGCTCAAGGTCAAGTTCGGCGATGAGGTCGATACCGTCGGTGGTCTGATGGCAGAGCGCCTTGGAAAAGTCCCCATCCCAGGGGCCGTTGTCAGCATTGATGGCTTTGAATTGGTCGCGGAATCGGCAGGTGGCCGCCGCAATCGCATTACCTCAGTTTTGATTGTGCCAGTATCTGGTGATCAAAGGAGAGTAGATGGCTGACCAGGTAAGCGAAGAGGACCTCAAGCTGATCACTTTGGCCAGAAGTGCGCGCGCCCGTAATTCAACCCCCGAAGGTGCAGCTGTTCGCGATGACACCGGGCGGACCTACAACGCCACCACGGTTTCGCTGTCATCGCTGAAATTGAGTGCGGTCTTGTCGGCAATTTCCGCCGCAATATCAAGTGGTGCGAAGAAGTTAGAGGCAGTTGTCGTTGTCACCGATGCTGGCCAATTAACCGCTGATGATCTGGCTGCGGCCAAGGAGCTGGCCCAAGCAGGTGCCCTGTTCCACCGGTGCAATGCTGCTGGCGATGTTATTGAAACGATTGCTTTGTGAGCTATCGCAGCGGCTTTGCCTGTTTTGTTGGCCGCCCAAATACCGGCAAGTCCACGCTGACTAATGCTCTTGTTGGAAGCAAGGTGGCAATTACCTCTGATCGTCCCCAAACCACCAGACATGCGGTGCGCGGCATCGTCAATCGCGATGATGCACAACTGATTCTGGTTGATACCCCCGGCGTGCATAAGCCACGAACCCTTTTGGGCCAGCGGCTCAATGATGTGGTGCGCGGAACCTGGGCTGACGTAGATGTCATCGCCTTTTGTGTTCCGGCCGATGAGAAGCCAGGCCCGGGAGATCGGTTTATTTTGCAAGAAGTCAGCCAAGCAACGCGCATCCCCAAAATTGCTGTGGTCACCAAAATCGACAAAATTAGTCCCAGTGCCCTGATGGAACAGCTCGTCGCAGTTCAAGAACTTGGCGCACAAGCTGGCATTCAATGGCAGGAGGTCATTCCGGTCTCGGCCGTTAAAGGCGAGCAAGTAGAACTCCTTACCGATTTGCTCGTTGCCCTGCTTCCTGAAGGACCGAAACTTTTCCCCGATGAGATTGCCACCGACGAAACTCAATTTGTCATGGTGGCCGAACTCATACGCGAAGCGGCCCTTGAAGGCGTGCGCGATGAGTTGCCGCACTCCATTGCAGTGGTGGTGGAAGAGATCACACCCCGCGAAGATCGCCCCGTTGATCGACCCATGATGGACATCACGGCCTTCATCTATATCGAGCGGGACAGCCAAAAGGCCATCGTGATTGGCAAAGGTGGGCAGCGCCTCAAAGATGTGGGAACCGCGGCTCGGCGTGAGATCGAAGCGCTGATCGGTATGCCGGTCCACCTGGATCTGAGGGTCAAAGTGGCAAAGGATTGGCAACGAGACCCAAAGCAGTTGCGAAAGCTGGGCTTCTAGGCCATCTGGAGGATGGCAACTGGGTGTGGAATGTGTTTCACTTTAGGTCTCGGCCTGCCGATGACACCCTTGTGGCATTGGCACGATGCCGTCTGGAGGACGCCATGAGGTCTCGATCAGCCCTTGGGCTGGTGGCCGTCCTATCCGCCGTTGCGATGACCGCCGGACTCACAGGCGCGCCAGCCATTGCGGCCAGCAAAAAGGCCCCTGGGGCAGTGCGCATTACTTCGTCAGCGCACCTCAAGCGTCCAGCAACCGTGCCTGGCCAAGTCATCGTGCGCTACAAGGCCGGAGTTTCCACCGGGAGTCGAGCCGTGGTCCGTCAGAGATCAGGCGGAGCTCTCATTGAGAAATTGTCCCTAGCCCGTACCGAGACCATCAAAGTCGCATCCGGTCAAACTGTCGCCCAAACTGTGGCCCAACTGCAAAGCAATCCTCAGGTCGACCTCGCGCAACCAAATTTTCGTTACTACCCAACCAGCACGCCAGAGCCCTATGAAGGCTATGAGTGGGGACTTAATAACACCGGTCAAGTTCCTGAGCCAAATTACTGCGCAACGTGTTTTGGCACCTTCGATGTTGACATCAATGCGCCTGAAGCGTGGGCACTTCCCTCTGGAACCGGTTCCTCCAGTGTTGTCGTCGGGGTCATTGATACCGGAATTGATATCTACCATCCCGATCTAGCTTCTGCGATTTGGACCAACCCAGGCGAGATCCCTGGCAATGGCATTGATGACGATGGAAACGGTTTTGTTGACGATGTCAATGGTTGGAATTTTTACAACGGCACTAACACCGTCTATGACGGCATCACCTGCGCATCAGGATCAGCATCGGCCGGCGAAAATGAAGACCTCCACGGAACGCACGTAGCCGGCACCATCGCTGCTCAACGCAATGGCCTAGGTGTCGTTGGGGTGGCAGCTGGCGTCAAAATTTTGCCTTTGAAGGCCTTGGGTTGTGATGGCGGATCAACCACCGATGTGATCAGCGCTTTGGAGTATGCGAAGTCCATGGGCGTGAAGATCGTGAACATGAGTCTGGGTGGGGCTGGTTATGACCAAGTCTTCAAAGACGCGATCGACGCATCAGGTGTGCTGGTCGTGGCGGCCGCGGGTAATGGCGGTAGCAATGGAGTGGGCGACAACAATGACCTAGTCGGTTCTGAAACTCCTGAGTACCCGGCTTCGTACACATCGCCGAACATCATCTCGGTTGCATCGATCAACAACGTGGGAGCCCTGTCGTCATTTTCAAACTATGGCGCAACCAGTGTGGACGTCGGTGCTCCTGGCGAATCCATCATCAGCACGATCCCACCAGTTTCCTGCAGCTCCGGATCGGGAACCTGCTACTACGCCTGGCTTGATGGCACCTCCATGGCCACCCCGCATGTCACCGGAACTGCCGCACTGGTGCTGTCCACAGATATCTCGCAGTCTGCGTCGGCAATCAAGGCCCGCATTATGAACAACACTCGTTCGTTGAGTTCGCTCAGCGGTAAAACGGTCACTGGCGGGCTGGTGGATGCGCAAGCCGCGGTCGCCGATGTTCCAGCGGTAAAGCAGCCAACAACACTTTCTATTACTCGGACTGCATCAACGATCACTACGGGTCAAGGTGTCAAGATTTCCACCCAGCTGCTAGCTAATGGCTCTCCGGCCGCGGGCCGAACGTTGGTTCTGCAGCGTTATACCAATGGCTGGCGAAATATTTGTTGGCCGACAACTAACAGTTTGGGGCAGGCGTCGTGTTACCTGTATCCCTCGACCTCATCGGACTACATGTGGGTCTTTTCCGGTGACCCAGGTTTGCAGCCGGCTTGGTCAAGTCACCCCATCGTGTATGTGCGCCCATCGATTGCATCGAAGCTTTCAGCGAGCACCGTTCGGCGTGGGTCAAGCGTGACCTTCTCAGGCAGTATTTCTCCGTCAAAGAAGGGCGCCCTGCTGCGCCTGCAGCGCAAGTCCGGATCATCGTGGGTGACCATGACCAAGACTGCGATTACCTCAAGAAATACCTATTCCTTCACCTTCAAGGCGAGTGCGTCAGGGACCTATTCCTACCGCGCATACTTCTACGGGGACTCCTACAACGCGGCCCAGGCCAGCTCAACCCGTTCGCTTAAAGTCAATCCTTAGGTGTATGGTTTTCATATGCGGCGATTGAACCTCCTACTTATTAGCCGCGACGAGGCTCGCTCCTAGGCCGGTCTCCTCGTCGCGGTAATCCACCGCACCGGTCGTTCCCAGACCTTGCTAGGAGATCAACGAAATGAATCGCAGTAAAGACCCAGTCCAAACCCCAAGTGGCATGCCTATTGGCAAGTACGTGCCCTTCTCACCGATCGTGCTGCCTGATCGCACGTGGCCCGGCAAAGTCATCACGAAGGCCCCTATCTGGTCCTCCGTTGACCTGCGCGATGGCAACCAAGCCCTGATTGACCCGATGACCCCGGCGCGCAAAATGCGCATGTTCGAACTCTTGGTTCGAATGGGTTACAAGGAAATTGAAGTGGGATTTCCTTCAGCTTCACAAACCGACTTCGATTTTGTCCGCGAACTCATTGAGGGCGATCACATCCCCGATGACGTCACGATCCAAGTGCTCACGCAGGCTCGCGATCATTTGATCGCGCGTAGTTTTGAAGCCATTGATGGTTCGCACAGCGCCATCATGCACGTGTACAACTCAACATCGACCTTGCAACGACGCGTCGTTTTTAACGCTGATCGAGAAGCCGTGAAAGATATTGCTCTGCAGGGAGCTCGGTTAGTTCAAAAATATGCTGATGAAGTCTCAAGCGGGACCAATGTGTTCTTTGAGTATTCGCCTGAGTCCTTCACCGGCACTGAACTGGAATACGCGGTAGAGGTGTGCAACGCAGTCAATGACATTTGGGAGCCCACCCACGATCGCAAGGTCATCGTTAACCTGCCGGCCACCGTTGAAATGGCTACGCCCAATGTCTATGCAGACCAAATCGAGTGGATGCACCGCAACTTGGCCTACCGCGAGAACGTAGTGCTCTCCTTGCACCCACATAACGACCGTGGAACTGGTGTTGCCGCTGCTGAACTTGGCTACATGGCTGGGGCTGACCGCATTGAAGGTTGTTTGTTTGGAAATGGTGAGCGCACCGGCAATGTGTGTTTGGTGACCTTGGGTTTGAACCTGTTCTCCCAAGGTATTGATCCGATGATTGACTTCACCGGCATTGATGAGATTCGTCGTACCGTGGAGTACTGCAATCAGTTGCCCGTCAACGAGCGCCACCCCTATGCCGGCGATTTGGTGTACACCGCATTTTCTGGATCGCACCAAGATGCGATAAAGAAGGGTTTCGAGCGGATGGCTGCCGATGCACAAGCGGCCGGCAAAACTGTCGATGAGATCCCGTGGGCTGTTCCATACCTGCCCATTGACCCTAAAGACTTGGGTCGCTCCTATGAAGCGGTCATTCGCGTCAACAGCCAGTCAGGTAAGGGTGGGGTTGCCTACCTGCTGAAGTCCGAGCACAGTTTGGATCTGCCGCGTCGTTTGCAAATCGAATTCTCCGGCGTTGTGCAGCATCGGGCAGATGCCGATGGTGGCGAAATCAGCGCAGATGCGATTTGGGAAATCTTCACTGACGAGTATTTGCCCAACCCGGATGCTCATTGGGGCCGCTTGGAACTCAAGGGTCACCAAAACGTTGCAGCTGTCGATGAACTGGACTCGCTGCACGCAAAGATCGTGCTTGACGGCGAAGAAATGGAGATCAACGGATCCGGTAACGGACCGATCGCTGCCTTTGTTCAGTCACTTTCAACCAAGGGCTTTGATGTGCGCGTGCTGGATTACCACGAACACGCTCTTTCAGCCGGTGGGGACGCTCGCGCAGCCGCTTACCTGGAGTGTTCCGTAGCTGGTGAGGTTTTCTGGGGCGTGGGAATCGA
>CAIXNN010000021.1 GCA_903920865.1 uncultured Actinomycetes bacterium
CGGCAACCTCGGCCGCCCACACCAACGCCTGAGTAATCAGAGCGATGAACGCGACGAGGCCGAAGATCGTTGCGAATGAACCGTAGATCGGCCCTTCGCGCGTTATGAAGTGGGCGAGCAGGGTCGAACCAAACGACAGGATGCCGGCGATCACAACGGATCCCACGAGGGATGCTGGCCACACTGCGCGCAGGGGTGTGCGTCGAGGTAGCAGTAGTGAAATGCCCAGCCAAATCAGGATGAAGGTCATCACCGCAACTCCGATGAACTCACCGAATCGTTGCACGCCTGCGTCATTAGGGAGGAATTGTGCTCCGACCGTGACGGCTCCAATCGCCGTCAATCCGATGAGAAGTACCAGCAGCATTGCGATTTGCGCCAACCACTTACGTGGACCGTTGACGCGGTCGCGATAGGGGATGCCCGCGATGTGGTTCACCGTGTCGTATCCAGTGGTGACGATGCGCAGACCGGCACCAATCAAGCCAACTGCACCGATTACCCATGCAAGCCCGCTGGTGGGAAGTGAGGAGAGCGCTTGGTACACGGTGTCGCGGAATTCAGCCGGGACGATGGCGTCAACCAGCTCCTGACGTAACTTCGGATCGTTCACAAGCAACTTGGAAATGCTCGCGACGATTATCAGCAGAATCGGAAAGAGGCTGAGCAGGCCGTAATAGGCCATGAGGGAGGCATGTCGCCCACCCTCGTCGTCGCCGTATTTCTTGATAACGGCGTAGATGAAGCCGGGGATTTTGTGCTGTTTCTGATAGCGATCGAGCACGTCAACGAAACCGTCAATTCGGTTCTTTGCCGGCTCTGCCATGCCTCTAATCTGCCCTATGCGGCCCTAGACGTGCGCGCGGCACGCACGTTGGTGCGTGTGGCCGCGGATTGTCTGTGAGAGTTCCTACGTCAGGGCTGATTGAAGACGGGCAACTTCGGGGCGGGGAGTAGTTCGATCCAGGTGCGGCCCGGCTTGGCGCCGATGGGATTGCCGTTGTCGTCAGTGAGCACCAGCGGGGCATCGATGTTGGCGCGCTGCCAGCGGCCGGGGGTTACTTTGCCGTCGCGAAGCACCCAGGCCATCCCGCCGGTGACGAAATCAATGATCGGGGTCGGATGGCCCAGTACGTCGTGGAATCGTGGATCGTTATGGGTGGTGACCTGAGTGATGATGACGGTGTCCGCGCTGATTCGTCCGTCGTCTGACGTCCGATCTGGATTCCCGTTTTGGGAGCGACGGTATTTGCCAGACGTGTAATGCCACTGTGCGGTGGTGTCGTAGAAATCCAAGCTGACGTCGGTTGCTGGGTTTGCCATGGCGTTGGTGTCGGTGAACGGAATACCGGACGCCGGGGCGGTGGCGGGTACACCATGATCGGCGGCCCAGTTCCATGCAATCTCCGTGTCGGCCATCAGTGAGTGATCACCACGCCGATCAGGATCGCGATGGAATACATCCGGTGCGGTACCCCAGTCGTCAGCGATCAGCGTTGCATGTGAGTCGGCCTTTACCGGGCCGATCTCCTGATTTGAAGCGCCGGAGAAGACGAGAATCGATGAGCCAAACATTCGAGTGAGCTGGGCATCGACGGGACGTGCACTTCGAACCGGTCCAACCACGCCTGGATTCTTCGACTGGAACACCGCGACAAGTCGGGTTAGCCCACCCTCGACAGGTTCTTCGACGACGATGTCGGCAGAGTTCACTCCCTGCTGTGGAAGGGCGGCGCCAACATTGTCAATCTTCACAAGCAGTGCTGGTCGATTCTTGATCCCATCTGGTGCGGGCAGATTCGTCAGTGGCCGTAGTGCGAGCGGTGCCTCGGAGGTTGAGGACGACGGGGTTGGGCTCTGGGTGCGTGGGGTGGGTGAATGGGTTGATCCTGGCGAGGGTGGAGTTGACGTCGGGATGGCCAGTGGCAGCTGCGAACACCCGGTGGTGACAAGCGTCAGGGTGAGCAGCCCAGCCCACTGAACTAAGGGCGGCGCGAACCGGGATGTGAACCGCGGGGCGAACGCGGATGCGAATCGGGGACGCGCAGTGTTTGATGTGGCGGGCATCAGCTATCGCTCCCAGTATCGCGACCTCGGTGGTGCGTCAGCGCAGGTGAGCGTCGACACATTCCCATCGGCTGACTTTCTGACTATCTGACATAAATCGCCGCGGTGGAATCAACTTTTGGGCCACGTCAGTCGCGTGGGTAGGCTTGGGGCGCTCGGGGCGGTAGCTCAGTCGGTTAGAGCAGCGGACTCATAATCCGTCGGTCGTGGGTTCGAGCCCCACCCTCCCCACCGTGGCATCTCGAGTTTTCTGGCCTTAGCCAAGTGTTAAGCGCACGAATGAGTCTCCGGCTCGGCTATAACTAAATGTATGACAATCTCTGGACTGAATTTCATTGGTGTTCTCGTTGCATTCGCCTTTTCGTTCATCAGCGGTGCGATCTGGTTCGGGCCAAAGACTTTTTATCCCGTCTGGATGAAGGCTCGCGGCGTTGAGTCCGGGGAACTGACGCAGAATCAAAACAAACCAGCTCTGCTGTTTGGCGGCACGGCTATTGCCTTGGTGATTCAAATCCTGACCCTGGGCATCATCATCACCTCGCTCCAAAAGTTTCAGCCTGATTTTGGGATTCTCGACGGAGCAGGTGTGGGCTTTGCCCTAGGTGTGGGAATTGCCATGTGTGCGTCATTGAGTCATCGACTCTTTGCCGGCGAGGGTCTGAAAGTGTGGATCATCGAAACGGCAAACGATGCCATCAACCTGACCATCGCCGGTGCGATCATCGCCTTCTTTAATTAGAACGGACTGATGACTGCGCCCTTTGCCTGTGCAGCAATGGATCGGCCTTTTGGCGAACAGGGGATCAGCGTGATCTGTACCTGACTATGATTAATTTTTGAGTCTAGGTAGTTTTCGTCGTGTGGATTTGGCCTGAAGGGAACGCAAATGTCTGTTTACCAAGTCGAGGATTCCACCGACCGCCGCCACCATCTTGTCTACGAGAGCCCGAAGCCCTCAGTGGCAATCGTTGGTGCGGGCTTTGCCGGCACCTGGCTGGAGATTTACATCCTTGATAAGGCTCAGAGAGATTTCGTGCTCTACGAAATTGAATCCCACGACGTTCGCAAAAATGGCGGTATTGCCTATGGCGAATGCGGCCCCGACCATCAGGTCAACCTCTCACCCGAGCGCCAATTTGGACCGGCTGACGATGATCAGGACTACATCAATTGGTTGAACTCCACTGATCGTGGCCTGTGGCCCGAGCCCTTTCGCAGTCACATTGCAGACGCTGTCGTTGGCGCAGGTAGTGGTGAATACCCACGTGGCTTGTTCAGAATGTATTCAGCCGAACGGTTGCAGCAGGCCAAGGATCGGGCCGCAGCTCGGGGAATCAACATCGAGTACGTACAGATCATGGCTGAGGCCAGTTCAATTGAAGAAACCCCCGACGGGCGAACGACCATCAACTTGAGCTCAATGATCAACACGTGCGGCAATCCGCTACACGTGATGATGGAAGACAACGGCAATGACAACAAAGTCGTTACCGATATTTGGATCATTGCCACTGGCCACGGTCCGCCGATGGTGCCGCCGTTTATGCGCAACATCCAAGAAAGCGATCGCGTTGCCCTGGATCCTTGGTGTCCCAAGGTTGCAAAGCGGATGTCTGAGCGCGATCAGAGCGAGAGTATTTTCTACGTCGGCACCGGAATGACCACCTACGACTTGATCATGATGGACGAGACGCGCGGTCACACCGGCTCAGCTGTCATGGCATCGCGTCACGCTGATCTTCATCACGTTTACCAAGAGGGGCAAACCTTCCCGGTAGTAGATGTGGAGACCCCGGAGGCATTTTTCAAGGCGCGGACTAAGGATGAACTGCTGTACGGAAAAGATGGCGAGTTCGAAGGTGCCGTTTCGGTCTTTTTGCGAGTGACCGCTCCCAAGGAATCTGGCGAAGAGGGATTGACCTCAGAGCAGGTTCTACTGAATTGGCAAAAGTTCATTCCAGAGCTGATTAAGAACCTTCCAGATCACGACTTGCGTGAACTGTATAAAGAAAAGACTCCCCTAAATACGCGCAATATTGGCATTGCTCCCAAAGTTGGAGAGGCGCTGGATCGCGCATTTGCACGTGGCTTGGAAATGTGGGCGACCAACATCCACGACATGGAAGAGCGACCTGACGGAATCTATGTTGACCTCACGCGCACCGACGTGACCCCGCCGCAGCGTCAGATCTTGCACTTTGATCGGGTTTATTCCGGCTTGGGTATGGCCAATGACTTCAACTACATCAAGCAGGTATCCCCGTTGTGGTTCGACATTATTGAAACCAATGGTTTCACCGAACCCCACCGCTTTGGCGGGGTCAAAGTCGCAGACGGCGGCCGCTTCCCGTGGGCCAAACACGGATTCACCGTGGGTATGCCCATGACTGGCACTCGAGTCGAGCGCGGATTTGGGCCAACTATTGCCGGCGCGGTAGTCAGCATTCGCACTGATTTTGAGGAAATATCTAACGCGGTGGTAGGACAACTCAAGGAGATCTAAATGTCGCGTTACCCCGCGCCAATCCCGGCCTCATTTTTTGGCATCGTTCTTGGTTTGGTCGGACTAGGTGATTGCTGGCGAGTGGCCCATAAAGCATGGGACCTGCCCAAGGTTGTTGGCGAAACCGTGATGATCACAGCCTTTGTTATCTGGGTGATTTTGGCACTGTTGTTCCTTGGCAAATGGCTCTTTGCTCGCGCGGAAGCACGCGCCGAGCTTTCTCACCCTGTACAAAGTTGCTTCATTGGATTAACCGGTGTGGCAACCATGCTCGCTGGAATTGCCATTGCGCCCTATGCGCACACTTTGGCCGTGTGGCTTTTTGTCATCGGTGCCGTGGTCCAACTTATTTACGGCGTGTACTTCACCGGAAAATCCTGGCAAGGCGATCGCGAACTTGGCGTGGCATCCCCAGCCCTGTACCTGCCCACGGTTGCTGGAAACTTCGTCAGTGCATTCGTGGCCGGTTATTTTGGCTACGTCACGGTTGGCTATCTCTTCCTTGGCGCCGGAGCCCTGTCGTGGCTGTCCTTGGAGTCGCAGATTTCGCACCGAATGTCCTTCTACGCAGCTATGCCGCTGCCGCTGCGACCCACGTTGGGCATCATGCTCGCACCTCCAGTGGTTGGGCTGATTGGTTTGCTCTTTGTCACCGGGGGAGTCGAAGGTGAAGCACCAACAATTTTTGCCTACGCCCTGCTTGGTTATGGACTTTTGCAGTTGCTGTTCCTGATTCGCACTTTCCCGCTCGTGGCTAAGCAACCGTTCGGCGCGGGCTACTGGGCGTACTCCTTCGGGGTTACCGCACTTGCCTTTGATGCGATCGTCTTTGTCATCCGCGAAGGTGGGAGCCCGACCGGTTACATCGAGCCACTGGCAGTTGGACTGTTCGCCTTTGCCAACTGCGTTTTGGCGCTGCTCATCGTTGGCACCCTGTGGCGACTGGTTACGGGCAAATTGTTGCCGGCACCGCTGGTTCAAGGTAGCTGAATGTCCCTATGGCTAAACCCCCAAGCAACTCTGCGCTAGCAACCTACATTTCCCGGATGAAGGGTGGAGCCCCTCCGGAGCGAATCGCTCCTTCGCCGTGGGTTGTTGTGCGCACCTGGGTTGTAGTGCTGGGCGCGGTTGGCTTGCTTTCGATGCCGCACTATTACTTTCACTGGGCCTGGGCCAATGACCTGTTTATCGTCACAGCTTTTGGTTCATCCATTGTTTTACTCTTTGGTGCTCCGCGGGCGGCATTTTCGCAGCCGCGCAATGTCATTCTGGGCCATGCCATCGGTGCAATCTGCGGAGTAGCCGCGTTCAAACTCCTTGGTGACCACCAAGTAATCGCCTGCGCAATTGCACTGGCCACAACAGTGATTGGGATGCAACTAGCGCATGCCTTGCACCCACCATCTGGCGCCACCGCACTTTTTGCCGTGATCGGCGGGCCGGCTGTGACGGGTTTGGGCTTTTGGTTTGTGGTGATGCCAATTTTGGTCGGCATGTCACTTCTTGTGCTCTTGGCGGTTCTGATTAATAACGCCTTTAAAACGCCTTCGCACCACTACCCAGTGCACTGGTGGTAACCAGATCAAGCACTACATAGTGGTGCGAAGTGAGGTGCTGCAGGCGTTGGATTAACCGCCGGTTTGGTTAAGTGCGAAGTTCACGTCTCCACCTTGATAGCGGAAACATCCCTTGCCCTTAGTCGAGGCTGTGATCGTGAACGGGTTCACGCAGGTTTGGTCGTAGGCCATGGCGCGACCAATGGTTGTGTAGGCGTAGTTGCCCTGACTATATGAGCCACCGAAGCTCAGTGATGATTGGTAGCTAGTACCCAAACTAAAGGCTGCATCACGGAAGGTAGCCGCCGTCAAATCCTTCGGCGCCTTATCGATCACACCCTTGAGAAAGAACGTACCGTCGCAGTACAGGAAACCAGTCTTGTAGTTGGGCCGAATTGGGGGCTTGGGTTCGGCGCCAGCATTGTCAATGATCTGGTCGCACTTGACCTCAGCTGGATTAGCTGGGTTGGGGAAAGGCAAGGACGGATCATCACGAATGTCACCGGCTGGTATGAAGCCAAAGCCAGTCATGCCATCAAGGGTTGAGATGACTTCGGAGTCTGGATTATCTTCCAGGAACAGGGGGCTGTCATAACTAGACACTGCCCACTTGGTTCCAGGGTTTAGGTCGTTTGCCTCAGATGAAGAAACCGCAATGGGCAAGATTCGCGCACCGCCGATAACGATGACTCGGTCAAGGCCTGCGGTCTTTGTGCCGGTCAGCGCAGTCGAAGAACCAGCGCCCAAGGTGCCGACGTTCGATGTGTCAATAAAGAACGTCTTGGTGTTGGTAATACCGGCTGTGGCCAAGAACGGAATGACAGTTTGTTCGATCTGGCGTCGAGCAACATCGCTGTCAATGCCAATGATCGAGACTCCCTTGGCACCGGTTAGCCAGCCTTGGGTTTGTAGTGACTGCAGTTCGGCCTTCAGGAATGAGCCGTACTCGGGGAAGGTCGGTGACCACAGGTAAGGAGCAAACTTTGCGAATTCCTGCGCGTCCTTAGCAAGCAATCCCTGGTCGACCATGATGGTTTTGCGGGCTGAGTAACAAGGGCGCACGTTGTTTTGCAGCTGACCGTCGAAGACCACCGCAAAGACTTGATCGTCTTGGGTGAAGGCGTTGCAGAAGGATTCGGCGTAGTCGGGCGCGTCAAGGCTTCCCTCGTAAGGCTTGATGTCAGCGATGATTTGACGACCGCCGAGGCCGCCGTTGGCATTGACGTAGTTAACGACAGCATTGATTTGCGCGGGCACATCGCCGTAGTCGGCTTCTTTGAATCCAAGGGATGCCGAAACTTTACCTAGGCTGGTGTACAGGTACCCAATCTTGATGGTCGTGGCGGTTACGCCAGGCGATGCATCATCAAGACCAGCTGCAGAATCTGAACCGCTAGTTCCTGAGCCGGAGACGCCATTGGACTTCTTTGAGCACGCGGTGCTCAGCAAAGACAGTGCCAAAATCGCTGCAATAAACGCAGTGATACGCAGGTAGCGTGGGCGGCGGGCAGAAGTTGAGGCCAAAGCCATGTCAAACCATCCTTTGAGGGTGCGGGAAGTCACCGGCGCTAACTGTACCTGTGACCAAGCAAATATTTGACTCCTGTTCTCATCATCTCGTTCCCTGTGCCTATTTGTGCCTAAAAATGGGCGTTTTTTACCTTCAGGGACATACTGATTCCATGACGTGGCCTCGATCCGTAGCTGGAGCGGGGACGTGCTTGCTCTGCCTTCCTGCACTGTTGGCAGCACCGCCGGCACTAGCCAGTTCTCCGGCGCTAGCCAGTTCTCCGGCGCAATCCAGTGGCCCGGTGGTGCGCCAGGTGCAACCACTGACTGTTTCAACCGCTGCTGCTAACTCTCGGATCGTGAAGTACTTGAAGCAGCGGGTGCGCAACCCGCGCCTAGGGCCGGACGTAGCTGTCACCGTCGCCGATGCAACGACCGGGCAGGCGATCTACTCAAGAAAATCCCTAGAAGGACAACTTCCGGCCTCAAATAACAAACTCATTACTGCTTTTGTGGCGCTCAAGACCATGCCGGCCACAACACGGATGGTGACCAAAGTTGTTCGTAGCGGGCAAACCTCAACCATTGTGATCGTCGGCGGTGGCGATCCGCTTTTAACCCGGGAGAAACTGGACTCGTTGGCGGTTCAAACTGCCGCTTCCATTGCGGCAAGTTCGGCGCCAGTGGAATCGGTTCGGGTGCTCTATGACGATTCGCTGTATGCACAACCATCGCGTGCACCAGGTTGGCTTGGTGGATATGTGCCCACTGAGGCTGTGCCCGTTCAACCCTTGAGCATTCATGGATTTGTCAGCAGTGCCCCAAGTAGAGATGCGGCCCGATACTTCGCGGGCCGATTAGTGGACCACGGATTACAAGCTCGCATGGTCGGAAGAAATACCGAACCCTTAGGTTCGCAGCTGGCTATGGTGCGTGGCTACACACTGCAATCGGCGGTACGCAAAATGTTGCTCTATAGCGATAACAACATTGCGGAAACGCTGGCTCGTAACTCGGCCCTTGCAACCGGATTGCCGGCCAGTTGGGATGGCTGGCACCTAGTGGCCCACCGCCAACTGCGAGCGGCTGGAGTTTCCATGACTGGCCTTGCCATCCGCGATGGCAGTGGGCTCTCACGCTCTGATCGGCTCACCACACGGGCATTGACTCAGGTTCTGCGCATTGTGCACACCTCAACTGATCCAAATCTTGCCCTCATCGAGCCAAGTTTGCCGATAGCCGGAAGGACAGGAACGTTGTCCGCCAAGGGTGGGCGTTTTGGCGCCAGACCAACGGCGTGCGCGGCTGGAAAAGTATTCGCAAAGACTGGTTCAATCGCCAACGTGTATTCGTTATCTGGATATGCCATTGGCAACGACGGTCGTGAGCGAACCTTCTCGCTTATTGCTAATGGGGTGTCTGAGAGATATTTCACACCGGCTCAAATCCGCGAAGCTTTGGATCAGTTGGCCGCGACCATTACGGGCTGTTACTAAAACTAGTTTTCAACAAGAGGTGCGGGTCGCGCGAAGTGGTATCCCTGACCGTAGGTCCATCCCATGTCCCGAAGTGCGATGGCTTGCTCTTGGCTTTCAATCCCCTCAGCAACGCCGTGAATATTGAGAGCATCTGCGAGTTGGGCTAAACCTTGCGCCAACTTATTTTCCGGTCCATCCACGTTGAGCATTTTGTCCACGAAGGAACGGTCCAACTTCAGGCCAGTCAAGGGCAGGTCGCGAAGCAGTGAGATGGACGAAAAGCCGGTGCCGAAGTCATCAACCATCAGACCAATTCCCAGGTTTCTTAGGATGGCCAAGTCGGTTTTGATATCTCGACCCGTAGAAAGCACCGCAGTTTCGGTAATTTCAATGGTCAATCGTCGCGGGTCGATGCCTGATTCGGTGATGATGGCCAGAGCGCTATCGAGCCAGCCCGGGTCAGAGAGTTCCACAGCCGAGACGTTGACCGCTACTTTGCCCTTCAGCGCAGTTGAGGTCTTAATGTCGCGACAAACTTGCTCCAAAACTTGCCGGCCGATGCCCAAAATAAGACCACTTTCTTCAGCAATCTCAATAAAAGTCACTGGCCCGGTCAAGCCATCCGTGGGGTGGTTCCAGCGGACCAACGCCTCGTTGGCGATGGGTTGGAACGTTTCAAGTTTGATAATGGGCTGGTAGTAAACAACGAATTCTTTGCGATCGATGGCTTCGCGTAGTTCCTGTTCGACCTGCAGCCGGTAACGCGCGGCGTTAGACAAGACAGTGTCGAAGACTTGCAATTGGGCGCGTCCTTGGCGTTTGGCTTCCGTCAGCGCAACCGCTGCTTCTTGGATCATGCCCAATGCGCTGGTCAACGGTGTGTGAAATGAGGCACCCAGGGAGGCGGTAAGTACCACGCGACGCTCAGCGATGGTGAATTCTTGACCAACAGCGGCCGTGACTTGACCGACCACGTTGGCAAGTTCGCGTTCGGTTCCGGCCCCTGGAATGATCAAGAGAAATTCATCGCCGCCGTATCGCCCGACGATGGCCCGCTTACCCACAGCTCGCTCAAAGCGTTCACCCAATTCGGCAAGAATTTGATCGCCGGCTGCGTGCCCCAATGAGTCATTGATTGAGCGAAAACGGTCCACATCCACGAGCAGGACAGCGATATTTCCGCCCCAGCTCAGTGTTTCTCGGATGCTTTCCTCGAGACGTTCCACAATGGAGGCTCGATTGAGCAAGCCAGTGGTGGAGTCGATCGTTGCCATCTGGACAAGGCGCTGGCGAACCCCAACCTGTTCGGTGATGTCCAAGATTTGGTTGATGATCCAGGTGACTTGTCCGTCTTCGTCGCGCACCGTGGAGATATTCAGGTCACCAAAGTAGGTCTTCCCGTCGAGGCGCTCGGTGATGGTGGTGGTGCGGTAAGACTCGCGCTTTCCGGACATGAGTTCATCAAACAGAGCCGCATCTGATTCTGGATCTTCCGGAGTGGCCAAATCGTCCATCTTCAGACCGCGCAGCTCCTTAGCTGATCGACCCAGGAAGCGAACCATGGCTTCATTGACGTCAATGATGCGATCGTTGGCGTCGGTCAGGGCCACTGCAACAGCGGCATTGACCATGGCGGCGCGAAATTTTTGTTCAGATTCTTGAAGTTTTTTGCGGGTGCGCACCTTTTGGTCAATATCGCGCATACTGACAATGAAGCCTTGTAGGGAACCGTCATCTCCCTGGATGGGGTGGGCGACCCCAGAAAACCACTTGTCGCCACCATCTTTGGCGTTCAACAGCATTTCCTGAGATACGTCTTCACCACGTTCGAGCTTGATTCGGTTGGCATCGACCCAGGTGCGGTCCTGGTGTTGAGAAATCAGTTTGACGGCGGGCTGGCCAATCAGCTCGTGTGGTTCCCAACCCAAAACTCGGGTCACTGAGGGGGCAATCCACGAGATGTCTAGACCTTGGGTCTGATACACGATTTCACTGGAGTTTTCGGCGAGCAGCCGGTAGCGCTCTTCGGTAGTCAACGGGCTGGAGTCAGGGGAGGGCAAGATGTTCACCACAACCCTTCACCCCCTAGCCGTTTAGGTGTTCATGGTAGCCACAAGCGCCCCATAGGTCACAGGGATTGGCCTTAGAGGGCGTCGAGAATATCGGCAATGGCGCCGGTGGCCTTGGCAGCATGGGTGTGCATGGTCGGTTGCCAACGCGGCTCAGTACCGGCTTGTTCAATTTCGGTGACGAATCCACGATCAAAGAGCCAGCCGATGTCGTCGCGGGCTTGTTTAGCTGAAATCTGCAAAGCCTTGGCCACCTCAGAAATGCTTTGTGGTCCGGTTCGCAGAAGTAGCCGTTGCAAACTGCGAATGTGTCGGGGGGTTTCCAACAAATCAGTCATAGTGCGCTCGGGCAGGTGCATGACAATGTCGCGGCTAACTCCCACGCTCAACACCGCATCCTTGATGCGCATCTCGTGCACGTGCCCACCGGTGGTGCGCTCATGGTTCAAGGCGTGCAAATGCAGACCCGGGATCGCACTGGCCGGGTCAAGGTCGGGAAAGCGAAACCCGATCAGCACCCCGTCGAACGGGTCGTAGGTAAAGCGCACCTCATCGGTTTCGCACACTTGTATATAAGGGCGATACGGCGGGGTTTGGGCTGGCATGCTGCGCAACAAGGTGTGGCTAAATTCGCCTTCAATGCGCACCGAAATCACAGCTCCTGGGTCATCGACCAAGGATTCAATGGCCAACGCTGCCTGATCCCAGGTGGCATCCTGCAGGCGCAGCGTGCGCGGTGATTGCAACGTGGACACGATGACAAAGGGCGTGCGCGTTTTCCCCGGCATCAGTTCAGCGGTGCCTTGCCAATTGACCCGCCACGGCTGACCTTCAACAACGATCAGTTCACCGTCAAGGTGTTCAACAGTTCCTAGGCCGTGATCTCCGCCGGCGATTGCTTCCTCAAGGGTGGCCACACCTTCGTAACCGCCATCGAGCAAGACGTGCGCCAGTTGAAGCTGATGGGTGGTGACTTCGGTGGAGCAATCGCGCGGGTCTAGGCCGGTGCTTCGCCGCAGCGTGGCAGCAGCAACCAGACCTGCATCGATTCCCATAAGTTAAAGCGCTCCAGTGTTATTTGGTTGGGACTCCGAAGTTGCCATTAGAGAGTTCGTGCCACACACCGTCGATGCGAACAAAAGTCGTCAAGAAAGGAACCGGAGCTTTCGGGTACTTCTTACCATTAACAAGCAACGTCATTTTGGCTTGGTAGGTGGCAGTCAAGGTGTTGTCGTAGCGAAGGCCGGTGATCGGAGTAAAGGAGTAGCTGTAAAGGTCGGGCAGGGTCTGGATGTATTGCTCTTTGGCAATCCCATCACCGGTGGTGCGCTGTTGCACAAAGTTCGGCGCCAAGAACTCTTGTAAGTCGAGCTTGTCCTTTGTCTTGACATCTTCAAAGAAGCGAGTGATTTGCTTGGTGGCTTCGGCGTCATCGCGGGTGGGGCGCGATGTGGCCTGATAGCTGGTTTTTCCGCATCCGGTCAGTGCCACCAGGAGTAAGAGCGCAAGGGCGCCGACTGTGGTGAGGCGTGCAGCCGATGGGCCTGTGGCTGTGAGGTTGCCGGTGTGAGCTTTCATGCGCACGAGAGTAGAGCATTCCCGATCTAAAGATCAAAAGCCCACATCTTGCGAGCGCGGTGAGCGTATGAGTGCAGAAATTACAAGGGAATTGCTTGACCTGGGCGGCGACGTTACCAATGTGGCCAGTCCAGTGTGAATCTTCAGGCACAGATAGGACTAAAGGACCAAACAATAAAAGTATCCATCTAGTCATCGCGCAAGTAGCCGCGTCAAGGACACCTTTGAGCCACCCCATTTACGCGCAATAAGTGCACCGTCAGTGCACGAATCAAGAACATCGAGATGCCTTTACCTAAAACAGAACAACGCGCAGCTTCGTATCCAATTCGTCAGCGATTTTTGCCGCGTCACAAGTTGGGCGCAGGTACATGCAGTGCATTGAACCTAAGCACAAGTAGGCAGAAAGTGGTCACTAGGTGATCTGTGGAGTGCGTGTAACTGCGCACCTGTCAGTGATCCGGCGCGTAGAACTCACTCCACCGGGAGCGGGCGCGCAACCTTCTGAGGGGAAGGAAACTTCTGATGAAGTCCAATAAGAGAATTGCTGGCCTTATGGCCGGTGTTCTGGTTGTTGGTGGACTTGTTGGGATTGCATTGAGTAGCGGTGCTGCTCAAGCGGAATCGGCAAGCCTCCACTTGTATGGCCAGGTGAATAAC
>CAIXNN010000022.1 GCA_903920865.1 uncultured Actinomycetes bacterium
CGCGGCTTTTCAGAATGCCTTCTCTATAAATCAGAGCAATGCCGGCGTGGCCAACATCACGGACACGGCGATGAAGAGTTTTCTGGATAATACCTTTCCGCAGCTCTTCAGTGACACGGGTTGGCCATCCTTCTTCAAAGGCTCATCAACGCAGCTCACCGCAAGGGTTGGTATCAATGACACGTCATCGGCTTCGGTGACTGCGAACGATCAGGGTATCCGCGACCTGATAGCATCGCTTGTGGCAGTATCTGACCTGGGTGGCCAGAATATGAATACGACGACTTTTGGGGTCGTGATTGACAAGGCGATGCAACTGGCTGGATCGGCACAGACGGGCATTACGGCCTCTCAGACGCAGGTCGGCTTGATGGAGTCAAAGATCAAGTCCTCGACGGACAATCTGACGGCACAGAAAGACATCATGCAGAAGGCATATACGCAGGCAACTTCTGTTGATCAATATGAGGTCGCGACCCGTGTGAACCAGCTCACAACCCAGCTGCAAACAGCCTATTCCCTGACGTCACGTATGCAGCAGTTGTCGCTTCTGCAGTACCTTCCTGTCGCCTGATCACTTTAAGTCTGAGGCTGCATGTATCAATTTCGTTATGAAGAAGCGATCGATGACGACTTCAGTCGGGGCCGTGCCGAGGAAAGGCGTGCCTTTGACCACGCCATTCTTCTTTTGCGTGAAGCAGAGGAGGATGGGGTGCTGTCGCGGAGTGGAGCTGAGGCGATGTTCTTTCTCCAGCGCCTCTGGAACATCCTGCTTGATGATCTGGCAGGGATGGAAAATGACCTTCCAGATCAACTCAAGGCTAACCTGATATCAATCGGCATATGGGTGATGAAGGAGATCACCGCGATTCGTTTGGGCAAGGTGACGTCCTTTGCGGGTCTGATTGATATCAATACGATCATTCGCAATGGGCTCGAGTGAGGTGACATGCAAATTTCTCTTCGAGCAGGATCAAAGCTTTACCTGAACGGGGCCGTTATCAAGGTCGACCGCAAGGTCAATATCGAGCTGATGAACGATGTTGTTTTCCTGCTGGAATCACATGTTCTGCAGCCTGATGAGGCGAATTCACCCCTGAAGCAGCTTTATTTTGTTATTCAGACGATCCTGATGGACCCTTCGGGCGCCGCTGAGGCCAAGTCAATGGTTGATGCAATGCTGCTCAAGTTGGCGCACACGTTCGAAAACCGCGATGTCCTTTGGGGACTTCAGGAAGTGAGCGCACATTTGAAAGCCAACAGGCCTTTTGATGCGCTTAAAACAGTACGCAACCTTTTCGCCATCGAGGCGCAAATCCTCGCCGAGCGCCCGGTCAATCAGGCGCCTAACTGCGCAGCCTAGGAGTCCGTCATGACCGTTTCTGCAGTCTCTTCCACCACTGCCAGTTCATCTCAAAGCTCTTCCGTCACTCAGGCCGCCTCGAATTTGGTAGATTACAATTCGTTTCTGAAGCTGCTTGTGGCCCAGATGCAGAATCAAGATCCGATGAACCCGACTGATTCGACCCAGTATCTCTCTCAGCTGGCGTCGTTTTCGTCGGTTGAGCAGGCTGTCCAAACCAATTCCAAGCTGGACCAATTGCTCCAGACAAGCAGTCTCAATCAGGCCGATGCGCTGATTGGCCATACCCTCAGCAACTCCGATGGGTCGGTTACCGGCAAGGTTGTGTCCGTAACTTATGCGAGTAACGGCTTGACCGCCCTTCTCGACTCAGGCGCTAGCCTACCTGTTACGACGGACTTGACGGTATCATGAGATGAATGAGGCAGATGCGCTTGAAGTCGTCCGAAACGCTCTTTGGACGGTGATCATAGCATCTGGCCCTGCAGTTGTGGCGGCCATGGCGATCGGTGTTGTCATTGCCCTATTCCAAGCCTTGACCCAGGTTCAGGAAGTCACCCTGACATTCGTCCCCAAGATACTTGCAGTCATTTTTGTTGTTACGGTAGCGGCCCCTTTCATCGGGGAGCAGGTTTTTGCCTTCACGCAGCAAGTCTATTCGCGAATCGAGACCGGCTTCACACGCTGACCGGGCGAGATTTTCGAGAGTAAGGCAGAGCCGAGGGCGTAATGAGCAGGGCAACGACGGCATCGACGGTTCTACCCGCGATTGAGGTCAAGCAGCCGCGTGACTTCTATTTTGCGACTGCAGTCGTTATCATAATTGCGTTTTTCTTCCTGCCTATCCCTCCTTTCCTGATCGACTTTGGCCTTGCGCTTTCAATTGCGCTGGCCGTCTCCATCCTCATGCTTTCATTGTGGATTCAGAAGCCACTTGAGTTCTCCTCCTTTCCAACGATTCTGCTCGTTGCAACCATCCTGCGTCTAGCTCTCAACTTGGCCTCAACGCGCATGATCCTGTCTCATGGCGCTGAGGGTATCACCGCCGCAGGCTATATTATTGGCGGGTTTTCGACGCTCGTGATGGGTGGCGACTTCGCTATCGGGATTATCGTTTTCATTATTCTTGTGACAGTGAACTTCCTCGTCATCACGAAGGGTGCGACACGTATTGCCGAAGTTGGCGCCCGCTTTACACTTGATGCTATTCCCGGCAAGCAGATGGCAATCGACGCCGACCTGTCAGCAGGAATGATCGATGAGCATGAGGCCCGTCGCCGTCGTCGCGAACTAGAAGAAGAAAGCGCGTTTTTCGGTGCCATGGAC
>CAIXNN010000023.1 GCA_903920865.1 uncultured Actinomycetes bacterium
TAATTAGTGCTCGCACTAGTTAGTTGAGCTAGCCCCAAACAGTGGGGGCCAAGTCCAAAAGGACTTGGCCCCCACTGCCATTTGGTGGCAATTCTTTTAGTTACTCAAACTCACAATTCCATCAACATAGCTAAACGGTCGCTGGCCGGCATACACGCGAACACTTCCCTTTGAAGCCCCGTGTTTGGTGTCCATGCGTTGCGCTAGATCCTTCAGAGCCATCGAGCCACCTGCTTCTTGGACGGCTTTGATCATGGCGTTCTTCAAACCGAGGAACTCATCATCGGTGGCCGCTGGACTATCGCGCAGTGCCCAGCGCTTGATGCCCAGTTTGCTAAAGCGGGGATCAGCCGAGAGTGCGTTGCGGATCGCTGCGGCCGAGTGTGCTTCATCCAGGGCGACCACCAATTGTTCCAGGCTGTGCGGCTGGCCGGTGGTGTGCAGGATGAGGGCGACCTTGTCGGTGATGGTCTTGGGAGTGCTGGAAATCTTCTCTCCGGTGTGTATCAGGTCGAAGGTGTTCAGCCACGAACCAGCGGCATAGTTCGGCACCCCAAGCTCAATCAGTGCACTGACCAGCTCTTCGCGCGGGATGGGTCCATCAGCGATCAGTTCAGCGATGCGGTTGCTGGATTTGACGCGAATATCGGACAGGTTGGGAAAGCCAATAAAGCCGTGTGAGATTTGTCCCTGACCAGACAGGCGAATCAAGATTTCCATCGGCGTTAGTTCCACACTGGGCAGCAGGTCAGTGATGTTCAGCGCTGGTTCGGGAACCATGTCGATGGGTGCCATCACGCCGATGGCTGATTTCATTTCATGGAACAGGCCGGCCAGAGTTTTCCAGTCCGGTTCAAACAGGACCTTGGCTTTGGCTTTGACGCTGTCTTCAATTTGACGCACCCGCTCGCGCGAGATGTTGTTCTCCAGACCTAGGTCAGCCAAGGTCATGGGATCTTTTGCTAGTAAGCGTTTGACGACCACTTGGTGTTCGCGGGTATCTAAGGTCATGATCCACGCACGGATCTCTGCCTCTGGGGTGTTGGGTGCTGCTTCAGGGGCAAGGACAATTACCGGGGTCTTGTGAATGATGTCCACGCTCTCGCGCACCAGTAGCGGAACACCGCTCAAGGTTTTGATGTGCTCCAGGGTGTGGCCCAAACTGTGGTCGGGGCCAAGGTTTTCCGCCGACCAGCCAGCGATCACGCGCAGTGCGCGAGTGATAGTCCACCACGCGTGGATGGCTTCTCGCGCGGTGATGGTGTCGGCATCGCCGGTGGATGCATCGATGCGGGTGAGAAGTTCGGGGTTGGCCACAAGTTCAGCCTCACCGATGCGACTGGTGGTTCCTAAGGCGGCCAAGATTTCATCAACGGTGGTTGCGCCCACATTCCAGCGCTGGGACAGGGCAGTGATCGTCCAACTTTGAATATCCGCGAAGGTGACCGCATCGTTGCGTAAGAGGGTGTTGCGAGCCCGAGCGGAAAGATTGGGCAAGTTTTCGAGGCGGTAGCTCGGGTCAACCCCGGCGAACAGGATCAAGAACGCAACGTGTTCAACGGCATCGGCGCTTGAGCCATCGTGCAGGGCCGTGGCCTCAGCCTTTGCGCTGGCTAAGTCTTTTCGTTCCTTGGCTGTGGCCTTAGTCAAACTCACCCTCTAACGACGTGGTAGCCAGTAGCTCGTGCACAGATGCGACGAGGAGCCAACGCCAGAAGGTGAACTAAACCGACATTCAA
>CAIXNN010000024.1 GCA_903920865.1 uncultured Actinomycetes bacterium
GCGGTGATCTATATCGCGGCTGGTCGGGTTGATTGGGAACCAGCCTTGTTGCTCCTAGCTTCTTCGGTCGTAGGGGGCTTTGTCGGTGCTCGCGTCGGCTTACGAGTCCCAGACGTGGCCGTGCGTTGGATCGTCATCGTGATGGGCACTGCGGCCTCGATTGGCCTGTTTGTTCGGGGCTAGTTGGCGAACCGATGAAGCGAAAATGTGCAGAGACCCATTCCGCGTTCGGCCCTAATTCGCGTGACCAAAGTCCCGCCTCGCCCAGATAGGATTGACTCCATCGGAAAATGACCGGATTCTGTGTGCACCCCGATCGGATTGTGCGTCAGATTCACCTATAAGAGGAGGCTGCTATGGGCGAAACCATGGTGACTGTTGAAGAGTTGGTAGCCCAGAGCGGCCCCGTTGATGTCACGTGGGTCTATGAACAATGGCGCGAGAAGTTGGCCGGTTTGCTTGCCAAGCTCGAGGATCGATTTGAGTTGCACCTTGACCCCTCAACCAAAGGCCTGGAGATTGCAGGCGAAATCGGCTCGGGGATTCATGGTCAGGTGCAGTGCTTCGCGGGCCCGGAAATCGACTGGATGGTTTATTCCTGGATGGCCGACCCCAAGCGAGGATTCGCCAACCTGCACATCACGATCAGCCCAGGCCCTCAGGTTGACGTGCCCTTGTTCGGGATGGCGTTTGCTTGCTTCGGAGAGCGTCCGTGGGGCTTTATTGACTACGGGGCACGTCGCGAAGCAGCAGTAAACACCGACTATTACTTTAAGTATTACGAGCCGCTCAATGAGCGCTGGCTGAACGTTCGTCGCGACAACCCGCAACTTGACTGGTTCATGTCGCCCTCAGGCTATGTGCGGCAAGTGCTTTCGCCGATTGCATTTTGTTACTCCGGGCCTCCAGAGCAACGCACAGTTGACGTCATCCAAGGCGAAGCCGAATACATGCTTGATGAGTGGTTGAAGATGTTTGATGAAGCCGACCCGGTTCCTGTTGAAGAGCAGGCGGAGTTGTGCCAATACACCGAAGACTGGCGTTCCACGGTTGCGCGCCTTGACCCAGCCAACAGCGTCGCTGTGAAGCTCTTTGGTCAGGACATCTGCGACCAACTGGTGGTTGCCTTGGGTGGCACCGAACGCACCTTGCCGCACGCTGGCAAGTTCTGGACCAACTAGAAATTCACAGAGACGACGATGAGTGAAAAGGATTTTCTCGTTCGTTCCCTCTGGGACGCAGTAAAAGTTGACGGTTTGGAAGCTCCGTACGACACGGCGCACCTGCGTATCTACTACGCAGCAACGAATCCCAACACTCTTGAAGTCGACATGTCGGGAATTATGCCGGCGGCCAAGCGGTCGCCGGCACCTGTCGTGCTGTTTCTTGGTGGCGTCAACATTGGTCAGGATTCACTGCGTTGGTTGATGATCAACTTGGTGGAAGCCGGCTACGTGTGCGTCACCTTCGATCTGGTGGGCGAACAGATGCCAGGTTTTTATGGCACCACACCAGGTCTTGATTTATCCGCTCTGCAAGCGGGTGTTTATGGCACTCGACCGCCATCGATTGCGATCCAGCCCATCCTTGACCGCTTGGCAGTTCTTAACGCCGAAGGCACCTTGGCTGGTGTCATGGATTTGGATCGCCTCGTTCTTGGCGGGCATTCGGGTGGCGGAACCGTTGCGCTGGAATCTGCGCGCCGGGCGTACTTCCCGTCTCTGCGAGCCGTCGTGGCCTACGCGGCTCACACTGTGCCGGCTCAAGTTCTTGGCCACCCCGATGGCACGGTTCTCGAGTGCGCTTCTGATATCCCTGCCTTGTTGATGGCAGGCACCGAAGACGGAACGATGAAGCGCAGTGCAGCTCGGTACCCAGGTCAGGACCCAGCAACCTTCAACCCCATCATCATGACGTTTGAGCAGGGCATTCCCGGTGGCCGCGATGACGCGTGGTTTGTCCAGTGGGATGGTGCCAACCATTTTGGGATGGGCTATCCGTTGGACCCCACCTGCGCGCGGGGATTTCTTGACAGCGAACCAACAACCGATCCCGCGCAAACGCGAGCCGATCTCACAGCGCTCATTGTTGATTTTCTTGATGCGTATGTCCGAGCAGATGTTGGTGCAGCAACAGCCTTAGAAAAGTTCCAGAGCGATCCCCCCAACACCGTCAAAGAAGTGCGTCGTCGATAACCAACCCCGGTTACGACACAAGTCAGGAGAAATGCCATGTTGAAAAACTTCTGGTGGCCCGTAGAGATTGCCAGCGCGGTTACTCATAAGCCTCTGCCTATGACGGCAGTCGGGCAGAAGTTCGTGCTGTGGCGCGATGGGGAAGGCAAAGTGCATTGTCTCAATGACATGTGCGTTCACCGAGGCGGTTCGTTCGGAGTCGGATGGCTATCGGAGGACAAGAACAGAGTCGTGTGCTCGTACCACGGTTGGGAGTTCGGTGGCGATGGTGCATGTACCAAGATCCCGGCACACCCACAGCGTGGAATTCCTAAAAAGGCACGCGTTGACTCGTATCCAGTCGTCGAACGCTACGGCCTGATCTGGGCTTTCCTCGGCGATCTTCCTGAAGACGAGCGCCCACCGTTGCCCGAGATTCCTGAACTCGAAGACCCTCGTTTCAAAAAGGTGTACGGCGAGTTCTGGTGGGACGTCAACTACGAGCGAGCGTTGGAAAATGGGATGGACCCATCCCACGCGGCCTATGTTCATGGCAACCGCTTCGGCGATCTTGATAATCCGCAAATCCCGGACTTCGAAGTGCAAACCACGCCTTGGAGCGGGTTATCCACGATTCCGTTGTATCCACCACCGGGTAACTCGAAGGGTAAGTGGGGGCGGGCATTCCGCAAATCGTTGCCCGAAGGTGAGACCAATCATTTGGCTGAAACTCGCGCTGGGTTCTTCTTGCCCAACATGAACTTGTTGAGTGTCCCGCTGCCTTTTGGCGAGATGGTCTTGTTCGATGCTCACGTGCCGATCTCGCAGAACCGCACGCGCACGATCTACATAGGTATGCGTACTTTCTTGAAGAGTGACTGGGGGGACAAGGACACCCACAAGCGCATTCACTACATCTTCAAGCAGGACGATGACGTGATTCGCGTTCAGCGCCCAGAAATGATTCCGTACAACCTCTCGGATGAGCTCCCGGTTCGCTCTGATGCATTGCAAGTGGCCTACCGCCGCCGCCGTGCCGAGTTGATCGACCAGGGCTGGGGCGTTGACATGCACCAGATCGTTGGCGATGGGCCCCGAGATGTTGCCGTGGTTATTCCCTCACCTGAGCGTCGCAACAACCCAGAGTTGGCGAATGCCTGGGTGCACAAGGAAGTGCAGTCCGCACAGATGCTCGGATTGGATCGGGAACGCAAGGTTAAGGCCGGCGGGTACCTGGAAAATCAGGCAGACGATGGCACCTCGGTGCTGGGCGTGACATCCGGGACGACCGTCTAGTAACTAATTGGTTAGTTCACAAGGCAAGCGTCTGGTTCGGGTCTAGACTCTCATCAGCCGCTTCCTTGTGGGGCGCCTAAAGGTTTCTCGCACATCATTCGCCTCGCCCTTGACTGCCCTGGGGCGCTTTGGAAGGTACACACGCAATGACTGATCAAGGCACTTCTTCTGGCGCTGCGAATGCAGCTAATGCCCCGATTTTCGTCAATACAGGAATCGAAGCCCCCAGCGAATGGCAAAAGGTGATTGAAGGCACCTGGCATGGCCGCCCATCAATCTTTGATGGCGAAGGCACCCACGTGGGGTATGAAAACGTGGCGCGCGCCAGCGAGTTTTCCAACGGTCAGACGCACTACTGGATGAACACCAAGTTCGATGGTGGCGGGCACCTGCGTAGTCGTCTTGAGCTCGGTGGAATGTTCTCGTTCGGTGTCATTGATTCGGACCAAAATCGGATTTACACCGGCCCTGACTTCTTCGGCGCTGGGCAGCCTTACGGCACGTTCGTTGACTCGAACTACTACTCCCAGGGGTGGCAAGCTGACCTGGTGACGTGGAACTACGTCATGCCTGGCACAGACGTTCAGGTGTACTCCTCGGTCTGTTATGACGGCTGGACTCCCGCAGTGATTTTTAACGGTCTGTACCTGCGCACGTTCGATCACGAGACCAACCCAGAAACCGCGAAGCGCGTTCAAGAGTTCAAGGACCAAGAAGAGGCCTTGGGTGAGATGAACTTCGTTACGCCAACCAAGCAGCGCGGCGCTTGGCGTGGGACCGTTGAGGTATTCGGTGCGGACCAGCAGCTCATCGGTCACAGCGAAGTCGTGATTGACCACGAGCCCCTGGATCTGATTCGCTCCCGCCAAACGGTGACCTGGAGTGGAGTCCTGGAGCGCCAGTACACCTTTGAGCGCGTGCGCCTCGAGCACAAGACGATGTTCCACGGCCCAGACATGTGGGGCAACCAGATGGCGTACGGCCGTTGTGCGTTCACCGCTCAGCACTTCACTAACGAGGCCACCAAGATCAAGGGCCGAGAGTTCATGTTGAACTACGACTACGAATTGGTCGTTAACTGGCAAGTCTCTGACGGCAACGGGTTGACCCATGTCGTAGTGGGCGTCTTGACCTGGGAGCCTGCGGGCTAAGCCTGGACTTGGGGACCTATCCTTAGTCTCAGCTTGGGAGGCCCGTTTTGGCTGATGGAGGGGCGATTTCGCCCTACTTCAGGCACACTTAGGGGGCTTTGAGACCCGATCAGGAAGTAGGGATAGATGACCGCGGTGAGTGATCGCAGTAATACCGCCAGCGAGCCCAGCGAATGGCAAAAGAAGATCGCAGGGGAATGGCACGGTCGTCCCGGTTTGTTTGATGCTGAGGGCAACCACGTGGGCTATGAGCGCATTGCGCGCGCCAGCGAGGTGTTGCCTGACGGCACCACGGTCTATTGGATGAATGGCACTCTGGACGGTTCCGGGCCACTGCGCAACCGCTTCCAACTCGGCGCAGACTTCCGCTTTGAAGTCATCGATTCAGATGAGAACCGCGTGTACATGGGTCCCGACTTCTATGGCACGGGCCAGCCCTACGGCTTGTTCGTTGATGCTCATTACTACTCGCCTGGATGGCAAGCCGACCTTCGTACGTGGAACCAAGTCCTGCCGGATGGCAAGACCCAGGTCTACTCATCGGTCTTGCACGACGGCTGGAGCGTGTGCGCGGTATTTAACGGCCTGTACAAGGTCGTCGACATCGGCGCGAATGACCAAGAAACGCAAGGTTTCATCGATACCTGGATCCGCGACGAGACCAACCGTGCCCCCCGTCCGCACGTGCTTCCCACTAAGCAAAAAGGTGCATGGACCGGCACCCTTGAGGTCTACGACGCCGCATCGCAAGAAAAGGTTGGCGATAATTTCGTGACCATCGACCATGAGCCGCTATCTCTGGTGCGCACTAAGCAGACGATTACATGGGAAGGTGCGATCAACCGCAAGTACTCCTTTGAGCGCCTTCGTCGTGACCAGAACACCACCTACGATGGACCAGACATCATGGGCAACGCACGTAACTATGGCCGCGCGTTGTTCACCAGCCAGCACTTCACCGGTGGGGATGTGTGGAAGATTAAGGGTCGTGAATACCTACTAGATGACTCGCAGTCATTGAGCATCGTGTGGGAAGCATTTAAGGGCGACATGCTCACAAACGTTATTTTCGGACAGTTGGATTGGAAGGCACAAGCATGAGCGAGAACCGTTCCGTCGTCGTCACTGGTGGAACCCGTGGCATTGGCCAAGGATTAGTGCGCGAGTTCATCAAGGCGGGTTGCCGCGTCACCTTCACTGGATCCAGTGAAGCATCCACGGCTAAGGGTCTGGAGGCTTTGGGTGGAGCCACGGCTAACCTGACTGCTAAGGCGTGCAACATCACCGATCGCGACCAGGTTCAAGCGGTATGGGATCACGCCGTTGCTACCTACGGTCGCGTGGACATCTGGATTAACAACGCGGGTATTTCGTTGCCCCGCAAGCCTTTTCAGGAGCACACGGTTTCGGACCTTCAGGAAATCGTTAACACCAACATCGTGGGGATCTTCAACGGTGATGCGGTGGCCATGAAGGGCATGTTGGCCCAAGGTTCTGGTTACATCTGGAACATGGAGGGCTTCGGTTCCAACGGTCAGACCAGTTCAGGCCTTGGACCCTATGGCTCAACGAAGCGCGCTTTGAACTACCTCACGAAAGTGCTCATCAAGGAGCTCAAGGGCACTGGCGTGGGCATGGGTTACCTCAGCCCAGGCATTGTGGCCACTGACCTGCTCATCCAAGACTATGAAGACGACATGGCGCAGTGGGAAAAGGTCAAGAAGACCTTCAATATTCTCGGCGACACTGTTGAAACTGTCACTCCTTACCTCGTTGAGGGTGTTTTGAAGACGGACAAGAACGGCAAGCGCGTTGCTTGGCTGACTCCCGCAAAAGCTGGTGGACGCTTCGCGACAGCAGGCTTTAAGAAGCGGAACTTGTTTGACCAGATAGATCCCCGAAAGACGATGGATCAACAAGGGGCCTAGTGGAACGCTGGTCTTGGTAGAGCGTTGATTCTTAGAAGGGCATGAACTAATGGCAGCGCAGGAGTGCGTGACCTATCCATTAGCTCTGGCTCTCGAAGACGTTGTTCCCATTGTGTTAGCCGGCTTTGGTTATTGGTATTTGTCCAAGCGGGTTAGCGATGATTTTGACGGAGCGCGTTCGGTAGCCCTAGCAATGAAGATTGCTGCATTCTTGTTAGTTCTGTGTTCCTTTATTGCTGGGCCAGTGCGCAAGATCCTTTCCCATGCAGCAGCGGTTCCCATTTGTGCGCCAGATTTTGACGTTCCCTATTCGCAACTTCAGATCCCCTTTGTGAGTGCACTCGCGCCCGGATTCGCGCTACTGACCTGGGGAGTGATCTGTACTCTCCGCTCGCGCAAGGTGGCTTTTTGGCCCTTTGTGGCGCTCCTAGCCTTGGGCGTTGTCGGGGCTGTGGCTGCTGGTGAGCGAACCATCTTGTTTGCTGTTGGGGGATTGTGGGCAACGGCTTTGGCCGTTTCGACCGGAATCCTTGCCTCTCGCCAACGCGATTTTGTGGCAACGGGACTCTTTGCCCTATACGCGTTGGGTACTTTGGCCCTACCGCCGATCAGCTCTAAAGGGAATGTTTCTGATGTAAAAGTTCAGTGGTTGGCACAAGGGATCAATACGGCTACTCAAGCCATCTTCCTTTATGCCTGCTATCGACTGGTCACTGGTTTTGTCCGACAATCCAAAGGCACACATAGTTAGGGAGATCACGCATGGCAGATCAACTCGCTTTCCGCAAGAAGTTTGGTGTCTTGGCACCAAGTACCAACTCCATCGTTGAGCCGGACTTCAATCGCATGGGTGTTCCCGGCGTTACACCGCTGTTTAGTCGCATTCATATTTATGACCAAGACCTGTCGACCGAGGCCCAGATGGAAAAGTTGCGTGTCCAACTCGATGAGTCCTTGGACTACGCCATTGATCTGGTCTGCACGGCCGAAGTTGATTACATGGTCATGGGAATGTCGGCTGAGACCTTCTGGGGCGGCGTTGCGGGCAATGACTACTTCAAGTCACGCGTCAAGGAACGTTCGGGCGGGCTTGATGTGGCCACCGGTGCCGAAGGGTGCCAAAAGGTCCTCAACAGCTACAACGTCAAGTCCATCTCTGTTGTCACGCCGTATCAAGAAAACGGTGACCGAGAGGTCATCAATTACTTTGAGGAGATCGGCTTCGAGGTCAAGAAGTTGATCGGCCTCAAGCGTCCGACCGCGGTTTCCATTGCGCACACCACGGAAGACGAACTTCGCGATGCCCTCATTGAACTCAACGAGAGCGGTGCCGAGGCGATCGTCCAGGTGGGCACGAACTTGTCCATGGTGCGCTTGGCCGCTGAGGCTGAGCGCTGGTTCCACAAGCCGGTTGTGGCTATTAATGCTGCGACGTGGTGGATGGCACTTCGCGAGAACGGAATCAATGACAAGCTCTACGGCTTTGGCCGCATGTTTGAGGACTTTTAAGCAGTACCGAGAAAGGTTATGGAACTAAGGGTTGATCTCCAGTTCCAAATCGGAAGCAACCCTTATCAGTCCTGTCGCTAAGCGTGCAGGAGTTATCCCAGTACAAGCCCTTGACTGTGGTCACTCCTGCATATTGGCCAGTGCTCCAATTAGTCCCGTAGGCAACAGCCGAGGTATAACTTGAGCCCAAAGACCACATGGCGTTCTTAAAGGCGTTTGGAGTCAGATCCTTGGGCGCCTTGTCCAAGGCTGATTTCAGCAGCAAAGTCGCATCGCAGAATTGCATGACCACTCTGTAGTTCTCTCGCTTACCTTCCGGTGGGGCAGCCCCAGCACCGTCGATGATTTGCTTGCACAAACCTTCATTGGGTCGGGCTGGGTCTGGGAAGGGTTCAGTTGAAGAATCAGCTCGCATATCGGAGGATGGTGAGAAGCCCAAACCGGCCATACCTACACGCGCTTCGGGAACGATGGTGCCAGGATTGTCGACAAAGAATGCTGGGTTGTCGTAGGAAGTAATGCTGTAACGGGCCTTCAGGTCTTGGGCTTCACTGGAGGACAGGGCAACAGCCAAGATCCGCTCACCACCGATCGTCAGTACCCGATCTAGTCCTTTGTTCTTAGCGCCGGTGAGAGCGGCCGATGAAGTCGCACCCAAGGTTCCAATATTGGAGATATCAATGAAGTAGTTAGCCGACTTCGTGACACCGATGCTTTGTAGGTAGGGCGCAACAATGCTCGTACTAACTCGTCGTGAAACCTCAGTATCAGGGGCCAGAACAGCAACTCCCTGCGCCCCGTCAAACCAGCCAGAATTTTTCAATGTGACAAGCAGGTTCTTTACGAAGGTGTCGAAGTTTGGTAGGGACGTTGACCACAGGTAAGGACTGTATTCGTTGAATTCTTGTTGGTCGTGAGGGACGTAGGTTTGGTCCAACATGATGGCGCGAGCGGATTTGTAGCAGGGGCGGGCGTTATTTTGGAACTGACCGTCCATCGCAATGGCGAAAACCTGAGAGTCTTGAGTGAAGGCCCGACATTGTGCTTCGGCGTAGTCGGGTGCATCGTTTTGACCGAGGTAGGGCTTAATGATCGGATTAATTTTACGCCCGCCAACACCACCATTAGTGTTGACGTAATTCACGACGGCTTGAATGCCCTTACTCGTGACGTCAAAGCCACCATCTTCGATGTTCTTGAACCCAAGGTTCTTGGAGAGCTCTCCAATGTCAACCACGAGATACCCCACGTTGACGGTGTCGGCTGTAACTCCAGGCGAGGCTTGATCTGCGCCACCACCGGCAGCATTGGCAGCGCCAGCGCCAGCGCCACTTCCACCCTGGCCACTGTTACTTGATCCCTTGGACCCAGAACAGCCAGCGATTAAGGCCGCGCAGGCCAATAAGGCCACAACCGAGCGGAACATGGTTAAGCGTGACGAATTCACGGCGTACCTCCACCTCCTAGGTTACGACACAGAGGCGGTAAATGGACCCGAACGCTCAACTGCGGTCATATCTGCGCCCAAGTAGGAGCGAACAACGTCTGGGTGGTTACGAACTGCCTCAGGGGTGCCCTCTGCGATAACCCCGCCCAATTCCATCGCCACCACTCGTTGGGCCAAGCGGAAGAGCAAAGGCAGGTCGTGCTCGACCACTACCAGAGTTGTTCCAAGGTCGCGGTTTACTCCAGTCAGGAGCTGGACCAGGCTTTCGCCTTCTGATTGGGCAATCCCACCGGCTGGCTCGTCCAAGAGGAGAACCTGTGGGTCTAGCGCGAGCATGGACGTGATCTCGACCATTCGCCGTGTTCCGGTGGATAGTTCACCCACCGGTTTTGCTTGCAGATTGTCCAGGCCCATGACCTCGAGATATTGCAAGGCCCTCTTACGCTTTGATCGGTCAGCCATGGGAAGTCCCAACAGGGATGAAGTAACGCTGGTAGGTGATGTGCGCTCCATGGCCACCATTACCGTCTCCAGCACGCTCATCGTTGGGTACAAGCGGGCTGCTTGGAAGGAACGCACCAGACCCAATTTGGCTCGTGCATCGGGGGCCAACTTGGTGATGTCACGACCATTGAAAACGATTGAACCCGCATCGGGTGAGGTAAACCCAGCGATGATTTCAAACAGTGTGGTCTTACCTGCACCGTTGGGACCGATGATGCCAAGAATTTCTCCTGGCTGAACGGAGATGTCGACACCGTTGACTGCTTTGATGCCGCCAAAGGCAAGCGATGCTCCGGTGACCTGAAGGATCGGTGGCAGTGACGTCGGATCGATCCCAAGGAAGGGGTCGCGACCTGAGTTTTGCTTGAGCGGGCTGACATCAATGATTGAGATCCGTCGGTCTTCACCCTCCGTCTTACCCTCATCGGCACGGATGGCGGCCTGCGCATCAACACCTTGCAGTCGAGCTAAACCGAATGCGGCCTTGTTGCGCACCCGAACCAAAAGACCACCCAAACCACGTGGGATCAACACGATGATGATGACCGAGAGCAAGATCAACAGCGGTGGGATGAATTCGTTAAGTGTCACCAGTTGTGGGACGCGACTGTAGAGGGCTCCGATAGCAGGACCAGGCAGAACTCCAAGTCCACCGAGGACTGTTTGCGAAACCACGTCAACACTGAATCCGCCCTTGAAGTAATCAGGGGTCAAGGTTGTCACCGAGTTCGCGATCACTACACCACCGAGTCCGGCCAGCCCACCGCTAATGGCGAAAGTTTGCAGTTTGCGCTTCGGGGCAGCAATGGTGAAAGCGCGCGCAGCATTTTCGTTATCCCGCAGCGCGCGAAGTACTCGCCCTAATCCGGTACGACGGATATTGGCCGATACAAGAAAAGCTAGGACTAGGAATATCAGGGAGAAGAGGAAGTAATTCTTTGGAAATGAGAAGTCGACGTCAAGGCCAGGAATTTCAAGGGGCTGAACTTTGATACCGGAAGCTGTTGGACCGATCAGGAAACTTTGGCGTAGGAACCAAGCGGAGGTCGCAAACGAGAACGCCAAGGTGCTCACAGCTAGCGCGAGTCCACGCAGACGCAACGCCGGGATTCCCACTAAGGCTGAGGTGATCGCTCCTGCCACGATGCCGGCAAGAACACCGAGGAAGAACTGTCCTGTTGAGGCCGACACTCGAACCGCCACGGTTCCAGCGATAGCAGCGAAGGCAAATTGACCAAGTGAGAGTTGACCAGCAATTCCGGTCAAGACTCCAACAGACAATCCCACGATCGTGAAACCGACTGCGAAAGTAAGGATGGTTGCGATCTTGTTTGTGACGGTGAGTCCGATATAGATCGTGGCGCCTAGGGCGATCACAGAGATGATCGGAGTGATGATGCGTACGGTAAACAGATTACGCACCTGACTTGGCAATCCTGGTGGGTACAACTTGTTCCATTCGCCGCGGTCTTCGTCTCGGCGAGAAGAAAGTTTTGGTTGAAGCAGAAGTCCAAGAAATACCACGATGACTAATGCCAGTTGAGCTAAACCAACTTGGTCCTGATTGCTGGTCAGAATCTGCGCAACTACACCGATAATCACGGAAGAGAAAAATGCCACCGGTAAGTTTTGGAATCGGCCTAGCACCGCACCGGCTAGCGGTAATACGAGCAAGGATGGTCCGAGGAAGTCAGCATCGGGCAGGTTGATCGTTGGGTAAACCAAGATCACCGAGAAGGCCGCGATGGCGCCGGCGATTCCCCACGAAAGGGTCACCATTCGGCTCGCCGTTACCCCGGCAAGGGAGGCCGCATCTGGGTTGTCCGCAGCAGCGCGGATGGCAAGTCCGTAGCGGGAGCGTCGAAGGAACAGCGATAGGGCCAATAGCACCAGAGGAGCAAGCAGGACGATGGTGATGAACGAGGGTGAGATAGAAATTGTTCCAAGTTTGACGTTTGTCAAAAAGCCAGGAAGTACGGGCTTGGGGAAGAGCCGGCCGGTGGCATTTTTTTGGTTAACGACAAGGCCGAAAATGATCAGGAACTGGGCCAAGCCAAGAGTTACCACCGTGCCAAGAACGCGCGGCGCATCAGAGATGCGGCGAACAAATCCCCACTCGACCCCTGATGCGATAAATGCGCCGGCCAAAATCCCCACGGGGAAGAAGACCCAATAGGGAACTCCACGGGAGACGACTGCACTGAAGATGGATGCAGCAAAAATTCCAATCGCTACGTGAGCGAAGTTGATAAAGCGGCTGGCCCGATAAACCAGTACTAACCCGATCGATAGCAGTCCGTAGAGGAACCCGGTGAAGACTCCGCTGAGGATGTTGGCGAAGGAAAGGTCGAAACTCGAAAGGCTCATGAGATGTAGTTTCCCTTCGAATCGGCGTCAGCTTTTGTTGTGGACAGGTCGTTGCCCGGTCCTGAGGGCGAGTCCTTTTCAGGAACCCCACCCAAACTCAATGTTTGGACAAGGTCAGGTTGGGCCAGCAGGTCTTTAGAAAGGCCTTCGTAGACGATCTCGCCCTTTTCCATGAAGTAACAGCGATCAACCAGATTGAGGGCCACATTGACTGACTGCTCGACGACCAAGATGGCCGTACCACGGGAGTTGAGCTCACGAACCATTCCTAAAAGCTCTCCAACCACGATGGGCGCAAGGCCCAACGAGAACTCGTCAACAACCAGAACCTTCGGCTTGGTGATTAAGGCCTTGGACAGGCCCAACATTTGTTGTTCACCGCCACTGAGGGTGGAGCCAAGTTGGTTTCGCCGGTCGGCAATCTTGGGGAAGATCTCGAAAGCTTCTTCAATGCCAGCCTTTACGCTTGCCCGATCGCGTCCCAAACTAAATCCGTACATCGTCAAGTTTTCGTAAACGGTCATCGATCCGAAGACTGCATTGCCACCAACGATTTGAGATAGGCCGAGGGTTACTCGCCGGCTAGCTCCAAGGTCAGTGACATTTTCGCCGGCTAAGCGGACGACACCGCCCTGTGGTTTTTCAAGTCCGGAGAGCACGCGCAACAAGGTGGTCTTGCCAACCCCGTTGGGGCCAAGTAATGCGACCATTTCGCCTTCATTGACTCGCATGGAAACGTCAAAGAGGACCTGCACGGAACCGTAAGCAAAGTCAACATTTCGAGCAGAAAGGATCGGCGCTTGACCGGATTCGCTAACGCCTTCATCGAAGGATTGGGAATCCTCGTCGACACCCAGACGCGTATCAAGATCTGGCCCAGCAGCGCGAATGAGCTTCTTTGATCGTCTCCAAAACAGCAAAACCGGAAGGCTTGCAGCAGCGAAGGCGATCACGTAGCCGGTCGAACTGTTGATGAGAGCACTAACAGCGCTGATCAACAACAAGCCCACAAGACCGCCACCGATAAGCGAAAAGACGGACAGTCCAGCTGCGGCTGCTCGATCTTCAGGTTGGAGCGCTGAGAAGACGGTGATGTCCAATGCGACCCAAGCCAGGTAGGCCCCGATTCCAGCAAGTGCCAGTTGGGGCGAGATGATTTTTGGAAGCAGACCCGTGAGCACAATGCCAGCAAAAGCAAGAATCAAGCCGAGCGAAATAACAGCAGCAAGACCCTCTGGAGATTTTTGGTGAGTCTTTTCTAGTCCGCGTGAGGCGAGGAGCAAAATCAGTGCGCTGACCAGGCTAGAAATCGCGATCACCAATGCTGGAGTCGAGATGTAGAGATCCTTGGCCTTGGCAAGGCGAACAATCGGAATGATCAGTGCCGCACTGGTGCACCAACCAACGGCGACATAGGCCGTTAAGGAAAATCGCAGGGTAGGAATAGAGCTGATCCGCACAATTGATTCGGCCCACGTGGGTCGAAGTTCAAATACGGGGTCGTGAACCTTCCCCAGTGCTCGCCGAATGCGATTTGGTTCGAAGCCTCCGACAGCGGTGTCGGTAAGTAAGAAGGAACCCAGCGACAAAATGACACCGAGCACGCCAGCGACCACGAGTGCTTGACCCACGCCAATATTGAGGGCAGTTGTTGCTAGCCAAGCGCAAAGGCCACCTGCTGCAGCTCCAAGCAGGGTGCCAATGTGGGTGCGAGCAAGGGTGCGTGCGCGAGCCTCAGGAACGGTGGCGTCAAAGGCCAAGGTGCGAATAATTGGCGCGCTGAGTCCGAACAAGGTGCCACGGCCAAGGCCGATGACAAGGAAAATGACGATGCCGGGAATTAAATTCGCCAGCAGGGCTAGAAGCGCGGCATTAATACTGAGAACAATGGCTGCGGCCACACGTTTTGCTGGCGGCACTCGATCGCTCAGTGGCAACCCCAACAATGCTGCCAAGATGGCACTTGCAATCAGGGTTACGCCGTAAAGGGTTGTTGAACTTTTCGTATCGCGCGCTACAAGCGGCAAGAGCAGAAGCAAAGTGGTCAAGGGCAATGAGAACGATGCATTGATTAAACCAAGCGCGAGCACGCGTCGGCGTCCACTGCGTGGTACTGCCTCACGCCAGCGGGGGATTTGGGTTTGACCCTTGACACCTATGGCGCTTCGAGCAGCTTCGCGCACCGATGTTTCAATCACGGCAGGTTTGTCCGCGACAAGAACCGGCGGGCTAGTTGGTAGCGAAGGGGACATTCCCACCTCGGTATAGGAAGCATCCGGGCTTTCCGGACACGGGGTTTAAACAGGTCGTTGAGTCAAAAACCAGTACCCGGCCAGTGTTAGTGGCTGCGTACTTACCGTTGGCCAGGGTTCCGCCAAAGGTGACTGCTGAACTGTATCCCGTTCCCACCTGCCATGCCGCGTCACGGAAGGCGTTGGCGGTTAAGTTTTTAGGCGCCTTGTCGATGACGGCCTTGAGGAACAAGGTGGCGTCGCAATATTGCAGGCCTTCCTTGTAATTGGGCCGGACTCCATCGGGAGGTGTAGCACCGGCGGAATCAATGATTTGCTTGCAAAGCCCCTGGTTTGGGGTGGCTGGGTCTGGGAATGGGACAGCTGGATCTTCACGAATATCGCCCGCTGGCAACACACCGAATCCGGTCATTCCCACCAAAGTTGATGAAACTTCAAGGCTTGGGTTGTCTTGTAGGAACAGCGGGCTGTCGTAAGAGGAAATAGCGAATTTTGCCTTCGTGGTGGTTGCTTCTTGAGTGGACAACATCACCGGCAAGATGCGAGCACCGCCGATGACGATGACCCGATCAAGGCCGGCATTAGCTGTGCCGGTGAGCGCTGCCGATGAGCCAGCACCCAAGGTGCCAGCATTGGAGGTATCAACGAAGAATGATTGCGACTTCGTAATCCCATTGCTTGTAAGAAACGGGATTACGATGTCAGTGATGTTGCGTCGAGCAATCTCGTTATCAACTCCGACTATGGAAACACCGGCCGTACCGGTAAACCAGCCTTGGGACTGCAATGCGGCTAATTCGGTGCGCAGGTAACTGCTGTACTCGGGCCACGTGGGCGACCACAGGTACGGCGAAAGGCGTTCAAATTCGGTCTGATCTTGGGCTAGGAGCGTCTCGTCAATCATCAACGTCTTGCGGGCCGCGTAGCAAGTTCTGGCATTACTTTGGAACTGCCCTTCGAGAACAACGGCGAAAACCTGTTCGTCTTGGGTGAAGGCGTTGCAGAAGGATTCCGCGTATTCGGGACTGTCTTGTCCTCCGCCGTAGGTTTTGATGATGGGGACAATCTTGCGACCGTTGAGCCCGCCGTTAGCGTTGACTGCGTTAACTAAGGCTTCAATTTGCTTGGTCTCGCCCGCCACCCCGCCGTAGTTGGCGGTCTTAAACCCAAGCTGTTCTGAGAGGACTCCGAGGTCGGGCAGCAGGTAGCCGATCTTGATGGAATCTGCGGTAACCCCTGGTGAGGCATCATTTCCGCCCGCAGTAATTCCTGACCCCGAGGAACCCGAGTTAGCCGTCGAATTTGACTTTGAACTGCAGGCGGTGGTCAGTGCGGCAATGAGTGCTAGGACCGCGATGGTGGTAGCAACCCGACGCGCAGGCCCTGGGGTTCGCACAGCGGTTGGGGACATTGAAAGTGGCGCCCTTCACGATGGGGAACAAGTAAGGCTCGTTGGTCAGGCTGCCTGCCACAGGTGAAACATTGATTGCTAGTTCTCGCCAGTGGCTGTCAGGTTTGAATCACAGCCTAGGAGCCGGCAGGAACGCGTGTCAACGCACCTGCGAAGTATTCCCGCACCCAGGCTGTTCCGGCACCGGCTGGGGCTGTTCGCGTGTGTGGGCAAGTGCCTTGGCGTGGCGAAAATTGAGGAGCAGGTTGACGGGACGCGCTACGGGTATCTAGTGTTCGGGGGCTGGAACGTCGGGCGTAGCCTGTTCGTCCAAGGATTTATCGGACCTTCCCCACAGTGTCTGAATGTGGGTCGGGCTCGGACTTGATCTGACCACCTTCTCGTCGCAGCGACGAGCCGTCGAATGGATGCGCAGAGTGAAACAAGGCTCGAGCCTTCGATTGACCCTAACTTTGCTAGCCGCTGGTGTTGCCGGTGCACTTATTGTTCCCATGTCGGCGCCTGCGCAGGCCGCCGATAACGGAGCTTGGTCTGCTGCACCCACCCAGCAAGGATCATTTGCTGGTCGTCAATTCTTCTTTGAAGAGCTCGCGCCGGGTGCCACCGTAAAGGATTCCATTACCGTCAAGAACGCAAGTGCGGCACCTTTGGACTTGGATGTCTACTCCGCTGACGCGTTTAACGTTGAAGCCGGTGCAGGATTTGCATTGCGCAAGCGTGGCGAAACCAATACCGATGTGGGTTCTTGGATCACGGTCGGTAAAACCAAAATTGTGTTGCAACCTGGGCAAAAGGGGAATGTTCCTTTCACTTTGACCGTTCCACGTGGGGTGACCCCCGGTGACCACGCTGGTGGAGTTGTCACCATCGAGCCTGCACCGACTCCAACCGGTGACTCCAGCCAATTGCTCATTCAGCGGGCCCTCGGAGTTCGCGTTTACGTGCGGGTGGCGGGTCCGCTTTCGCCTCGCCTAACCGTTACGAACGTGGACCTGGCTGTTAAGCCGGCTCGCTTGCCCTTCGTAGGCCAGCAGGGTGGGGCGACCGTGACATATACGGTGGAGAACTCCGGAAACGTGCGTCTAACCGCTAATCGGCAAATCGTCCTTAAGGGCATCTTCGGCAATACTTTGCATGACACCGGCACAGGGCCGATTCCTGAAATTCTGCCTGGTTCGACAGTTCGTTTGACGGAAAATTTCAGCGGCATGCCGGTCCTAGATCGCGTCAGCGCAAACCTGGTGTTGAGCGAAAAGGCCAATAACGTCAAGTCGGCTGGGCAAGCTTCGGCTTGGTCAATCTCGTGGGTCTTCTTATTCCTCCTGCTTTTGCTGATTTTGGGTACGCTAGGGGCGATTTGGTGGTCAAGACTTGGAACGGCTGCCTCTTCACCGGTTTCACCCGCAGCTGGACCGACGACTCAACCGGAGACTGAACAACCGTGATGCGCAGCAGGCTCGCCTCCAAAACAACGGTCGCCGTGTCGGCCTTTGTTTTGATTGGCATCAGTGGGCTGATTGCATCTTCAGCCCAAGCATCGATGAGCCAGGCTGACCCGAGTGTCCCAGTGGTTCAATCGCCTGTGACTTCGACGGTGCCAGGTGCAACCACTCCCAATCCTTCAACTCCTAGTGCGCAATCCATCGGCCGCCGAGCGGTTTTGAATGTGACGATTGGAAGTTTGCAGGACAACAATTTCAAGGTCAGTGGATCTGGCTGGCCTGCAGGTCAACCGGTGACATTGCAGGTGTGTGGAAATAGCTTCCGCAATGGCACAGTGGACTGCTCCAAGGATCAGGCTCAAACGGTGCCAAGCTCAACGGGCGATTTCATCCAGGCCATCACATTGACAAGGCCCCCGAGCCCATGCCCATGTGTTGTCCACGTTGCTACCTTTGCTGACCCCATAGCTATTGACTTGCCCTTTGATTTTGTGGGAATTCCGACGGCGACTCCGTCAACGACGACAACAACTCGCTCCATTGATGTCAACGCGAGCATCTCTGGCTCCGGGCCGTTCTCGGCGTACTTGGGCGGGGCTGCAAAGCGGGAATTGCTGTTGAGTGTCACCAACACCGGTTCACAGCCATTGGTCAACCCGTCCCTGAACTTGTTTGTCGGTCGTGGCGAAGACCCAGCTGATCCGCTGGTCAGCCCTGAAGGTGGACAGCCCAATCTGGGAACCATCGCTCCTGGGGCCACGGTTGAATACCGCCAGCCAGTCACTATTGGCGCCCCTGCATTCGGCCAGTACCGCGTTAAGGGCGAGTTTTCTGGTCTGGACTCGATCACTATTGATCAAGTCCAAAATGCTCAGGGCGATTTGAGTTTTTCTGTTGCTACCTCAAGCTATCCATGGGTTTTGATCATCGTTGCCTGGCTACTCCTACAGATTCCTCTTCTGGGTCTGTACAAGCGTCGCCCGGTTGCGCAATTGCCAACCGATGAGGATTCCTTAATTGAACAGTTGCCGGTGGCTGATGGCAATGCTGGTTTTGCTGCGGGAATGTTTGACCAACCCATTGCAGTTGGCGCCACCGCTGCGGCCGTAGCCGCACCTGCTGCCCAAATGGCCCGATCAGCAACTGCTCCTCCACCACCGCCACCGGGCTACCGGGCCGTCCTGCCCGCCGGACAGGTTTTCGCCGCTCCCGTTGTGGCTACAGTCGCGCCAGTTGCGACAAGTGCAAGTGGTTTGCCGCCGATGCCCGCACCTGCTGTAGGAGTTTCGGCCGCACCTGTTGCAACGCCAGCACCGACCGGTGTTGAAGCCTTACGCGCCTTGCTGCAACCGCCACAGCAGTAATTTCTCAGACCTAACCAACGCTGTTAGTGGATTTATTCCACGCATTAGCTACTCAGCAAAAACTCACAAACCATGTGCGCGTTAACCATCGGGCTGTCGTGTGGCCCATCTAAGACGGCGTAAGAAATGCCCTGATCATCAAGGTGAAGCCGGGTGTATTGACACGGATAGGTCTGCGGCGTTTGAGAGAAGAACGCGAAGGTAGCTGGAACCTTCTGCGCATCGGTTGACCTCAAGGTGACCGCATCAAGGGAAGGGCCAATGGGCGTGGGAACAAGGCGCGAGTTAACAAATTCGATCAATTCAGGATCAACAAATCCTTGTTCAGGACCCACGGGGCGAGCTGGAATCATCAACGTGGGATCAAGGTCGGCTGGCGGCGCCGGGACCCCTGGCGGGTTTAAGTCCACCCCCCGTTGCCCGTTTCCGGGAACTGCTGCATCTAGGTAAACGACTCTCTTGATCTTTCCGGAATCAGTTTCAAGGACTTGCCGCACCGGTATCCCGGCTTGGCTGTGAGCCACCAGAACAATCTCGGAGTCAGCTGTGGCGGTGCTCATGGCTTGACGTATGTCCTGGACCCACTCAGCCAACCCAACGCGGGTGCCAACGCGCAAAGTATCCGGCTCGCATCCGGTGAGCGTGGGAGCAATCACGGTGTGGCCGAGTAAAACAAGCTCATCGCGCACCTTGTCCCAAGCCCAGCCACCGCGGAATGCCCCATGAACTAAGACAAAGGTTGTCATCGGGCCTGCCTAAATCTCAGGGATGAGTGTCGTTGATCCAGGTCCGGTATCTAGGACGATGTCAACAAATTCACGTGGGTAAGAATCGTAGGGTTTCATGTGTTCATACATTATTTCGGTGTAAGCCACATACCCCTCTCGCTGCGTGCACTGGGTGTAGGAATCCACGTGGTCAAAAAATCTCAGGTTCATAAAGTGAGTTCGATCTTCTTGGCCGCGCACCAGCAGTCGACGAATAAAGCCTGGGTGATCATCGAAGAACTGAGCAAATCCTTCTGAAAGCTCTATGTAGGCATCCGCGTGAGCATCTTCATCCTTGGTCCACGCGTGCGAAATAACGATAACCATGAGGTGATGTTACGTCAGGGTGATCGTCAAGGTGGTGGTGTAGCGGTCAGCGGCCAAGAACGGCGGGAGGGTGAGTTCAATTGTTGACTGCACGAAGTACAGACCACCGGTACTTTGCGAGACGAGGTTTTCGTCCGTGTTCTTTGTACACAGACTCACCGTTCCAGCAAAACTTTGGGCGGCCGAACCAGCCGACTGTCCTGGTGCCACCAGTGAGGCATTGAATCCGGTCAACAAGGTAGGCGTGGGCTGGGTGTAGTCGTAGGCGTTGCTGGTCGTGCTGATCGAACACGATGGGGTGGCCTTTAGGGCGCTCTTGTTCAAGGAGTTTCCGGAATCCCCTGTGAAATTATTAATCGTCGCGGTCAATGACCAGCCGAAGGTGCCGCCGCGAGTGTCAGTAACTTCGATGTCGTTGATGTGTCCGGTCACAGTTGCTGTCGTAAGCGGGGTCTGCACAGTTCCAAGGTTGACTGATGTCGCGCTGTTGTTGGCATTGGCTGTGGCTCCGCTCGTACTGCCAGAGGTCGGGGTCGTATTGGTGTAGGCCCGCTGGGTGAGCACGCCGCCGGCAACACTGGCGAACAGCACTTGCTCAGTAGCGCAGCCCGCCCCACCGGTTGAGCCTGCGGTTTGAGCGGTGCAACTGCTTACCGGCGATGCAGGCGGGGTTTGATTCACGGTGGTGCGGGTGGCATAGGTGGAAGTACTTTGAGGCTGGCAATCAACAGTTGCCCCAGCAAGGTTGGCATCGTCGGTGGCAGTGAATACGTACTTGAATTCGTCGGGGATGAGCTCAAGTTTGTCACCGATGTCAAAGTTCTGGGTACTGCCCGTGGAGGTTGTCGTGGGCACTATGACCGAAACCGGCCCCGGTGCGCTGATCGCACCACCGGCCGAAATCGTTGCTGCAGTGCTCACAGCTCCGGTGCTGCTGCTGACGGCAAACAGAATTGATCCACTTTGTTTACGAACATCAATTTTTGGCTCAGCCCTAACTTGTGCACCCGTGATATCGAAGGGCAAGTTGGGGTTGATGGCTGGAAACGAATAGGTGGCTGAAAATGATGTTCCGTATTCAACGACCAAGGGTGAGGTCATAGTCACGGCGTAGTCCGAGATGCCAAGGTCGTAGACCGCATTGAGCGCGGGGGCGTTAAACGAGCACTGGAATGGCACGGTGATAGTCGATGCCTGAGCTGCTTGCTGGGTCATGGTCATGACACCGGTGGCAGCCAAGACTCCAACGATCACCAAGGCGATGCGTTGGGTCAGGCGATTCTTACGCGCGGTTTTGATCATCAGCTCGGGGCCACCTGTCCCAAGATGACTCGCTTGAGAAATTCCGGGGCCACCAAGGTGCAGTAGTGGGCGCCCTCAAAGCGCGGATTTCCCGTTGAGTTGGAATTTGCTACGAGGGCACGAGACCCCACTTGTGCCACCGATCCGCTGGTGGTGATTGCCGCAACGCTTGGGGTCCAACTCGGGCCATCGAACACGACAGTGTCGGCAACTGTCACCAACGTGTTGGCATTGGCTGACGGCAAGTTGCTGGCTGTGGGGTTGTAAACGGCAGAATTTTTTTGTCCGTTGCTCAATGAGCCCCACACGTTGTCAATCGTGGCTTGATTGACCACACGACATTGTTGATCAGTGCTGGGGTTTGTACTCAAACCAGTTCCAGCGCTACCAAAGCCGTACGCCGGCTCAACGACAAAACGCCCCGAGTTGTTGGTTGATCCGTTTGGCCATGCTCCGGCCGTGAAACTTTCACCAGTTCGCAGTTTGCAGCGAAGTAGCTTCGGCTGGGTCTGCTGGGCATCTTCGTAGAGCGTCCACTGCGAATCGTTAATCTTCTTTGTCGTTGTGGTTACCGATGACTTAGAGTAAACGAAGTCGTCCAGACTCTTGTAGAGCGAATTCGTTATCGTGAAATCGCCGCCGTTTTCGGTAAGTTTCGCGCTGTCAACGTTGGCGATCGTCTCTTGTGCATCGGCACAGAACCTGAAAAATCCCTGGGGCGTAATCGTGTTACCAGGGATGGGTGCGGCCCCAGATAAAGCAGGAATGGCAAGGGCGGCGATGATGCCCAAAAGGACAACTGTTAGCCGCCGGCGCCTCATGGACACTCCACTTTCGCTAAGTACGGTCATCTATCCTCGCGTGAAAGTGCAGTGGGCGAAAGCGGTTTTTATTACATTCCAACAACGGCTGGCGGGCGTGCCCGCCGTACGGGGGCCAACGGCAGGCGAGAGGATGGGTCCATGAGTGGAGTTCGGGTCGAAGTAGCCAGCCCTGCTGGGGTTAAGCTGGCGGTGGCCACGCTGGCCGCAGGCGGGCTGGTTGTCCTGCCCACTGAGACGGTCTATGGCCTTGGGGCGGACGCCCGATCGGAACTAGCCGTGGCCAGAATTTTTCAGGTCAAGGGCCGGCCGGCCGATCATCCGGTCATCGTCCATGTGCTCGGGGCCGGTGACCTGGATGCCTGGGCTCAGGAGGTCCCTGATTACGCCCGCGCCCTAGCTGATCGATTTTGGCCGGGCCCTTTGACGTTAGTTCTTAAGCGCAAAGCATCAGTGGGCGAAATCGCCGCTGGAGGCGCGCCGACGATTGCTTTGCGAAGTCCATCTCATCTTGTGGCTCGCGCCGTGATTGAACAGTTGGGTTCAGGTGTAGCTGCACCGTCGGCTAATCGTTTTGGTCGGGTCAGCCCAACTACGGCTCAACATGCCATTGACGAACTCGGCGATGTGTTGTTGGCAACGGATTTAGTTCTCGATGGTGGTGAATGCTCAATAGGTGTTGAGTCCACCATTGTTGACTGCACCGGTTCGCAGCCGATTGTTCTGCGTCCAGGGGGCGTGACCGAATCCGACATTTCCCACATTGTTTCGTTGGCAGTCCAGGGAATCAGCGATGCAGATTTAGAAGTTCGCGCTCCTGGCACTTTGGCCGCGCATTACGCACCCACAGCTCGAGTCTTACTCGCCGAACCGGTGGAGGCAGACGCAGTTATCAACGCCGCACCTTCGGGTGAAGTGGGGTTGCTCTGCTTGGTGGATTTTGAACCGACAAGCGAACGTTTTGTTCATCGATTGGTCGCCCCGGGCAATGTGGATGAGTATGCGCAGGACCTTTATGCAGCCCTTCGGCGTGCTGACCAACTTGGACTTGTCGCGGTGGTAGCCGTTTTGCCGCCGGCGGAAGGCATCGGGGTGGCAGTGCGAGACCGCCTGCAGCGCGCAGCCACCGGATCGGCCTGATCTGCACTAGCGTGGTGTTGTGGTTGATACATCGGCCGATCTCGGTGCCGGCGTTTTGACAACATTTCGCTTGGTGACCTTCCCCATGTTGCGGGGTGCATTGCTTGCCGGCGCGATCCTGGTCGTTGTTTCTATCATCCCCATCTACCCGTCACAAAAACTTGCTGGCGAAACTGCGACCGGAGGTCGCTTTTGATCACGTGGTGGGCCGCCCGGGGCTTGAACCCGGAACCCACGGATTAAAAGTCCGTTGCTCTACCAATTGAGCTAACAGCCCGGGGACACGTAGGAAAGTTGGTAGTTATTTCCTCAGTGGCCATTAGCACAAGGTTAGCGGGGACGTTTACCTCTGTTTTCCGGGCCCAAAGCACCCACCAGACATGCAAGAGGCGGCCCGAGCAAGGCTCGGACCGCCCCTTGGCAGACCAACTCTGACTTTCGTGCTTGATGAGGTGGTGCCGAACGCCTTTCGGCCCGGTTACTCGGTCTGGTCTAAAGCGTTCGGTAGACCGTTGCCCCTACGTGACACCGCGAAGAAGTTGCTCGTATCGAAGGCCTCATCTGACTCGCGATACTCGGGTATGGGCACAAGGCCTCTTGGACTAAGTCGAAAGAGCTCGAAGTCAAGTTCCTTGAAGAAGTAGAAGAAGTCCTGAAAGTAGGTGCGGGTATCGATATTGCAGCCCCCGAATTCAAACTGGACCACCGATGACTGGGACACAGTGTTACGCCCTGATAAAAGGACGTCGAGTTCGTGACCTTCCACGTCCAACTTGATCAGGTTAGGACGTACCCCGGCGCTTTGGGCCCACTCATCTAGAGTCTCAACAACGACCATCTCTGAGTGAGAAAAGTCCATCCCAAAGTGGTCCAGCCGGCGACGCGTGAGACTTGCCAAGCCACTTCCATCCTGGTCAGACCAGAGTTGAGCACTGCCCGCGGCACGACCAAGCGCTACAGGAAGAAGGGACACGTTCGTGCGCCCGACCATCCGCTCTTGAAGTCGCGAAAAGGCCACCGAGCTCGGTTCAAAGCAAGTTAGAGATGCCGCTGGCGCCGCCCTGAGCAGCGCGTCCGCCCAGTCACCGACATTGGCACCAACGTCCAACACGACGGGGGCTGACCGTCGTCCGGGCTCCAACACAGACAAGCCGGCAGAGACCTCGTCCGCGACCGTCGCGGCACCACCGCCCTTCCCCTGCACAAGGCGCGCCTTGGCTTCCACACCTGCGACGACACTTTCCGGCATGGCCAAGAGCCCTCGGTAGATAGCCGAAGACGCAAGTGACTTCAGACGACTCATGACATTTTCCCTCCGAATGGGCGCCAGCCCAGTCTACTTCGGCAGACGGTGACAGCGTCCCGAAGTAACCGAGCCAAGGTGTGAGTTAGTAGCCCGGGCACTTGACTCCACGAATCTGAAATAACCACGTATCCCAACGGCCCGCCTGGCTTGCGGGAGTTGGATGAGCCCATACGCCTTGACCTAGACCGTGGTGACCACCACCGATTAGCCATGAGCCAAGATTGGGCCATGCGCCTTGACCATGTCTCTTATGCAGTCCCGGCCTCACACCTTGGTGATGAAGTTCAGCGTTTGGGTGCCAGCGCTGGTGGCATCTTCCGCGATGGTGGCCGCCACCCTCGCTTTGGGACTCGAAACTTCGTTTTGCCGCTGGCCGGTGGCTCCTACCTTGAGGTAGTCGCAACCCTTGACCACCCAGCCTCAGATCGTGCCCCGTTTGGACAAGCCGTGAAGTATCGCGCTGAACGTGGCGGCGGGTGGATGGCATGGGTGTTAGCCGTTGATGACATTGCATCGGCAGAGCAACGGCTTGGTCGTCCTGCTGTGGATGGCATGCGTCACCGACCCGATGGTGTTGACCTGACGTGGAAGCAGCTTGGCGTCAAGGACGTGATGGAAGATCCACAGGTTCCATTCTTCGTTCAGTGGTTGAGTCCGGCGGAGCACCACCCAAGCGTTGGCGCTGAAGACCTACCAAGAATTGAACGACTTGAAATCGGTGGCGATGCGGGATCTGTTAATGATTTTCTGGGAACATCTCTTGACTCCATCGAAGGAGTCACCATTGACTTTGTTGATGATGAACCCGGTCTAGTAGCGGTGCATCTGGCCACACGCTTTGGATCAGTCAGGCTGGATTAGTGACTTCCTCAGGCAGCACAGGCTTCGATGTGATGCAGGGCCACCCTCGCCGCTGGCCAATTCTGGGTGTGATGGTTTTCAGTTTGTTGGTCGTTGTACTCGACAACAGCGTGCTCAATGTGGCCCTTCGTTCAATTCAACAAGAACTTCAAGCATCACAGTCTCAGCTTGAGTGGGCGGTGAACTCCTACACCTTGGTTTTTGCCGGATTGCTTTTCACTTGGGGCGTCTTGGGCGATCGTTATGGTCGCCGTCTGATCCTGGTGATGGGAATGATTTCATTTGGAATCACCTCAGCGCTGTGTGCCCATGCGGCCACTGCGAACCAACTCATCGGGTATCGCGCTCTGATGGGTGTTGCTGGCGCCTCCGTACTTCCGGTGACCCTGGCCATCGTCACGAACGTCTTCCCGCCTGCTGAGCGTGGCCGGGCGATTGGTGTTTGGGCTGGTTCAACAGGCTTGGGTGTAGCTCTTGGACCGATCGTGGGCGGCTTACTCCTCGAACACTTCTGGTGGGGTTCGGTTTTCCTCATCAATGTCCCGATCGCCATCGTCGCTGTAGTTGCTGTTCTGGTTCTGGTTCCGGAATCTAAAGATGCTCATCCGAGCAAGATTGACCCGCTGGGTGTCCTACTTTCGCTGGTTGGTGTCATCACGTTGGTCTTCGGGATCATTCGGGGTGGCAACCTCAACGACTGGTGGAACATTCAAGTCATCGGACCGATCGTGCTCGGTATCGTCTTGCTTGCAATCTTTGCTCTCTTTGAGCGCCGTAGTTCGCACCCGTCATTGGATGTCACGCTCTTTAGGGATGCCCGGTTCTCGGCCTCAACTGCAGCCATCACATTGGCCTTCTTTGCGCTGTTTGGTGCTGTCTTCTTCCTGTCCTTCTATCTTCAATACGTCAAGGACTATTCCCCACTTCAAGCTGGCCTGCGGTTGATTCCAACGGCACTTGGCTTGGTGATTTTTGCTCCCTTGAGCGAGCGCGGAGTTCGCCTCTGGGGCGCCCGGGTCGTCGTGGCAGTTGGCTTGTGCATCGTGGCCTTGAGTTTCTTTGGTAACCAACTCATTGAGGTCGAGACCCCGTACTGGCACTTGGCAATTTTGCAGGCAATGTTGGGAATGGGAATGGGGCTTACCGTCGCCCCAGCAACGACGTCCTTTATGTCTGCCTTGCCGCGTGATAAAGCCGGGACCGGTTCTGCGGTAACCAATGCATTCCGACAAATTGGTGGCGCACTAGGTGTGGCAATTTTGGGATCGGTTATTGCAAGTGTTTACCGAACCAACATTTCATCGTCCTTGAGTTCGCTGCCTCCTGAATTGCAAAAGACGGCAGGGGAATCCTTGGGTTCGACCTTGCAGGTTGTTGGCGCAGCTCCAGAATTGGAAAACCCAGATCTGATTGTCAACAATGCGCTCCATGCCTATGTTGATGCGCTCCATGCCGGAACATTGGTGGCTGCTGTGGCCGCCTTATGTGGTGCCGCGGTGGCGTTTAAATGGTTGCCGAAAAAGGGCGCTAACCCAGTCCCTGAAGCCGGCGTGAGCCATGGTGCGGACTTCGCCTAAACACACCTGACCAGCCTGCGTTGGTGATTTTGGTGTCGCGTATGCTTCAGCGGGTTCCCAACGGGCCTGTGTAAACAGGTACCCGTGAGCCCCCATCGTCTAGTGGTCTAGGACGCCGCCCTTTCAAGGCGGTAACACGGGTTCGAACCCCGTTGGGGGTACGCAAGAAGGACAGCGTTTCGGCGTTGTCTGGCCTTGGCAGATTCGTCTGCACTAGGCCCCGTAGCGCAGTTGGTTAGCGCGCCGCCCTGTCACGGCGGAGGTCGCCGGTTCGAGCCCGGTCGGGGTCGCTCAGATTTATCCCCAGCCTGGCTGAGGGTGATCTGTTCGGTCAGGTAGCTCAGTTGGGAGAGCGACCGCCTGAAAAGCGGTAGGTCGGCGGATCGAACCCGCCCCTGACCACCAAAGTGTGACCTATCTCTAATCCGTCGAACCCCCTTTCTAGAGGGGGGAGTGCGCCTAAGTCGGCCTTACCCCCTAGGGTTCTAGTCAGGCACGAAGATGTGCCACAACCGTACTCAAGGAGAAGTCTGTGAACCGCAGTGAATTGGTGGCCGCTGTTGCCGCAAAGACCGGTCAGAGCGCCAAGGACGTTGACGCTGTCCTCAAGGGTTTTGCTGAAGTCGTCGCATCTGAACTGTCCTCGAGCAAGCAGGCCAAGATCAGCCTTCCCGGCTTCCTGACCTTCGAGACCGGTTTCCGCAACGCTCGTACCGCTCGTAACCCACAAACTGGTGCTGAGATCCAGGTTGCAGCCACCCACACCGCCAAGGTGTCAGCTGGCTCAACGCTCAAGGCAGCAGCTCAAAAGAACAACTAAAACTAACTCGTTCTACCCAGCACTTTCCTCACGCGCCGTCATGGTGCCTACCGCTTGGCCTGGTCTAGCTAGTCCACAGCGTTAGGTTCATCCTTGGCGGCGCGTTGCTGTGGGATGCCCTCGAGGAGTTCGCGCACTTCAGATGCTCGATAGCGGCGATGCCCGCCCAGAGTTCGGATTGCCGAGATCTTCCCTGCTTTGGCCCATCGGGTCACGGTTTTGGGGTCAACCCTGAAAAGTGCGGCCACTTCGGCCGGTGTGAGCAAAGTTTCCGATTCGTCAGAACTCATCGACGAAAATCCCCCTAGTTTCCCCAGTAATCGAGCCTGACCCATCTTGCCCTATTACGACCCAAGTTATGTGAGTTTGGGCGAAATCGCCGGCCTTGCCGGCTTTGACCTGGCCTAGCAGGTTTTGTGCACCGCCCTGAATGCGAACGCAGGCCTTTTGCCGGTAGCCTTGGATTAGTTCCCGTAGCGGCCCGTTAATAAGGCCCGAACAGCACATGAGGGGGTCGAGCCATGGGGCGCGGCCGAGCCAAAGCCAAGCAAACCAAAGTTGCACGCCAGTTGAAGTACAGCTCAACTGGGACCGACTTAGATGCTTTGCAAGCTGAACTTTCCGGGTCTGCCACTGGCACACCGGTATCGCAAGACTCTGAAGCTGAATCCACCGAGTATGACCAGTACGGTCAATATGGAGACGAAGATTCTGAGTCAGAAGATGATGAAACTGATCCTGCCACCGCTCAGTAGTTCGTTACTTGGCGTAATCACCGATCAGCGTTACGGATCCGCCACCGCCACCTTTGGCTGGAGCATCTGAACTTTCATTATTAATGCGCGTGCGAACCTCACCCACGATCCAGGAATTAACTCCACGTGAGTTCAAGGCGCGCAGGGTTGCATCAGCACTGCTGGCTGCAACAACTGCCACCATGCCAATTCCCATGTTGAGAGTCTTTTCGAGTTCCAATCGGTCAACCTTGCCAAGTTCGCCGATAGTGGCAAATATTGCGGGTACCTGCCATGAGTTGCGCTGCAAGTCTGCATGCAAATCGGCAGGCAAAACTCGGGCCAAATTGGCGGCAAGGCCGCCGCCGGTTACATGGCTAAAGGCGTGGATGTCCAGGGAAGGATCACGAGCAATAGCCAAGCAATCCAAGGAATAAATCGTTGTTGGTTCGAGCAGTTCAGCACCCAGGCTCCGACCAAATTCGGGTACGGCGCGATCGAGCTTCCACTGAGCCATCGTGAAGAACACGTGCCGAGCCAATGAGTAGCCATTTGAGTGCAGACCACTTGAGGCCATTGCGATGACAACATCCCCAGCTTGAACCCTCTGGGGTCCCAAGATGTGATCCGCTTCAACAACACCGGTGCCGGCGCCGGCCAAATCGTACTCGTCTTCTTTAAGCAGACCTGGGTGTTCGGCAGTCTCGCCACCGATGAGTGCGCATCCTGCTTTCTGGCATCCAACTGCGATTCCGCTAACGATTGAGGCGATGCGCGCAGGAATGACTTTGCCAGTTGCGATGTAGTCGGTCATAAAAAGCGGTTCCGCGCCACAGACCACGAGGTCATCAACGACCATGCCCACCAGGTCCATGCCGATGGTGTCATGAACGTCCATGGCTTGAGCGATCGCAACTTTGGTTCCCACACCGTCAGTAGAGGTGGCAAGTAGTGGCTTGGTGTAATTCTTCACAGCCGAAATATCAAACAATCCAGCAAATCCGCCAAAATCTCCGACAACCTCTGGACGCTTTGTTGCCTTGATTGAAGCCTTCATCAGGGCTACGGCCAGTTCGCCTGCTTCAACATCAACGCCGGCAGCCGCGTAGGAAGACGTCACGGCCGACTCAGCGCATCTGCGGCCCCGCCGCCAGTACTTCCAACCACTGGTAGATCAACAAGAGTTTCTGCCGGTGCCTTGGACTGTAAGGCTGGTTCTGGAATCTCAACGGGGTAAACCCCATCAAAGCAGGCTCGGCACAGGTGATCCTTTTTGATGGTGGTGGCATCGATGAGTTCTTCTAGAGATACAAAGGCCAGTGAGTCAGCACCGATAGACGCTCGAATGTCATCAACGGTCAGGCCATTGGCGATCAGTTCAGCCCGGCTAGCAAAGTCAATCCCATAAAAGCAGGGCCACTTGACCGGTGGAGAGGAAATTCTTACGTGAACCTCAGCGGCTCCTGCTTCGCGCAACATTCTCACCAGTGCACGTTGGGTGTTACCGCGCACTATGGAGTCATCAACGACCACCAGGCGCTTGCCTTCAATAACATCACGCAGGGGATTGAGCTTGAGTCGAATTCCGAGTTGGCGAATGGTTTGACTGGGTTGAATAAAGGTTCGACCGACGTAGGCATTCTTAACAAGACCCTGGGCATAAACAATGCCGCTTTCTTGTGAGTAGCCAATAGCTGCGGGAGTTCCTGATTCAGGAACCGGGATGACAAGGTCAGCATCGACGGGAGCTTCACGAGCTAAGCGACGACCAGTCTCAACGCGGGCTTCGTTGACTCCTACGCCAGCGATTGTGGTGTCGGGGCGAGCAAGGTAAACGTATTCAAATAAGCAACCTTTGGGCTCAGGGGTTGCAAAGTGCTGTGATCGCAAGCCATCTTCATCAATAGCGATGAGCTCGCCCGGTTCAATTTCGCGAACAAAACTTGCACCAACGATGTCCAGGGCCGCCGTCTCGCTGGCCACTACCCAACCGCGCTCAAGGCGACCGAGCACCATCGGACGGATGCCTTGCGGGTCGCGCGCGGCATACAAGGTGGATTCGTCCATGAAGACCAAACAGAACGCCCCGCGCAACTGCGGCAGGACCTCCATCGCGGAGGCTTCAAGGGACCGATCCGGATGAGAGGCCAGCAGCGCTGTGACCAAGTCGGTGTCGCTTGTTGATTGTGGAGTGGTGGAAAAACTTCCCGGGAAGTTCAATTCGCCGGTATTTCGACGTTGATTCAAAATCTTGGCAAGTTCGCCGGTGTTGGTTAAGTTTCCGTTGTGGCCAAGAGCGATACTTCCGGTCGCGGTCGCGCGAAACGTCGGTTGTGCATTTTCCCAAACAGATGCACCCGTTGTGGAGTATCGCGTGTGGCCGATAGCCAAGTGACCGCTCAGCGATTCAAGTGCACCTTCGGTGAAGACCTGCGAGACCAAACCCATTTCTTTGTAAACCACGATGTGGCGACCATCCGAGACGGCCATACCTGCTGATTCTTGACCGCGATGTTGTAATGCGTAAAGTCCGTAGAAAGTTAATTTGGCGACTTCTTCGCCAGGCGCCCACACTCCGAATACGCCACAAGCATCCTGCGGTCCCTTGTCGCCAGGGAGCAGATCGTGATTTAAAAGACCGTCGCCTTTAGGCACTACTGAAGTCTATCGGTTAGCCCATCGGCATTGATGAGGCCGCCCGGCCCGCGTCGTCCATTCGAGATTTTTTTGCCGCCGGCTGGCCTGCGCCAATTGACTCGTTGGCTGAACCATGGTCGTCGTCCTTAGCCGACGGCATGGGAACAATGTGGCCATCGGTAAGGATGATGCCGTCCTCAAAGCGAGCTTCGATGGCACCGCCACCAAACTGTTGTTCGTAAAGGTCGGCGTAGACCCCGCCTGTAGCCAACAGCTCATCGTGCGAGCCATGTTCAACGATTTGGCCATCCTGGACGGCAAAAATCACATCGGCTGAGCGGATCGTCGAGAGCCGGTGAGCGATCGCGATCGTGGTGCGATCCTTCATCAGGGGGCGAAGCGCTGCCTGGACGAGTCTCTCGTTGGTGGTATCTAGGGCGCTGGTGGCTTCGTCAAGGATGAGGATGCGTGGGTTCTTCAAGATCACCCGGGCAATGGATAGCCGCTGCTTTTCACCACCGCTGAGTCGATAGCCCCGCTCGCCAACCATCGTGTCGTAGCCATTTTCAAAGGTCATGATTCGATCATGAATTTGGGCAGCACGGGCTGCAGCGATGACCTCTTCGTCAGTGGCTTCAGGGTTTGCGTAGCGCATGTTGTCATTGATGGTGGCGTGGAATAGGTAGCTCTCTTGGGTCACGACTCCGATTGTCTGAGCAATCGATTTTTGGGTCAGGTCCCGAACATCATGACCATCAAGACGCACCGCACCTTCGGTGACTTCGTACAACCGGGGCACCAAATAAGAGATTGTGGTCTTGCCCGCCCCGCTTGGGCCGACGAAGGCGGCGAGCATGCCGGGTTCAATGGTGAAGTTGACACCCTTGAGCGCGTACACCGGCTCACCCTTTTTGGGTCGTGGGTCATAGGAGAAACGAACGGCATCAAATTCGATCCGACCCAAGGCGGGTTGGGGCAAATCAATGGCGTCATCTTTATCAACGATGTCAGCCTCAACATCGAGGTAGTCGAAGATGCGGTTGAACAGGGCTAGCGAGCTAGAAACTTCGGTTGTGCTTTGGAGTAGCTGGCCCAGCGGGAAGAACAACCGGGTTTGCAATCCGGTGAAGGCCAGAATTGTTCCGGCTGTGATAACAATTCCGCCTGTGTTGACGTATCCGGTGACGACAAACACTGCCACCGGAAGCACCGAGAAGAATGAAGAAACCACGATGAAGAAGCCACGGCCAACAATTTGTTGCTTGACCTGCAGGCGGGCCAGCACCGAGCTTTGAGTGCGGTACCCATCGGATGCACCGGCTTGTTGCCCATTGGACTTCGCCAACAGCACGCCAGACACGCTCAGGGACTCCTCGGTGATCGCCGACATATCGGCCAGCGAAACTTGAGTTGCAGCACTGACCCGGCGGCGATACTTACCCACCACAGAGGTCAGCCAAATAAAGACCGGCAAACTCACGATTGAGACGATTGTCAACTGCCACGAAAGAATGAGCATGGCAATCACGGTGGAAACTAAGACCACCA
>CAIXNN010000025.1 GCA_903920865.1 uncultured Actinomycetes bacterium
GCTCAAGGATTATACCTACGATGGCTTTAATGGCCTCGCCCGCAAAGAACCATTACTGGCATTTGTAACAGCAATATTCCTGTTTTCTCTGGCTGGTATTCCGCTTACAGGTGGCTTTATGGCTAAGTACTATGTACTTATGTCGAGAGCTGACCGACCTTTCGCTGCCTAAGATTGGCCAGCAATTCGGTGGGCGTGACCACACCACAGTTATGCACGCGGACCGAAAGATTCGAACGTTGATGGGTGAGCGAAGAAGTGTTTTTAACCAGGTTTCTGAGCTAACCAACCGGATAAAGTCCCAAACACACCAATAACCCCATGGGTTCCTTAAGCCTCATACACAACCTGTGGGTAAACGTGTGTACTTCTATCCCATCGATCCTTAGATTCTGACCGCTACTGTGGATAACATCTATGGTTTGGTTATTATCCACCAGGCTCACGAGTTATCCACAGGTTTCTATCGGTTTTATCCTCACTTATAGGGCAACCACCAGCCCCTAAAATGAAGTTATCCACAGTGTCCACCACCCCTACTACGATGATGAACTTACTAAATATTCCCCTTTTCAAATCCCAGAACATGGGGATTGTGGATCGGGCATGATCAACCCACAGCATTTAACTCATGATTACCGCTTTAGCCTTTGTCGCTACTGTGCGGTTCGGTATTAGTTCTTTGAAGGGATACAAAGGTGAAGTTCACCGTTGATCGGGAGGCGCTTGCGGACGCAGTGGCTTGGACCGCGCGGAGCCTGCCAGCTCGACCAACCGCTCCTGTTCTAGCTGGATTACTCCTTGAGGTTGAAGCATCGACCTTAAAAATATCTGGCTTCGACCTTGAAGTCTCAACCCAAATCTCAATTGATGCCGCCGTTGAACAAGCTGGCAAAGTCCTTGTTTCCGGTCGGTTGTTAGCAGATATTTCACGGGCCCTACCAAACATGCCGGTCACTATTGCTACCGATGGTCAAAAAGTAAATCTTGAATGCGGGACCTCTCGGTTTACTTTGTTAACACTCTCAGTTGAGGACTATCCAAAACTTCCGGATATGCCACAAATCGGTGGACTAGTTGATGGAACACTTTTCACCACTGCTGTAGCGCAAGTGGCCATTGCTTCTGGCCGAGATGAAACTCTTCCTGCATTAACCGGGATTAGAATTGAAATTGAGGGAAATACATTAACCCTGGCAGCCACTGATCGTTATCGATTAGCAGTTCGAGAAATCACCTGGGATTCAAAAGTAAGTAACGTCTCAGCGACCGCATTAGTTCTAGGCCGCACCCTTAACGAAACAGCCAAAGCGCTCACCACAGCTCAAAATATTGAGCTTGCTTTTAGTGTTCGTGATGGCGCAGTGGAATCACTGGTTGGTTTCTCAGGTGCCGGCCGCACCACCACAACCAGGCTCATTGATGGGGAATTTCCGAAATACCGATCACTATTTCCAGAAACCTCAAGTACCACTGCCTTGATTGAAAAGAGTGTTCTACTTGAAGCTGTAAAACGTGTTTCTTTGGTTGCTGAAAGGAACACCCCAATTCGCTTGGCCTTCACAAGTGATGGGTTATCACTTGAGGCCGGCACTGGTGATGAAGCTCAAGCTAGTGAAGCTATAGAAGCTCAAGTCAGTGGAGACGATGTTCTCATCGCCTTTAATCCGCAATACCTTATTGATGGTTTAAATGCCGTCGTGGGTGATTTTGTGTCGATGGCTTTTGTTTCTTCAAGTAAACCAGCCGTACTCACCGGGGCACTTGACGCAGCAACAGCGGCGGATCAAAGTTATCGTTACCTGTTAATGCCTGTGCGTATTTCCGGATGACATTGACTCTCACAGACTTATTTGTGAGTTAAGCATGTATGTCCAACGACTCGAGCTCACTAATTACCGGTCCTACGTTGAAGCCTTCGTCGAACTTGCACCAGGTGTAACTGTTTTCATAGGCAAAAACGGACAAGGGAAAACCAACCTTGTCGAAGCTTTGCGATATCTAGGCACTCTCAGTAGCCATCGGGTCTCAACAGATGCCCCCTTAGTCAATGAAGGCAACGACAAGGCCTTTGTTCGCTGCACCGTGGTCGGTGATGGGCGTTCGATTGATATTGATCTTGAAATTTCAACTAGTGGTTCCAACCGGGCTCGCCTAAATAACAACCCAGTAGCCAAACCACGAGACATCCTGGGCACTCTTCGCACCGTTTTGTTCGCACCTGAAGATTTGGCTTTGGTTAAGGGCGACCCCAACGAACGCCGCCGATTCTTGGACGAACTACTTACCCTTCAACTCCCACGTTTCGCTGCGGTTCGCTCGGACTTGGATCGGGTGATTAAACAACGAAACTCCCTTTTGAAATCGGCGCGAGCAAACAGACAAACTGAAAATCTTGAGTCAACGCTGCAAGTGTGGGACGAACAACTTGTCAATCTGGGAAGTGAATTAATCCTGGCCAGGCTCAATCTCATCAACCAACTGCAACCTCTTGTCACATTTGCCTACAGTGACTTAGCTCCCGAATCTGGCGATACTTTTCTTGAGTACCGCAGCTCGGTCAGTGATGACTTAACAACTGATCTTGAACAGGTGCGATCCCAATTTAGGGTCACCTTGGTGGAGCAACGGAAAAATGAACTCGATCGGGGGTTGACCTTGGTCGGACCACAGCGTGACGATTTATTTTTGGGCCTTCGGGGCCTACCCGCGAAGGGGTACGCCAGCCACGGCGAATCATGGTCGGTGGCGCTAGCACTTAGGCTCGCCTCCTATCAAATGTTGCGTGAAGATCTACGTGGAGGCGGTGATCCGGTGCTAATTCTCGATGATGTTTTCGCGGAATTAGATGTCGACCGCAGGCAACGTTTAGCCAACGCCATAAGCACAGCAGAGCAAGTCTTAATCACTGCTGCGGTAGCCAATGATGTGCCAGATTTTCTTGGTGGAACTCGTTTTGAGGTTGTACGCGGAAGTGTGGCACCTGCGCTATGAGTGAAGAAGAGCCGACACAAAATCAAGACGCAGCCCAAGATGCACTCTCGCGAGCGCGTAAACAAGCTAAAGATCGCCCGAAGCCACAACGGTCAAAGTGGCTGCAACGACGCCGACGCACCACCGATGACCAACGCTCGGGCGCCGGACCAGATGAACGCGATCCGCAACGGGTTGGTGATGTCGTTAATCAACTAGCTAACGAACAACAATGGATTGCACCACTGTCTATCGGAACGATCCTTTCGCAATGGCCGAGCATCGTTGGCGATGACGTAGCAAGTCATGTAATACCGCAGGCTTTTCGTTCCGGAGAGTTTATCGTCCAGGCAGATTCGACAGCTTGGGCCACGCAAATGCGCTTGTTAACAGCAACCGTGCTTCGCCGACTTGATGAGGAAATCGGTAAGGATGTAGTGCAAAAAGTCCAGGTGCTCGGACCACGCTCACCATCGTGGAAGAAGGGGCCTCGGTCGGTGCCTGGTCGAGGCCCGCGGGACACCTACGGGTAACTGCTGAACTGTTGGCTGCACTCAGGCCTCCAACGGGCAAAATCGGGTCCTATTCCACCCATTTCCACCGATACGAGTTATCCACAGGTTGGCGTGGGGGGACACAAGATCAGGGGCCACTCGCGGTAAAACCGCAATGTAGGCCCTTAGATCATTACCCGTCTGTGTGAACCACTAGGATTGGAACAGCGGTGATGGTCCTTCCCACGAACCTCTGACTGCGCCCACATTTTTAACTAGTGGCCACTGATTTCAATCATTGGTCTGAGCTGGGAGGCAAGACCCACGTGTCGTATGACGCCAGTGCAATTCAAGTCCTTGAAGGTCTTGATGCAGTTCGTAAACGTCCAGGAATGTACATCGGATCCACCGGCGAGCGCGGTTTGCACCACTTGGTCTACGAAGTTGTCGACAACTCTGTTGACGAAGCGTTAGCAGGACATTGCGATCGAATTGAGATTTCACTTCTCGCTGATGGCGGCGTTCGCGTTCGCGACAACGGCCGCGGAATTCCCGTTGACATTGTGGAAACCGAAGGACGCCCTGCTATTGAAGTTGTGCTCACTGTTCTTCACGCTGGTGGGAAGTTCGGTGGTGGCGGTTATGCCGTCTCGGGCGGATTGCACGGCGTGGGTGTTTCGGTTGTTAACGCACTATCAACAAATCTTGATGTTGAGGTACGGCGCAATGGCGCGCGTTACACGCAGTCCTACAAGTACGGCGCACCCGTTGAACCTCTGAAGCAAAATGAAGCCACCGACGAGACCGGAACTCAGGTCACCTTTTGGGCCGACGGCGAGATTTTTGAAACCACCGTTTACGACTTTGAAACCCTTGCCAGACGGTTCCAAGAGATGGCTTTCCTCAATAAGGGCCTGACTTTGGTGCTCACCGATGAGCGGGCGGGTCAAGAGGACGAAACTGGTGAGCCACGCTCGACCACCTGGTGTTACCAAGGCGGTTTAGTCGATTTCGTGAAGCACATCAACGCTTCAAAGGGCACCGCTCACCCCTCGATCTTGAGTTACGAAACTGAAGACCCGAAGAAGGTCATGAGTGTTGAAGTGGCCATGCAGTGGAACTCAGGCTTTAGCGAATCGGTGTACACCTTTGCTAACACGATCAACACACAAGAAGGTGGCACGCACGAAGAAGGTTTCCGCGCCGCGCTGACAACGTTGGTCAATAAGTTTGGACGCGACTGGAACTTGTTGAAAGAAAAGGACACCAACCTCACCGGTGATGATGTGCGCGAAGGTTTAACCGCAATCGTGAGTATCAAAATGGGCGAGCCACAGTTTGAAGGCCAAACAAAAACCAAACTGGGTAACACCGAAGCCAAATCCTTTGTGCAAAAGGTGACCAACGAACGCCTGGGTGAATGGTTCGAGCAAAACCCCACCGAGGGACGCGAAATCGTCCGCAAGGCGGTGGCTGCATCTAGTGCCCGAATGGCTGCTCGTAAGGCTCGTGACCTGGCTCGAGGCCGCAAGGGGCTATTGGAGTCCGGCGGTCTGCCCGGCAAGCTCAGTGACTGCCAGTCCACTAACCCCGAAGAGTGCGAGCTCTACATCGTTGAGGGTGACAGCGCCGGCGGCTCGGCCAAGGGTGGTCGTGACTCACGATTCCAAGCCATCTTGCCCATTCGAGGCAAAATCTTGAACGTTGAAAAGTCGCGCATTGACCGGGTGTTGCAAAACAACGAAGTGCAAGCCTTGATCACGGCGTTGGGTACGGGTATCCACGACGACTTCGACATGGCGAAGCTGCGTTACAACAAGATCATCTTGATGGCTGACGCCGACGTTGACGGTCAACACATCCGCACGTTGTTGCTCACGCTCTTGTTCCGCTTTATGCGCCCGCTGATCCAAGAAGGCAACGTCTATCTGGCGCAACCGCCGTTGTACAAAATGAAGTGGTCTGGTCGCGGCGATGTGCAATATGCCTACAGCGATCGCGAACGTGATTCCTTTATTGAAGCCGGCATCGCCAATGGCAAAAAGCTTCCCAAGGAAGACGGAATCCAGCGCTTCAAAGGTTTGGGTGAGATGCCAGCCAAGGAGTTGTGGGACACCACGATGGATCCGGACCAACGCATCTTGCTGCAAGTCACCCTTGATGATGCCACCCAAGCGGATGCCCTTTTCTCCGTCTTGATGGGCGAAGACGTAGAAGCCCGCAGATCCTTTATTCAGCGCAATGCCAAGGACGTGAGGTTCCTCGATATCTAGGCCTGGCCTAGGAATGGAGGACCTCCCGAAAGGAAAACAGACGTGACGCAGACCCCCACTGATTCGCCGATTTCGCGCGTAGAACCGGTTGATCTCGAAGTCGAGATGCAGCGGTCCTACTTGGACTATGCGATGAGTGTCATCGTCGGTCGTGCCTTGCCCGACGTTCGTGACGGCCTCAAGCCGGTGCACCGTCGAGTGCTCTACGCAATGTTCGACGGCGGCTATCGACCGGACCGCGGATACTCCAAGTGTTCGCGTGTTGTCGGTGACGTCATGGGTCAATACCACCCGCACGGCGACAGTGCGATCTATGACGCACTCGTGCGTTTGGCCCAGTCGTGGTCGCTGCGCTATCCGTTAGTTGACGGCAACGGCAACTTTGGCTCTCCTGGCAACGACCCCGCCGCCGCAATGCGTTACACCGAATGTCGACTTGCTCCGTTGGCCATGGAAGCCATGCGCGACATTGATGAAGACACTGTTGACTTCTCGCCGAACTACGACGGTCGAGCACAAGAACCCGACGTGCTTCCCAGCCGCTTTCCGAACCTGCTCGTCAATGGCAGCTCGGGTATCGCCGTGGGAATGGCGACGAACATCCCGCCACACAACCTGACCGAAGTCGCCAGTGGCGTCCAGTGGGCGCTGCAGAACCCCGACGCTTCCAGTGATGAGCTCTTGGAAGCCATGCTTGAGCGAGTCAAGGGACCAGACTTTCCTACCCGCGGGCTCATCGTTGGCCGCGCTGGCATTGAAGATGCGTACCGCACGGGACGCGGCTCGATCACGATGCGAGCAGTGGTTGAGGTTGAGGAAATCAACAACCGCACGTGCTTGGTGGTCAGTGAACTCCCCTACCAGGTCAACCCAGACAACCTTGCGCTGAAGATTGCGGACTTGGTCAAAGAAGGACGCGTTGCCGGTATCGCCGATGTGCGAGACGAAGGTAACGAACGACTTGGTCAGCGCCTGGTCGTCGTCCTTAAGCGCGATGCGGTTGCCAAAGTCGTCTTGAACAACTTGTACAAGCACACGCAACTGCAGGACACCTTCGGTGCGAACATGCTTGCCTTGGTTGATGGCGTTCCGCGCACGTTGCGGTTAGACGAATTTGTTACGCACTACATCGTTCACCAAATTGAAGTTATAGTTCGCCGCACCAAGTTCCGGTTGCGCAAGAAGGAAGAGCGCGCACACATTTTGCGGGCCTACCTCAAGGCACTAGACGCACTTGATGACGTGATCGCCTTGATTCGTCGCAGTGAGAGCGTGGAGATTGCCCGCAACGGCCTGATCGAGTTGCTTGGAATTGATGAAATTCAGGCCACGGCCATTTTGGATATGCAATTGCGCCGGTTGGCAGCCCTTGAGCGCCAAAAAATCATTGACGAAGCCGCCGAAATTGAGCGTGAAATTGCTGAGCTCACGGCAATTTTGGAAAGTCCGCAACGCCAGCGGGAGATTGTTAGCGAAGAGCTGGCTGACGTCGTTGACAAGTACGGCGACGAGCGTCGCACTGGCTTTGTTGCCGCTGAAGGCGAGATGCGGGCCGAAGATCTGATTGCTGAAGAAGATGTGGTCGTCACCATTACGCGTGGCGGGTACGCCAAGCGCACCAAGGTTGACCTCTATCGCTCCCAAAAGCGTGGCGGCAAGGGTGTGCGCGGTGCGGCGTTGAAGCAAGACGACATCGTCGAGCACTTCTTCACCACCACGACCCATCACTGGTTGTTGTTCTTCACTAACCGTGGCCGGGTTTATCGAGCCAAGTCTTATGAATTGCCAGAGGCCGGTCGCGATGCACGTGGCCAACACGTGGCCAACCTGTTGGAATTTCAACCCGATGAATCTATCGCGCAGGTATTGACCTTGCGCGACTATGGACAGTCGCCGTACCTGGTGCTTGCCACGGCAAAGGGCAAAGTAAAGAAGACTAAGTTGGATGAGTTTGATTCCAATCGCTCTCGTGGCTTGATCGCGATCAATCTGCAAGATGATGACGAAGTCATCGGCGCCGAACTTGTCTCGCCCACCGATGACCTGTTGTTAGTTTCGCGCAAGGGAATGTCGGTTAGGTTCACCGCCGATGATGCCCAACTTCGACCGATGGGCCGGGCGACAGCTGGTGTGACGGGTATGAAGTTCCGCGCCGGCGACGGGCTGCTCTCAATGTCGGTCGTTCGTGACGGCGCGTTCGTATTTACCGTCACAGATGGAGGTTTTGCCAAGCGAACACCGGTTGAGCAATACCGAGTCCAAAACCGTTCGGGCCTTGGAATTAAGGCGATGAAGTTGGTCGACCAGCGCGGGGCCCTTGCTGGTGCACTCGTTGTTGATGCAACTGATGAGGTGCTAGCTGTGACCTCTAATGGTGGAGTTATTCGCTCGCGAGTTGATGAGGTAAACCCCACAAGCCGCGACACCATGGGTGTGAAATATATGAATTTGGTTGAGGGTGATGCGGTGCTCGCAATTGCTCGCAATGCTGAATCAGATGATGATGACACCGATGACCAAGAAGGAATTGAGAGTGAGAACTCGGCTACGGACGTGACCGAGCAGGACCTAGATTCGTGAGTTCATCTCAACTATCTGATGGCATGCCGAATGCTCGGCGGGCCCGTTTGAGGTTGAAGCGAATTGATCCTTGGTCATTGGCCAAGCTTGCGTTTATTGTGAGTTTGGGCATTGCTATTGCCATCGCCGTTGCCGTGGCGCTGCTGTGGTTGCTGTTTAGTCAGGCGGGCGTGTTTGATTCAGTTGGGCGCACGACCACGGACGTATTCGGCAGTTCAGTGGATCCACAAACCCTGTTTGGCTTCGGCCCAGTCATGGCGTTGACCGCTGTTGTAGCCATTGTCCAAGTTTTGTTGACGACCGCGATTAGTGCCTTGTTAGCGAGTTTGTACAACCTGGCCGCTTATTTTGTTGGTGGTCTTCAAATTGTTTTAGTGGAGGACTAGCCCTCATCTATCTCACGCTGTGGTGTGGGATAGATTTCGTACTCATTCGGGCCTATAGCTCAGACGGTTAGAGCGCTTCCCTGATAAGGAAGTGGTCGGAGGTTCAAGTCCTCCTAGGCCCACTAGCTAGTAGTAGGTTGGAGGCATCATGCGGAAGTTTCTGGTTCTCATCGGTCTAGGCGCAGTAGCAGCCTGGATCTACAAGTCGGTAAATGATGCCAAGGCCTATGACTCGCTGTGGACAGATGCCACGTCCTTCACCGAAGAGCCCACCGAAGAACCTGACCTTCGGTAGACGTACGTGAGTATTGCTGCCGAATATCGTTCCCTTGATGGCCGCGATAACAACCGCCGCCAACCCACGCAAGCAAGTGCGCCTGGTTTGATGCGCCGCGGCCTTGAGGGCAGCTCCTACGCTGATGGAATACGCCGCCCGCACGATAGAGGCAATGAACGCACGATTAGTCGCCGCCTCTATGGGCTCGAACACGTTCTCACCGATCGGGTGCGGCCTAACATAAATATGATCGCGGTTTTGTTCGGGCAGTTCCTCAACCATGACAAAGAGGACAACTACTTCTTTGGTCATTGGATTGACAACAACAAGAGTTTTGTAACGCCCGACTCGCCGTATCAATTTGTGTGGGTGTTAGATCCGGAAGATCCGATTGCTACTTTCCGCGGACAGAACCGGCTAGTTGATGGAACACCGTGCGGGATTCCGTTTAAGCCCAGCACCGGCGAGTTTGTCGATGGCGTATTTCACCCAGGCACATTGGCCAGTGGGTACCTAGATCTGACCCAGGTGTACGGCCCGGAGGAAGAAACCCATCAAGCGCTACGTGAATTTTCCGGTGGTCGACTTACCGCGGAGCACTATCAAGGTGAGGCCACGTATCGCACTGAGTTTGGGCCCATCAAAGTTGCATTTGACGTGGAAAATCTGCCAGCTAGCCGGGCCACAACTGGCCTAAAGGTTGACAGTTCCTTCATGCGCCTTCCGCCGGGAGAAGTTGTCACTGCCGGCGACCCGAGGGCGTCGGAAAACATTGGCCTGACGCTGATGCAGATTCTTTTCTTCAGGGAACACAACCGGTGGGCCGCCCAACTCGAGCAAGCAAACCCCAACTGGGAAGACGAAATTCTTTTTCAAGAAGCCCGCCGCCGCACGATTGCTGTGTGGCAGCACTTGCTCTTTGACGAGTGGTTACCTGCAGTCTTTGGCGCGGACATGACCGAACGCATCGGCGATTATCGGGGATATGACGAAGACGCAGATGCAACCACGAGTGTGGCTTTTGCAACTCTGGGGTTGAGGTTTGGACATTCTGCGTTGCATCCCTATGCGCCACGCGATCGCGAAGGAAAATTCTCGGCACACACCGGCCATCCGGCGATGCCCGAAGATGGAACGTTGCCAAATGTCGGACAGGTCAATAACGCAATTTCACCGTTGGGCCACATTGGTTTGGCCGGAGGAACGCCCGAGCACGTTCTGCGCGGGATGTTGGCTACCCAAGCCCATGATGTGGGGTTGGTGTATCACACCGCGATTCATGACATTGCTTTTGTCAGCGGTGGTACGGACTTGTTCACCCTCGACCTCGCACGTGGCCGCGATAACGGATTACCGCCGTATCACCTCGTGCGCATGGCCTACGGAGAATTTGGTGACGAAGGCGCGTGGGACTCCGAAGCGCAGGCAGACACCATTAGTGAAAAGGAAAAGCGCGCACTCATTGATGCGGGTAAGAAGCTCGAACGCCGCACACCGCTAGAGACCTTTCTGCGCTTTACTGCTCGCCAACCGGTCAACCCAACGGCCGACGAGATTGCAAAAGCTGAGGCAGTGCGTGAAATCTATCGACGCGCCGATTCCATTGACCCGATGGTTGGTTTGCTGGCCGAACCGCACGTTGAAGGATCGGTTGTGGGACGAACAATGCAGAACATCATTGCCGAAGAAATGGGACGCACCAGAGCCGGCGATCGTTTTTGGTATGAAAATGATCAGTTTGACCCTGATGAGCTTGCGCTCATTAAGGCTGTGACGATGAAGGACATGCTGGAACAGCACTTTGAACTAGCTGGTGTGATCGATGCTGAGGCATTCAAACCCGTGACCACTGGCCAGAGACCATGACCTTGTCTACAAGCACGCAGGTAGTGGGTTATCGCGTTGAGTCAGAACAAGCGGATGCGATGTATGCCTGGGCTCCGTTGGCGGGAACGAGTTTGCCTGTCGTTGTTTTCATACATGGTTCGCACACCAACCCGAGGATGTACACGAAGTACGCCTCGCTGCTGGCCGAATCTGGTTTTATCGTGGTCGCTCCGGAGCAAGAGCGTGAAGTCTTCGGCGATTTCGCTCATTACCCCCAGCAGGCATTTGTTAACTGGGCGTTGGAATTTGTTGAGGCGGAGAATCTCCGGTCGCAGTCTCCGATTGCTGGCCGGGTAGATCGCAGCCAGGTGTTCTTGGTGGGCCACTCCATGGGAGGCGGTACCACGTTGGGAGTTGTTGGTGATTTTTCGCAACCGGGGTTGAGTGATCAACCGTGGTCGGTACCCAGTGAACTTAAGGCCGCCGTAGTTAACGCGACACATAACATTCCTCCGCCGAGAACTGGCGACCCAGTGCCGGTGACAAATTCAGTGCCATTGGCCTTTATGCAAGGCTCCGTTGATGATGTGGTGACTTTGGATCAAGCTGCACGTACGTTTGCTGCTGTCAATGGTGTGCTTCCGCGCGCATTTGTCACCATTGAGGGGGGCAATCATTTCTTCTTGACCGATGTTGATAACCCTGAAGGGGCCAATCCCGATCGAGCCGCGATGCAATGGGACCAAGATGCATCCGTTGAAGCTGCGGCGAATTGGACGGCGAATTGGTTTAAGGCAAATAGTGGTTCCTCGCAGGCAGTTGCCCTATTACAGGGTGAGTCTCTTAGTTCGAACGTGCGCGTTGAGCTGATCGGCGACCTGTAGACACGAAGTAAACAGCTATCCCAACCAGGCAAAGCACTGCGCCAAGAACCAGTGATGACTTGGGAAGCGACGGGAACATCAGGAAGACGGCAAGCAGACCCAGTATGGGCATCAGGGGTACCCGTTTGATGGACAGCGGCGAGCGAAATGGCCGATCAAGATCTGGTTGAGTGAATCGCAAAATGATGACCGCGATATTGACAGCAATGAACACCAGATAGATCGCCACATTGGTCACGCTGGCGACCACATCAAGTTTTCCAATGGCAATAAATATTGCTGCGCCGATGACAGAGATACCAATGGCCACTCTGGGAGCTCGGGAGGCAGGCCCCAATTGTCCCCATGTTCGTGGCAGCGCCCCAGCGCGCGCCATCCCGTATTGCAGTCGAGACGATGCCGTCAGGCAGAGCAAGGTGGTGTTGGCTGTGGCCACCAGCGCAATGACGGCTACCAGTGCACCGCCGTTGCTGCCGAACTTGTGGTCAAGAACATCGGCGAGGGGATGGGGTGAGGTGCTCAGCGCATTAGCCCCAAGCACGCTTACCGCGGAAATGGCTACGGCGATGTAGAGCAAGGTGGATAACGCTAGGGCTAGTAAGAGGGCTCGCGGGATCGTTCGGGTTGGATTCTTTGTTTCTTCAGACAGGGTGGTGACTTCATCGAACCCAATGAAGGCAAAGAACACCAAAGCTGCTGCACTAACTAGGCCACCGCCACCGTGATTTCCGGCGAACAGATTGACCGAACCAATATCGGGGAGCCCGACGGCAATAACAAGCAGCAGTCCGCCGACCTGGAGCAGGCTTAAGGCAACAATGACGGTGGATGATCGGCGAATTCCCGAAAGCGCCAGCGCTGCGATGAGCATCAATAAGGCCAGTGCCCCGAAGGTCGGCGGGAGTGTGACGAAGTTTTGTAGGTACTGACCAAAACCTAAGGCCACTGCTGCACTGGCAACGATGAGACCAACAAACATGATCCAACCAATGAGGAACGATAGCCAGGCGGGGAACACGTGTGAGGTGTATTCGAATTCCGCTCCGGCTTTTGGATACATAGAAGCAAGTTCGGCGTAACTCAGGGCCGATAGAGCACTCAAGGTGGCCGCGATGACAAAAGACAGCCACACTCGCGGGCCGGCTAGGCCAGCTGCATCGCCGATCAGCACGTAGATGCCGGCGCCAACAATGATCCCCACGCCGCTGGCAGTGACTTTCCACAAGCCCAACGTTCGCTCCATCGTGACCGGCCTGGTCACGTCCGCTGGCTGCAACTGATGTGTCATCTCATTGAGCATCGCAGAAGGCAGGGCTTAGGGAAATGCCAAAAGGCAGTCACCGGACTTAGGTCCTGTGTGGCTCAGTGCTACTGGGCACAATAAGAAAACCCCGCACGTTGTGCGAGGTTTCTCATTGTGGAGACGAGGGGAGCCGTCGCTCACCCCAAGGGTGAGCTCCTCCCGATTCCCCGCTGATCGACTCGCACAATAAGAAAACCCCGCACGTTGTGCGAGGTTTCTCATTGTGGAGACGAGGGGAATCGAACCCCTAACCCCCGCCTTGCAAAGGCGGTGCTCTGCCAATTGAGCTACGTCCCCGAATGGTGCTTTGGGGCTGGTACAGATTACGCGTTGACCCTTTTGGCTCTGCGTGCGGTCCGTGGTGACTATTCGAAGCGGTAGCGCGCTTGGGATTCGAGCATGGCGTGCTCATTCCAAAACAGCACTGTCACAGGTTTGACGATCCACCCAGAACCGGCCATGTCTTCAGGCTTGGGGCGATGGTGATATTTGGCCTCATACCGGTCCAGAAAGTCGTCCCCACTGACAAAGGCAGGATCTGCTGGGGTTGCTACGCCGTCCATGAGAACAACATTCTCATTGATTTGCATCTGAATAAAGCATCGAGGATCACGATACAGATTCTTGGCCTTGACAGATTGTGGTGCCGTGCTAAATACGAAGTTTCCATCCACGATCAATCCCCACACTGGCGTTGAGTGTGCCCGCCCATCGGCGCGAGTAGTGGCGAATAAGTAACTGGTCGTGGTGTTCATGATCTCGGCCACTTCAGTCCAAGGTTTTGGATCAAAGGCAATGGGTTCGGCGGGCTGGTACCCGTCGGCAAAGGCAGGGCGTTCAATAGTGGGGTTTGCACTCACGGCATGCTCCAAGGCGACGGCATAGGATGTGGTTCCAATCTACTTCACACTCGGGAGTGCCCATGACTCAGTTCGCAACCTTGAAGACCAACAAGGGCGACATCGTGATCCGCTTGTTTGCCGACCACGCGCCGAAGACGGTTCGCAACTTTGTCGAATTGGCCCAGGGCACTAAGGATTACGTTGACCCCCGTACCAATCAGCCCGGCAGCGGTCCTTACTACGACGGCACAATCTTTCACCGTGTCATTGGTGGATTCATGATTCAAGGTGGTGACCCATTGGGCAAGGGTTTTGGCGGTCCTGGGTACACCTTTGATGACGAGTTCCACCCAGAGCTTGCCTTCGACAAGCCCTACCTGTTGGCAATGGCTAATGCGGGACCGGCAACCAACGGATCCCAGTTCTTCATTACGTTGGGCCAGACTCCGCACCTGAATTTCAAGCACACCATCTTTGGTGAGGTAGAGGACCAAGCCAGTCGCGATGTTGTCGACGCCATCGGCACGACCCCAACGGCACCTGGCGATAAGCCACTGGGCGATGTCGTCATTGAATCTGTTGTTATTGAAAGCCGTGACTAGTTCAGCTGTTGGTCCGGTGTGTTACCGGCACCCAGACCGTCAGACATATATCCGGTGTAGTCGGTGTGAACGACCGATCTGTCCAGACTGCATGACCTCAGCTGCAGTGGGCTTTCAGTGCCCAGACTGCCTAGCTGCAGGACAAGCTGCTGTGCGCAAACCCAGGACCCGTTTTGGTGGCCAAATCGCAGAAGGTGCGGTCGTTACTAAGACGCTGATTGGGATCAATGTGGCGGCGTTCATTCTCCAGTACCTCATTGGATTCAACGCCAGCATTGAGCGTTTCTCCCTGCTCGGGTACGCACTTAATGCACAAGGAGAGGCAATCGGGGTTGCGGCAGGTCAGTATTACCGGATTGTCACAGCGACCTTTATGCACGGTTCGATCGTGCACATTCTTTTTAATATGTACGTGCTGTATCTGTTTGGTCCATCGTTGGAGCAGGCCCTTGGCCGCGCGAGATTCATCACCCTTTATGTCCTCTCAGCCGTTGGCGGATCGGTGGTCTCGCTGACCTTTAGTGCTTCCAATACCCCCTCAGTTGGGGCATCAGGAGCGATCTTTGGACTTATGGGCGCCACTTTGGTGGTGCGGGCAGCGATGCGTGAGGAAGTGACCAGCGTCCTGGTCTTCATTGGGATCAACCTTGCGTTTGGTTTCGTGGTTCCCTCCATTGATTGGCGAGCTCACGTTGGCGGCTTGATCGTGGGTTCCGTGGTAGCCGCGTTATTTGCCTATGGTCCGGTCCTGGTCCAACGCGATAGGTCCAGGGCAACCAGGGGTGGATTAACTCCTGGCGGGGCTGTTGTCTCACACCAGCCGGCTGCCCAGGTAGTTGTGTTCAGTGGGATTGCTGTGGTTATTGTGATTATGGTTGCTTTAGTTATGTATCGAGTCCAACAGCTGCGGGGCTTTTAAGCCGGCAAAACTATCCACACTGTGGATAGCGGGTGTGGATGAATAACAAGCGTGTAATTTAGCGCCAGCGGGTAGCGGCCACGAAGCCAGCAGCGATGAAGGCAAAGCCCACTGCCAGATTCCAGTTGCCTAGGTTGCGCATCCCGGCAAGGTCTCCCCGGGTGATGTAGAAGACCACAATCCAGAGCAGACCAAAGAGGAAAAGCCCGATCATCAACGGGGCAACCCACGGCTTGGGCCCAACCTTTACCGCCTTACGCTCAGCGACAACTGATGGCGGCGTGTAGGTGGACGCTTTCTTGCGAACACGCGACTTGGGCACGATGGGTCTCCTTGCGTTTGCGGACACCGTTAGCGTAGGGGATGTGAAGGCTTCAAAGGACGCCGAGACCCAAATTTCGGCCCCAAAAGGCAGCACCGTATGGAAAGTTGCGGTGCCGCTGGTTGCTGTGGCAGCTGGATTCCTCGTCGTCTCTGGTGCTGCCACGGCCCACGGAACAGACCTGCGAGCCGAACGCAGGACTCAACTCACCGACTTGATTTCGGCTCGCCAATTACAAATTCTCAAGCGCAATGCTGAAATCTCTCGTTTGCAGGGCAAGGTCAATGCTCTAAGTCAAAGTTCCCAAGTCGCCA
>CAIXNN010000026.1 GCA_903920865.1 uncultured Actinomycetes bacterium
GAGAATTGCCCAACCAGTCGTAACGGGTTACCGACACCATAAAAAACAAGGCCGATCGCGGCCAGGAGTAAAACCCTTGGCGAAGCATGAATGTGCTCGGATTCGAAACGTTGTTCTTGCGAGGTCAGTTCCGTTTCGGTCACGATGGGTCTCCTTGTTGCTACTCATGTCGCTGGGCCAGATGACCAAGTCAGTTGATACTTCCCCACCTCGGGGGGTGTGTCCATCTCCTCTGGGGTGTGTTCTGCGATCCCCCATGCCGCTAGAGGACCGTATTCGCAATCACCACATCCACAATGCCCAATACCGCCAGAATCGCGGCGGTAACAATGCTCTTGGTGCGCCCCAAAACTTGTGGCAATCCCATTACCTGTTGAGCAACATCGGTTTCCAAATCTTTAAGCACGTTCAAGAAGTGAAATGCTGAAGCAAACAGGATGAAGCCCAAGACAATCCAGGTCGGTGGATGCGTCCCAGCGGCCAGATAGATCGCCCAGGGAAGCGCTCCGAACGAAAACACATAGGGCACCACGGAAAGCACCGTCGACTTTAGCTTCACGTTGTAAGCAGTAGCGCTGAGTAAAGCAAGGAAGTGCACTGCGCTTCCACTAATTCCCAGTGGGCTCACTAGCGAAATGATGAGCGCACTGACTAGAGCGACGACAACGCAGATTTTCAGCGTCGATTCGGTGATAGTTCCGGCCACTAGCGGCTTGTTCAACCTGTCAGCGGCTTTGTCTCGTGGGAAATCTACGAGGTCGTTAGTCCAACCAACGACCAGCTGCCCCAAAAGGAAGGCAAGCGCGATGAAGGCAGCATCGCCGATCGAGAACTGAGTCAGCGCTAGGACAAAGGTGATGCTGACGACCAGCACGGTAGGACCAAAGTGAGCCGCTTTGAGTAAACCCACGACCTGCGGCCAGATCTTTTGACTCATGCACACAGACTAGGTACGAAACCAATTTCTCGTACGAACCTGCCGGGTTTCGGAGCTGAGTTCGCCCCTGCACACCTGCGTTCACCTACTAGCCATTTCCTAGACCATGCCTAGGTTGTTTGTTGATTGCTGCTCAGGACAACGCGTGGTTGTTCCGGTAGTTTGTGGACCTTGTTGCTGTCACGGTGGTGGCTAAAAAATGGAGCTGAGCACATGGACTCGAGTATTGACTTAAACGGTGGCCAACTTGCTAGTCGCGACTTCAGTGGTGCCGACTTGAGCAATGCGGACTTGAGCAGCTCTAACTTGTGGCGTGCAAACCTGTGCGAAGTTGATCTCAGCGGCGCGAACCTGTGCCGTGCGTTCTTGTGCGAGGTTGATCTCACTGGCGCAAACCTGTCGAATGCGGACCTGAGCGGTGCGGACCTATGGAATGCAAATCTGACGGGGGCGAACCTTTCAGGCGCGAGCCTGACCGGCGCGAACATGTCAGGGTCAAATCTGGAAGGCGCGATTCTTCCTCACAACTTTGGCAAGATTGATTCGTGGCCTGCTGGTGCGTGGCCCACCACACTGTGGCCTGAAGGTTACGGTCCCGTCAGCTGAACGCTGGCAAGTTGCTCCTACTGGCACCACAGGTGACTTCGCCTACGCACTCAGGCGCACCCACTGCGCTACCTACCGCAGCTCACTGCCTTTGACCTGCGACATACCGCGGGGCCTGTGTTTTCCCAGGGCCTGTGTTTTCCCATGGCCCGTGTTTACAGCCCGCCGCCTTGACGGATGCAGGTGCCAGCGCCGGCGAGGGTTGCGTTAGAGCCGTTCGGGCAAGTGGCGTTGAGCCAAGTAGCACCGCTGACTAGGAGCCCTGAAGCCCCCTGGGCAAACTGTGCCCCCGTCAAGGTCGCGTTAGTGAACTTTGCCCCGGTGAAATCAACATACAAAAGGTACGCACCGGTCAAGTTTGCACCCGTGAGGTTCACACCGGCTAGGTATGCACCGTTTGCCCCACTGTCTGAAAGGTCCTCTCCTGAGAGGTTGACGCCGGGGCCGATCAAATATCCCTGCGTCACCCACAGCCAGGATGTTGGCAAAGATCTCGGTTGCCCAGTGAGCGCGCGACTCTCGCGGATGCCATTTAAGGTAGCGCCTGTAAACACGGCATTCGTGATTGCAGCACCAGTCATGTTTGCTCTGCTCAAATCCGCACCGGTCAGATCGGCACCGGTCAAATCCGCGCCGCTCAGGTCGCAATCGCTCCAGTCAATATTGGGAGCCGGTGTGATGTTTGGCTTTTGACCCTGGTTAAGGGCGGGACATCTCGTCGCCACTCCCGCTCGTGAAGAGTTAGAGCCGAGCCCACTATTTAGCACAACAGGAACAACCACAGCGATAACAGCAACAGCTGCAACCGCACCAATAATCACCCGTCGCCGTTGGCGCTTTTGACGACTAGTGCTGGTCACTTCAGTTGAAGCGTCGTTATCCATCATCGCTGTGCCTTTCAATTCGGTTCTGACTAGCGTAAACAACGAACCCCGGCCTCAGAGTGAGAACTGCGGGAACTGGACCAGATACTTCTACGGAAACATCAAATTTTAACGCTTTAAATGTGGACCGCATGTGGACCAGCGCTCAGACGAAACTCAACACCCCTCTGTCCACAAGGGGTGGCGGACGAGTCGGCCTGTAGGCCGGGTACATAGCTTGACCAATTCTTCCCAGCACACGTACGGGCTAAAGAGCCTTTGCCCACATTTATGACCACAACCTTCGACTAAAGACGCCCAGTTTCGCCGACATTTGGAAAATAGTGGGAGTGAAAGCAAATCGGCGTTAACCGACTTTGATGCAGCGCACCTATCGGGCGGGTGGACTTTCCCTATCCCAAAGCAGATCACGCCTAAGGGCCTAGTCGTAACCCAACAGTGCTAACCAGTTCCAACCCAAGTCGCCTACCACTGGCACACCCTGCTGGCATGATTGTGTTCATCAACCAATGAGGGGGGAATTGTGGGTTTTGAAGAGTCATTAGGTGATCCATCGGATCCGACTACTCCGGAATTGGAATTGCGGGCGTTAGCAACGAGCGACGATGTTGGCATTCGCGCTGAAGTTGCTGCCAACCCATCAACTCCGTTAGCTGTTCTCGAATCATTGGTAAGGGCTGAGAATGACTTCGTTGATGATTGCATTTCAACTTCCACCTGGGTGAGGTGCATACACGGAGCGGTTGCATCCAATCCATCGTGCAGCGAAGACTTGCTGTTTGAACTGGCAGGGAATTCTGACGAGTCTGTTCGCTGCGGTGTTGCTGTCAATCCAAATGCGCCAGAAAAGCTTCTAATGCAACTTTTAGACGATGAGAACGAATATGTGCCTTGTGCCCTAATTTCCTCTAATCCGAACCTCAGCACAAACTTAATGGTGTTCATTGCATCCCGACCAGACCGGTGGCTCTTGAAGGAAGAGGGCGGGACGGTCAAAAGTATTCTCGCCCTACGGCAGGATTGCCCCGTTTTCCTTTTGGAATTGTTGGGTCGAAACCACGATGGGGACCTTAGTGATTGGATCCGTATGAACGTAGCAAAAAACTTTAATACGCCCACGGAGCTGTTAGATGAGTTATCGAAAGATGTTGATCCGGAGGTTCAGCGAGCGGCGCTTTACCAGCCACAGGAAAAGGCTAGGAGCAAAAGAATCAGTGATGCTGGGAATCCTTCAACACCGCCTGACGTCCTCACCGAACTCGCGGAAGACCCAGACGGGGACGTTCGAATGGCTGTTGCCCGTAATTCTTCAACTCCACCTGAACTCCTCACCCAACTCGCCTTGGATGAGGATTGGAGTGTTCGAAGACATGTTGCGGCTAATCCTTCAACACCGCCTGACGTCCTCACCGAACTCGCGGAAGACCCAGACGGGGCCGTTCGAGCGGCTGTTGCCGGCAATTCTTCAACTCCACCTGAAGTTCTCACTCAACTCGCGGAAGACCCAGACGAGGACGTTCGAGAGGCTGTTGCGAAGAATTCTTCAACTCCACCTGACGCCCTCACCCAACTCGCGGAGGACCCGGCTCAGTGGGTGAAGATAGGAGTAGCAAGAAATTCTTCAACTCCACCGGAAGTGAGTGCAAAACTTCGTGATATCTTGTAGTTGTCAACGAGGAAAAATGGATGGTCGTCATCTTTCGGGTAGTTGACCTGCAGATACACCACACTCATTGAGATTGTACGATTCAGACTCCAGGGGGAAATTCCATGACCAACGCTTTCAGTAGTTACATTGCGAAGCAGTGCGGATACGCGCTGCACCTTGATGCCCTCCCCGCGAGCGTTCAGCCGACGCCTAATCCAGCTGACCCTGTTGAGGCCCTGCGCGCCAGGATGGGTGCGGAATTCGAAGAGCAAATCGGTGAAATCCTTACTGAAAGCCACCCGGATTTAGTTCATGTCCGTGGAGAGAACTCCGTTGCTCAGACGACGGCTGCAATGGATGCCGGCGCACTACTCATCTGGAATGCCAGCCTGCCCGAGGATGTAGCAAACCGGCGCACAGGCAAGCCCGACCTCCTCGTGCGATTCGGAGATGCACCGCACGGTGGCAATTGGCGCTACGTCCCTGTTGACGTAAAGAGCCACGACCCCTATGACGTGAGGTCCACCGATCGCAAGACGGTAGTCCTTGGCTCCCTAGAAACTATGTCGATCAATGAAGGCGAAGTAGTCAACGCCGTTGCCAAGAACGATGACCAACTTCAGCTCTCCCACTACTGGTGCATGCTCGACTCCTTAGATCGTGCACCTCAGGACGCCGACCCTATGGGCGGAATCATCGGACGTGTTGAACTTGCACCATTGCTTATCTGGGTTCCCCTTGATATCAGCGATTACCTAGCTAAGTTCACTCATGCGTTGACCGTCATTGACCACGCGACAACCGTCACCGCTTCCCCGCTGACCGACACATCAGCACGCAGCTACCCCCACACAGAATGCTCCAGCTGCCACTGGTTCAGCGTGTGCGACCAGCAGTGGCAAGACCGTGACGACATCGGGCTAGCAGTTGACGACCGCCTCGCTGGCAAACTGAAAGAGGAAGGGATCGCCACACGTACCGAGCTCGCCAAGCTTGACCTTGCAGCAATTCCTCCGAATCAGAGCACGCGCATTGATGGAGTCCTCAAGGCTCGCGCCCAAATTGGCAATCGTGCCGTGATCCGCCCAACAGCAAATTATCAGTACTTCCGAATCCCCTCGTCAAACATCGAAATTGATGTGGACATGGAAGATTTCACAACTCACTGCTACTTGTGGGGCACCTATACAACAATCAAATCGGCCAATACTCCTAGGAATTTGGTTGAGGGATACCGGGCCTTCGCAGCATTTGAATCCGATGGCAAGACTTTTGCGGAGGCAAGCGACACCAATGAGGCCGAGACCTTTATCAAATTCTGGCGATGGGTCAAAGAACTCATCCACGACTGCGATCAACTCGAAACGACCATTACGTTCTACTGCTACACAGGTGCCGAAAATAGGTGGCTTCGATCTATCGCAAAGCGTTATGCAGGCAAGCCCGGCATACCAAGCATTGACGAAATTGAAGCCTTCATCACATCGCAGTACTGGTTTGACGTACATTACGGCGTAAAGATGCTTTGGGTAACAGGAACCGGGGCTGGCCTTAAGTCAATTGCCCCCATTGTTGGCCATCATTGGGATGATGAAAATGATGGTGGCGCCCAGAGCCTGCTGTGGTTCGACGATGCAACCCGCTCAACCGATCCTGCTGTGCGGCTGGAAAGGTCACAAAAGCTGTTGCGCTACAACGAAAATGATGTCCTCGCGACGAAGAGGATCCGGGACTACCTCAGGAGCAATTGGCCTTTTGCTGAAGTAGAGCCGCCAACACTTCCGTAAAGTCCAAAGACTCAGCGTTACAGGTTGTCCACGAGGGCTTGAACAA
>CAIXNN010000027.1 GCA_903920865.1 uncultured Actinomycetes bacterium
ACGTCATCGGTGACTCGCACAGTTGATGTCCGCACCACCCTTCTGCTGGTTGCCGCAATCTTTTTCGTGTTTCTCTTCACCTGCTCAGCATTCATGAAAGAGCGGCTCTTTAACGATGCGCTTTTCGTGGCTTATCCCGCCTGGACTTTGGTCCATGACCACAGCCTCAACATCTTCAGCATCTCCACGCTGACCACCACCGGGTGGGCCGAACCGCGTGGCCCAGGTCAGCTGCACAGCGATCGGTTCCCAGGTTCAATTTTTTGGGCAGTGCCCTTCTACGCGATCTACCACCTCCCGACGTTCAGCATTGTGCCGGGGACAATTTCTGCGGTTTGGGCTTGCGCCCTTGCGATGTTTTTTCTCTATCGAACGCTTTTGAATTTTACAAAGCGCGAAACCGCGCTCGGCGCGACTTTGCTCATGGCATTTGCAACCAGTGTGTGGGCCACAGCTAGCGATGCCCTGTGGACTGAAGGACCGACGATGCTGGCAATCTCGATTGCCATGTGGGGTTTGAGTAAAAACTCCTACGTGTTGGCCGGGGTTGGTTATGCATTGGCGCTGCTATGCCGTCCACACACGGCAGTAATCGCCGCTGTCGTTGGCATATGGGAATCCATCGCACGTAAATCTATTAAACCGGTGCTCACTATCGGCAGTTTGACCGGACTCGGCTTAGTTCTGTACTTGGTTTACAACCGAATTAACTCAGGACGTTGGATCTTGTTCTACGGAACCTATGGTGATCGAATTGGGGCAGCAACCGGGAGCGGGGCTGGCGGGCAAGCTAAAGCATCGCTGTGGATCACCGACTACATCTACACATTTTTTGCACCACTACATGGACTCTTCATTTACTCTCCCTTTCTACTTCTTCTCCTGCCAGGCCTGTTTAAGGCGTGGAAGATTGCGGCCCCTTGGATGCGCTCAAGTGCAATAGGTGGAATTTTGTACTTAGTGGTGCAACTTGCGGGCAACACCTGGACCGGTGGTGACGGCTTCTTTGGTTACCGATTGATTTTGGTGCCCTTACTGACATGGATTCCCTTGCTCGCGCTGAGTTGGGAACGGTGGACTAGCACCGTGACGTGGGCTCGTAGAGCATTTGGAACGCTGGCAGCAATTTCACTGTGGTGGTTCGCCGTGGGGTCGATCAGCAACAACGACAAACTAGGCGCCCTTGATGGAGTTGGCATTCGTAATTGGAATGAATGGCAGGTGCCAATCATCATCCGCAATGCCCCACCAGGTGCTTGGTTGTTGGCAGCAATCTTTGTCGGCGTCGTGGCATGGTTCGGGTGGCCAAAACTTTCGCCTCCGCTCAGTAGCGTGACACATAGCAGCGCAAAGAACCAAAGTAAGCCTGATTCCCAACCAGGATCAATAGGCTCAGGAAAGGGCCAACAATCCCAAGGCCGCAAACCGCTGACAAAAGCTGAAATCCGCGCCCGCAAAAAGCGCTAACCCACTGAAGGAAAAGTCCGATGACTGAGCCAAAACCAGGTTTCAAGCAAACATGGAAAGTATCCCTTGTGCTCTTTGCGGTGCTCTTCAGCATTTTCATGGCCACGAGCTCGGCCTTCTTTTCCACCAGTGATGGTCGTGGTGGACACCTGCTACCGAGTAATGATGCTGTCTACACGGCCTTTCCGGCGTGGACTTTGGTTCACGACAAGAGCTTGAACATTGAAAAGATTGGAACCGAATACGGGCTTCCCACCGGCTGGGGATTTGCTCCCAAGGGTTACTTAAATGCCATTAAAGATGGCAAGGTCATTGGACAGCAACACGTTGATGGGCGCTTTGTCAGCGATCGGTTCCCAGGCGGCATTTTCTTAGCGGTCCCGTTCTATGCCATTGCGCAACAAAAGATTTTCACCATGACGCCTTCCGATGTGGCCGCGGCCTTCGCCACGGCCTTGGCAATGGTTTTCCTCTTCCAAATGCTGCTCGCGCTCGTACCTAGGAGATTTGCGCTCGCGGGAACCGTTCTCTTTTCCTTTGGCACTGCGGTGTGGACCGTGCCAGCTGATGCTTTGTGGTCGGAATCGCCCACGCTGCTGGCGTTATCGATTTCAGGTTGGGCACTATCGCGAAGTTCCAACGTGGGTGCAGGAATCGGATATGCCTTAGCTGTGTTTTCACGACCACACACCGCAGTCATTGCTGCGACAACGGGAATCTGGCAGTCGATTGTTCAGCGCACGCTGCGTCCGGTTTTGACCATCGGGGGCATCAGCGTCCTGGGTCTTGCCCTTCTTGTGGGTTACAACAAAATCAATGCCGGCAAGTGGGCCATCTTGACGGGCTCATACGCCGCACGGCCAGGAGCCGCTGTGAGCCTGGGTTCTGGTGGACAAGCCAAGCCAACCCTTTGGATCACTGACTACATCTACACATTCATTTCGCCACTTCACGGACTCTTTGTTTACTCCCCTTTCCTTCTGCTTTTGATTCCAGGTTTGTACATGGCATGGAAGGCAACACCTTCATGGGTGCACTCAAGCGCTGTTGGTGGTCTGGTCTATCTGATCGTGCAATTAGCAGGTAACTCATACACCGGCGGAATCGGCTTTTTTGGCTACCGACTCATCATCGTGCCGCTGTTTCTCGTGACCCCACTTCTCGTGAAGTCCTTTGAACTATGGACTTTCCCGCGCACCTGGGCACGGCGCACCTTTGGCGTTCTTGCAGCAGTTTCAATCTGGTGGTTCGCTGTCGCATCCGTAGTGAGCGCAGAGCTATTCGGCAACATCACCAAGGTGACTAAGGAATACACGTGGACTACTTGGCAAATTCCTACAGCTATTGCTCAAAGTAAGCCAGGCGCCTTTTTGCTAGCAACTGTTTTTGTTGGTGTTGTTGCGTGGTTGGTTTGGCCTAAACAGGAACTTGACGCAGCTGCTGTGTCTAGTGGCAGTGCCAGCCGAGGTTCAGCAGATCAAACGAAATCAACCTCATCGCAACCCAAACCATCAGATGGTCGCAAGGCCTTGACCAAAGCAGAGATCAAAGCTCGACAGAAAGCTAAGAAGCGCTAGCGGGCTACTTCGGTCCGCCAAAGCGAGCCATCAAAGCCTCATCCATTCCAAACTCAGCCATCAGTTCGCTCATGTGCGTCATGGTGACTTCTTCTGAGCCTTTGCCCTTGGCGTAGGTCTCAACCTGCGTCATGACCATTTCCCGGACCATCGGAGGAATCTGCATGAGCCCTTCCATGGAGTCCCGATCCCAAGGCATTGTTGGATCAATGCTTTCAGCTTGGATGCCGCGCGGGGTTTCCTTCAAACCAAAACTAACAATGTCTGTTGGGCGGGCGTAGAAGTACTCGAAGCGGTCCTGGTCGCCCAAACCAATAGGCAGGTTCATCGCAGGAATGCGCTCTGCGCGCGTCATCTTCTCTAAGCCCTCATCCATGATGATCGCTTTGATATCGGCGTAAACAATTCCGCTGCTCTTATCAAGTTCCACAATGCGGTCCACCGTGCACTCCATAATTTGCGGAGCTTGTTCAATGCTCGGGGGCTTGACGTATCGCGAAGGAATCGTGGTGAAACGTGTGTGCTCAAGCTCGTTGACACCTTCGGGGTAAAAGCGCGCCGTCTCCATCAAATCTTCTAGATACTCTGATGATGGGCAGTTAATGACGAACTCGCCCGTTTCCTTGATGTTCTTAAATGTGTGGGAATCCTGACGAAAGCCCATCATCATCTGAGGCGTCTTGGCCATCACGTCGTACTGCATGATGTGAGAGTAAGGAGCGGCGTTGACTCGGCCTTCTTTGTCCATCGTCGTGATGACGGTGATCAATTTGGGAAAGATCCACGCATCTGAGTACCAAAACGGGCGGATCGGAATTTCTTCCTTCACAACAACTCCTTGAGCGCTCCTTGATGATGTGGCAAGTGTGCCGTGTTCGGCCGAACCTGTCATCTGGACTGGGCGCAAACCCCACCAATGCGCCTGTGTAAAGCCATAATTGGCCCGTGAACAACGAATTTGCCACAGCCTTGGGCGACGTCGGGCGGGAGGTTATCAAGATTGAACGCGACCTGGTCCACTTCTTCTACCCAGTGGTTGCTGGAATCACGGTCTTGGTCGCCGTGATCGTGTGCGACAAGATCGAGAGCCCGCAGTTAGCGATCCCCTTCGCCATCGGGGCAACACTGACTCCGCTTGCATCCACCAGGGAACCATCACCGCGACGAACCTTTACCTATCTGTGGGCCTTGGTCTGGATCAGCCTTTCCGTTCTCCTGGCAAGTTTGCTTTCGCGTGATGCCCTTGCCATCGCCATCGTCGGAATTGCCGTGTCGGGTCTGTATGGATTTGCCTGCGGCCTGGCCGGGCGCATCAGCGCCAACGCACGAGTGATCGGCGTTTTGTCCTTAGTCTTCTTCGCGATCTACTTGGGCTCTCCCGAAACCCGGCTAGGTGCGTTAGAGAGCACAGCAATGGTGGCCTTCGGTGGTTTCTTGCAAATCGGGGTCTTGACCTTGCTCAGTCTTCGCCGCGAACCACTTAGTACGTGGGCCATCTCAGCTGTCTCACCATCTGCTCTGCAGAGATTGCGCGATGGCTTGTCGTGGCATGAGACCTACGTTCGGCACGCACTGCGACTAGGCGCTGCCATGGCTACCGGAACTGCTCTCGCTCTTTTTCTGACCCACACCTTTTCCTGGCCCCATCAATATTGGCTTCCCATGACGATTGCATGGATTCTGCTGCCCGACGCGTACGCGACAACAACCAAGACCGCATCGCGAATAGCGGGAACCTTTATTGGGGTGGGCTTTATCGCTGTCGTGGTCGGTGTAATTCTTGGCGCCGAGCCGTCGCTGCGTCAAAGCGCGGTAATCGCTGGCTTTGGGGCATTTTTAATGCTGGCATTCATTTTCGCCAACTACACCGTGACAACCACTGGAATCACGATTTTCGCGATGACCATTTTTACGTTGGTCGACGATCCCCTCAATTCGACACTTCCCTATCGGCTAGCCCTTACTGTCATGGCTGGCGCAATCGCACTGACGTTTGCTCAGTTCTGGCGCAATGAATCCGTACCCACGCAAGTTTGAGGAGAACCTCGGTGTTTGGACGTAAGAAGGACGAAGCCTTCGTCTCAAGTCCCATGCGTGACAACTGGTATCAATCCAGTTCGTACTGGCCCTCATCCTTTGCCCTGGTCACCACTGTTGATGAGGATGGCAACACCAACATCGGTCCGTACCAACTCAGCTTCCCGTTTGAGATCATCACCGGGCGATCGTTCTTGGTTATCAGCCGACAAAACTCCAATACTGACCAAAACATCAAGCGCACCGGTAAAGCAGCGATGAACTTTGTCGAATTTGATCGCAAAACATTGTCAAAAATTGTCGGCATGGGTTACCCCGGGCAATTGACAGACGAAAAGATGAAGGACAACCCCTACACGCTGATCCCCAGCCCCACCCCGGGCCGCGAACCCGACGGCAAGGTCATGCCACACATTCTCAAAGAAGCGTTCCAGGTTTACGAAGTCACCTGGGATGACCAGCAGCCCATCCGCGATGACGGCAAGACCCCGGAGTACTTCGTGCTGCGCATCGAAAACCTCTTACTCAAAGAACAGTGGGCCGACAATCTGGCCAATGGCACGAAGAAAATGCCGCGCATGCCCATCACCTTTGGGTTCCGCGATGGTGGGAAGTTTTGGTTCGCCGAGCTCAAGAAACCCTTTTGGATCCCCACTCCCACGGACAAGGGACCTAAAGAAGAAGCGATTTTGTACGAGGCCAACCGCATTGACCCGGAGATCCAATTCACCCGTGATGCGTGCAAGCAGCTCACCGGCATCCCGCGACCCTTCGTCAAGACGGCCCTAAAGGGGATCGTGAAGCAGGCCAAGGAACAAGGCGTCACACTGGTGGATGAGGAATTCGTGACCAAGATCAACGCCGAGCGAAACGCTTAACCATCATTGGGGAACATCCCAACGATGGTTTTGTGGAGCTGAGGGGACCCGTCGAACGCTACGCGTTCTCCTCCCAAATCCCCGCCACTTCATCTCCACCAAAAAACCATCCTTGGGGAACATCCCAACGATGGTTTTGTGGAGCTGAGGGGATTTGAACCCCTGACCCCCTCGTTGCGAACGAGGTGCGCTACCGAACTGCGCCACAGCCCCTTGGAACTGCCGAAGGCTAGCACTGAAGAACTTCGCGCCACAGAGCCGGATCAACGCCTGACGGACTGCTCATGATTTCGCCAAACGAATTGACCCACTTTTTTCTCCGCCATATATTCGCATCACTGCAAGTGAGTGCATTGTGTGAGCCCTGAAGGGATAGGACGTGATTACACTTTTTATTCGACATGGAGTCAACGACTTTGACTCATTCAAAAAGGGTTACGACGACCTAAAGCCCATTAGAGACAAACTAGGTGTTCTCAAAGACGCAATGTACACAGAAGTTGGAAACGAAAACAACATCACAGTTACGCACACATTTGCCACCCAAGAACTGGTCGATAATCTCCTCACATCAAGTGAGCTGCAAGCAGCAGTCAATGATCTTGGCGTAATTGCTGACAGTTTCACTGCAGTGATCACTGAACAGGTATAGCCGCACGGAAAAGCATTCGAAGCTGGTTCGCCTCTAGCTTTATTCGTTGACGGCGCGACGGCGGCGCGGACGGTAATTGTCGGCGTCTTCTTGCGCTAAGCGCTCTGCAGATGATGCATCGAAATCTTCAGCAAACAATTCACGATCAAAGATCGCATCACGATCGGGTGCATCAGCGGTAGCCCGCGACCACACATCGTTCCCAGATAGCGGCGCATCAATTTCCTGGAGATCTTCGCGTTCACCTGCTCTGGAACGAGCGAGATGATCCAGCATGTCTTGGGCGCTCCAGCCGCCGTCGTAGCGGCGATCCAGTTCACGCGGAACCAAGGTGGCAGGCGGGGCATCGACGTACCGAGGGGCCGGAACCGAGGTTGTTTCCCAACCAGTATCTGAGACCGCTTCGGCCGAATTTCCTGCCGCACGGGCCGCAGCTGCTGGATCAACACGAACACGTGCGCTTCGCGGTTGAGTCGGAACACCTTCAGCACGAGCATGCGCTACATCGTTAGTGCGTTGACGCGATGCTAAGCGGTTTTGTTCACGGCGGCGTGCCTCACGAATACGTTCTTGCTTGGCTGCGGTGTTAACCATCACACCTACGTAGCTACCCGATGCGATAAGGGCTAACACTGGAATCGCCACCGGCACAAGCCCAAGCCCAAAGACGACCGTGGAAAACAGCACCACACCGGCTAGGCCGTAAAGGGTATTTCTCCGACGCTTACGTTGTAGCGAAGCAGCGTTGACCTGCGATTGATCAGTGCGTTCCCGAGATTGACCTGGCTCAGTTCGAACCAAGATTGGTTCAGGAGCGGGCAAACTCACAGTTCGTTTGGTGGGCTTGATAAACGAGGATTGCTGCGAAACTTGTGTGACTTCAGGAATCCCGAACATTTGATTTTCACGACTATGTGATGTGGTTCTGCGGGACAGAACTTTCATTGCGGAACTAAAACGCTCAACACTGCGAGACTCGTTTTCCGCGTCATTGCGACGAAGCCACATTGGCACCAGCACGCCAGCCCACAGGGCGACTATGACCGCGTAGACCAAACCACTTCCCACAGGCACAAAACTACGGTGTTTACTGGCCTGCAGCCCTGACCGAGCCCGGTGTGTCGCCAATGGGGTATTTGAGTCAAATGGGGCAGTTTTGAATTCGTGACTAGAGATTCTTCCACCGGGACAACAACCCGTTGGGTGCCACTTCCTCTGCGGTGACCACATAGGTCACGTGGTCTCGCCAATCACCGTCAATATGCAGGAATCGAGGTCGAAGCCCTTCATAACGCAGTCCAAGCTTGTCGACCACTCGCAAACTAGCTGCATTTTCAGGGCGAATATTGATCTCAATGCGATGTAGCCCCAGAGCTTGAAAGCAATGATCAACTGCCAATGCCACAGCCGTTGGAGTGATACCTCGTCCCGCTACCTCTTGGTCGATCCAATAACCAATGTTGGCCATCGCTGCCGACCCGTAGGCAATAGCCCCAACCGTGAGCTGCCCCACGAAACGGTTGTCGTAAGTGATCGCAAAAGGCAGACAACGACCACTTCGGGCCTCCGATCGAAGTCGAGAAACCATCTGGGCATACGTTGGCAGCGGAGCCGTATCTTGAGCCGGCGCCGTTGGATCCCATGGGCGAAGCCAGTCATCATTGCGCCGACGAACCTCCCGCCAAGCGTGGACATCGCTGCGTCTAAGCGGGCGCAGGCCAACCCGGTCCTGTCGCAGCGAAACCGGCCAACCGCGGGTCATGCAAACCGTCGCTCTAGTACCACCACATCCACCATCAATCCATCGCTTGCATGGCCGACCCCCTCTGGGACCACCGCAAAAGCACTCGAGCGCGACGTGGCAATCAACGGATGACCGGTGGTTGGGGTAGCTGTCACCACATAAGCGCCCTGATCAAAACTCACAGTGGCCGGAATAAAACTGCGGGCCGTAGGCGAAGTCTCAATTGTGCCTTTCAACATTGCACGAATAACCGGACGATGCACCGGTTCAAGTCCAAGCATTCGGCGAACAACCGGCCGCAAAATCATCTCGATGGCAACATAAGCAGCCAGCGGATCACTAGGAACTACCACCACCGGAATCGCGTCAGGCCCAACTCGGCCATGGCCTAAGACACCGATGGGTTCGCACGCAAGATCGGTGAACTCCACACCGCCGATTCGATTCACAACGTCACGAACCACACTTCGAGTCCGCGCCCCGGCACCATCTACCAGCACCACCAAATCCGCTCGCACGAGTTGATCTTCAATCGTTGCCGCCAAGGTTCGCGCATCTGTGGGCAAGGCTGGAATACGGAAAGCCAGCGCACCTGCATTCCGCAACGCAGCCGTAATCAGCGATCCGGAAGCTTCACTTACCTGACCTGGTCCAAGCGGATTTCCGGGCTCGACCAGTTCTGAGCCCACTGGGATCACCACAACGCGTGGACGCGGATTAACTAAGACGCGATCCGAACCCGCTGCTGCAATTAATCCAAGGTGGGAGGATCGAAGGCGCGTATGCGCCGGTACTAAAACTGTTGAGTCCTTCACCACACCACCAGCAGGCATGATGAAATCATCAAGCGTGGGAACTTGAGAAATACTCACGCGAGCCACACCACCATCAGTCCATTCAGTGGGAACAACGCATTGCGTTCCGTCGGGAATAGCTGAGCCCGCAGTAATACGTACACCAAAACCAGGTTGCACACTCACACTTGGTCGTTGGCCCGGTTCAATATCGGCCACGATAGGGAGCACCACCGGTGTCGAAGCCGATGCCCCTTCAATGTCTGATCGCCGAACGCAATAACCATCAACCTTGGCCACCGATGATGCTGGCATATCTGCGGCGGCCACGACATCGGAAGCAACTGAGCAACCCATGGCCTCAAGCAATGGGATCTCTAAAGGCTCAAGGGAATGGACCGACTCAATGAGTGTGGCAATAAATCCATCAAAGGGAACGCTCACGAGTTTGGCGCCTGGGCTTGTACAAAATCATGGAGCCACTGAGAAAAAGCAGGGCCTAGTTCATCGTGCTTGATCGCCAATTGGACAACCGCCTTGAGGTATTCCAGTCGATCCCCAGTGTCATATCGACGACCCTCAAAAATGACCCCACTAACTCCGCCACCGTGGCCATCAAAACCGCGAGCAGCCAATGTTTGAAGTGCATCAGTGAGCTGAATTTCACCACCTCGACCCGGTGCGGTGGATTTCAAGACTTCAAAAACGGCCGGGTCAAGAACGTAACGACCCACCACAACTAAATCACTTGGCGCTTGATCGACAGAGGGCTTTTCCACCAAGCCATTCACGATCACGACATCTGCTTGATCAGTGGCCGAAACTGATGCGCAGCCATACTTTGAAACATCCTCGCGTGGCACCCGCATGAGTGCAATCACACTTCCACCGCGCTCCTGGCGAACCTGCAACATGTGTTGAAGCAACAAATCCTCAGCATCGATGAGGTCATCGCCTAGCAGAACTGCGAACGGCTCATCGCCAACTGCGCTTTGCGCACAGAGCACGGCATGCCCCAGGCCTCGCGGAGAATCCTGATCAACGGTTGAAATGTGTGCCAAATCCGAAAGCGCACGCACCGTTTCAAGCAGGTGCTCATTACCTGGTTTGCCGAGCGCGGCTTCTAACTTCAGATTTGGTTCAAAATGAGCGGCAACCGATCCCTTATCAACACTGGTAACCAAGACGACTTCATGCAGACCAGCGGCGGCGGCCTCTTCGACCACGTACTGCAAGGCTGGCTGGTCAACAACAGGGAGGAGTTCTTTAGGAACGGCCTTGGTCGCAGGCAAAAATCGAGTCCCCAGCCCAGCCGCCGGAATGACCGCGGCACGCACACCAGCCCTACTCATGAAACTCAGCCTACCTAGAGCAGTAGCGTCAGGGTATGACCGATGGCGCCGAGCCGGAGAGTATTCCGACTCAAAAGAAGCTTCTGCGAGACACGTTGAGAACTGCGCGCTCAACCTATGTCGCAAACCATCGCACCGAACTGACCGAAGCTGCGGCGAAAAACGCCGAGCGTTTGGCATGGTGGGCGATGGTTCGTGGCGCCGGAGTTGCAGCCGCTTATGCCTCAACACCTGAAGAGCCAACCACTGATGGACTACTCGATGCCCTCAAGGCTTCAAGTATTCGCGTGCTGCTGCCGGTAATGAAACCCGCTGGGCTGATGGAATGGTCACCGTTTAGTGGTGTTGAAGGCCTTGTTCTCAATGAACGTGGGATTAGAGAACCACGTGGCCCTGTTTATGCGGCCGAGGCAATTGCCGGTGCAGATCTGTTGATTGTTCCAGCCCTTGCGGTTACACGCGATGGCGTTCGGCTAGGACAAGGCGCCGGCTATTACGACCGGGTGCTGCCACATGTGCGAACCGATGTCCCGATCATCGCGATGGTTTACGACACAGAGGTTCTCGACCCGGGCACCATTCCTGAACAAGAACACGACGTACGAGTCACCCACATCTGCACTCCCTTGGCTGGGTTGCGGGCAGTGAAAGCTCAACCTAACTAGCCAGAGAACACCCACCGACTACTCAGCCGGCGGCCATGGGGCATCATCGTGTGACAACGACCGCTCAAATCAGGAGTCTTAGTGCCCACGTACGAATACGCGTGTAATGCCTGCGGTCACGGTTTTGAGATCGTTCAGTCCTTCAGCGACGATGCACTCACGCAATGCCCCCAGTGCAAAGGCGAACTGCGCAAGATTTTTAACTCCGTTGGCGTGGTGTTCAAAGGCTCAGGTTTTTATCGCACGGATAGCCGGAATGGCTCAACCGCATCAAAGTCAACAAGTTCTGCGCCAGCGTCTTCTTCCGCATCTGAATCTTCCTCAAGTTCAAGTGCCTCACCATCGACACAGGCACCGTCTTCTTCGGATTCAAGCAAGTCCACCAGTGCTAAGCCACCAGCACCCAAGTCTGGGGACTAAGACTTAGCCTTGCACCACCTCAAGCACCGACCAGTGCCACATGCGACTTAGCGCATCTATCTTTCACACGTGTTGGACTTTTCACACCCGAAGTTTTCTTCCATCCGCGGGATTCTCAAAGTTCTCAGCGGCCACACGTCGCGGCGAATGCGGCGAGTCATCGCCGCATCATTGGCGGCATTAACCGTTGCAACCCTTGGGACATGGCACACCTCCCCCACCTCAGCCGAGCGTCGAGCAAACCAGTCCACTTCAGCAACCATCGTCAATGGACCTAACGAATCTCTGGTACCCCTGCGGCTTTCTGATCCGGGAATTGCCGCTCTATTAAAAGCTGGCGATCGGGTGGACATCTTTTCCACCTCAAAAGATGGGCGAGCAAGCCTCCTGGCGCAAAATGTGCAAGTGGCACAAACGCCGGCTAGTTCGCGATCAACAAGTCTGCTCTCAGGATCGGCAAGTGGAGCCATCGTTGTCGTAGCTATTGATCGATCACTGGCCGGGCAGCTTGCAATCTTGGGTTCAACCGGTGAACTGTCGCTGGCTATCCGCGCTTCAACCTAGTTCCCCACCGATCTCGCGCTACGGTCTGAAGTGCCAAGGCAGGTACCAGAGGGAGAACGATGTTAAAAGGTTTTAGGGACTTCATCCTTCGCGGAAATGTGGTGGATCTGGCGGTCGCCGTCGTCATCGGTGCCGCATTCACCGCAATTATCAATTCCATTCTCAATGGTCTGGTGAACCCATTGATCGCGGCCATCTTGGGCAAGCCGAACTTAAACAGCGTGGGAAATTTCACCATCAATGGTTCACAATTCAGCATTGGTTTGGTTCTCACGGCTATCATCAATTTCGTGGTCGTTGGGGCCGCGGTGTACTTCATCGTGGTCTTACCGATGAACAAGGTCATTGCACGTCGACTGCTCAAATCCGATCAAACCGACGAGTCAGTCTCAGAAGAGATCACCTTGCTCCGTGAAATTCGAGATGCTCTGACCCAGTCCTAGCCGTGATGCGGGGGAACCTCTCGCAAAAAGCGTTCGTCGTCGGCCTGCTCGCCATCGCGCCACTGATCTGATCCCGAGTCATTTGGGTCATGCTCATCAGATGTAGTTTCAGGAAGCAACGGATCGACACTCACAGTCGTAGTCTTACACCCAGCAATCAGGAAGGGAAGGTCAGATGCCCATCACCGGCTTAAACCATGTTGGGCTCTCGACACCCGATATGGCCAGGACTTTGGCCTTTTATCGCGATGGTCTGGGCTTTAGCGAAATCGTTTCCTTCTCGTGGGAGGCCGGGACGCCAGGAGCCGATGCTGGACTGGGACTTAAGGACACGGCCGCTGAAATTTCAGTGCTCATCGCTGGAAATGCCTACCTTGAAGTCCTGCATTTCAAAAATCCCGTCCCTATTTACTTTGATCAACCCCCAACGTTAAATCGCCAAGGCATTAGCCATATCGGCCTATCGGTGCGCGACATACCCACAGCCGTGGAACTGATCACCTCACTGGGCGGTGGGGTTATCGATCAATCCACTCAAACCTCCCAACTGGTCACCGATCCTGATGGCAACATCATCGAATTGCACGTTGACTCGGCTCATGATCCTTTGAACTATCAAGCTTTGCGCACCGTTGTTCCAGCAGTGAGCACCGGTGAGCCAAATGCGTTTACTTCGCCGAGTAGATCGGTCGTAACCGGTTTGAGTTTTGCCGGCGTGACAGCGGTTAATGCGCAAGAACTCATGGACTTCTATCAAGTCGCCGGAATCCATTCAACGCATAGCCATCAATGGAGCTCACCGGCCGAGGCCCAACGAGCCGGACAAGTCGCACTAGGCTCTGGCGCCTCACATGTGCTTGACCTGAGCAATGCCTACCTTGAAATTCTCGAACCAGCTCGAGCCAACGTTCTTGGCAAACCAGCTTCGGCTCGCATCATCGAATACGGCTTCAACCACCTGTGTTTTGACGTCGCCGATATTGCGAGCACCCATGCAGATTTGTCCGCAGTGGGAATGCGTTGTTTCGCCGATTGGACGAACATGCCCGGCGGGACCTCAGCCATGGGATACGCCCTTGACCCAGCGGGCAACCCGATTGAACTCCTACAGCATCTCAGTGCTTCATCGCTGATGTGGCCGGGCCACTTGTCCATCTAGGCCCAGCGCAAGTGCACTCTCAGGAAGGATTTGGTTCGTAGAGGTAATCCGCATCTTTGCGAACCTTTTCTAAGTCCTCAGGCCTACGCATGATGCCCCGCAGAATGTAGTCGGCACCTTTTTCAGCATCAAGTTCAACGGTGTTACTTGGTGCCATCGTCTTAAGGCGGTGGTGCGCGTTAAGACTGCCCACGACCATCAGGCGCAGAAACTCAATGTCCTCATCAACAAAGTCCCCCGAGTTGACCCCGTCAGTAACGATTTGACGCATGTACTGAGTGATCGAATCAAAGCGAACATTCCAATGCAGGCCATCGGGGGAATTTAGAAACTCGTAGTCCATCAATCCGACTAATTGGTAGGGCGAAGTAACCACGTGCACCATCGCCCATCGACAAAATGCATACAACCGAACAGCGCCTGGTTCGTCCGCTAGTGCAATGCGGCGCAACTGAGTCAAGGTTGTTCCCCAAGCAAACTCCAACAGCTCTTCAGCGATAGCGGCCTTGTTCTTAAAGTGATGGAAAAGCGAAGGTTGACGAATCCCCACGGCGGAGGCGATGTCTCTGGTTGAGGTGCCGTTATATCCGTGCTGGGCAATCAAGATTGATGCCTCACGCAGGATCCGCTCGCGGGTTGAAACAAGCTTGTTCTCCACACGAACCTGTTCGGTAATTGTCATGAGGAAAACCTAGGGGCTAGGCAGGGCTTGCCTATCAGTGGGGCTATTTTTTGCCTATCAAAACATTTCAAACGATAGGCCTCGGGCGGGACTGGCCTTGCTAGTTTCGAACCGAAGCTCGATCCAGAGGTAGCGATCCATCGAGCCGAACAACCAAGCCTTGAACACGGTTGCCGACCAAAGCTTGGTGGGGGCGAGCACTCAAGGCCACAGCCTCAATGGGTTCCAAGACTAGCGACTGAAAACTCTGCGCCGCCTTCTGCGCATCAGCACCAAAAGCTGGAACTGACAACTGGCCAGCGTAGGAAGCCGTCGTCTGGTCAATGGGCCATCCAGATCCAAGGCCAGCGGTAACCGACCATTGCAAGGTCACATCGCTGGCAACGGCAACTCTGGGCGCCAACGAAATCAATGCAAGGTCAAAAGATCCTGCAGCCAGATCAATGGCATAGCGCGCTGTTGACGCTTGTTTGATATCAACTGCCAGACCAACAATTTTAAGTTGTTGAGCGATCAACTGAGCTTGCGCGAGATTGTCTGGATTGCCTGAACGTACGAGCAGTTCAAGACTTCGCGAACTCTTGGGAAGAAGACTGACTGCAGTTTTGCCCAAATTGATATTGGTCTGTGGGACGGCAACACTTACCGCTCCTGGCCATTCTGGTGGAACAAGACCGGCTGTGGGTTCAACGGCCGCACTTTGTTTCTGTACCAACGCTTTGATATTTAGGGCAGATTGAACGGCAATACGCACATTGTTATCCCGCGTTGGGGGCAAACTTCTCAACAGCAGTGCGCTGACTCGGCCTGGTTTTGACGACTGGACGAGTTGGTCTGGCGCATCGATGACCGGACTTGGACTTGGGCTCGGACTCAAAACTGGCGTTGCGGATGCAGACGGTGTTGCGGATGCAGACGGTGTTGAACTCAATGTCGGTGTCGCAGATGCGCTGGCACGGGGCGCAGATGTGGCAGAGCGCGGATCGATGACAACATCCCCACCACCGTTGATGAAACCTTGAGCGCCGGAGCCTTCTGCCAACTCCCGAACGAAAATGGCGTCCGGCCCCACCTGATTTGGAGCAAAGTAACTTGCATTGCGTGTAAGTCTCATTTGAGTTGATCGATTTGAAAGCTTGGGCGCCTCATAGGGACCACAAGAAACCGGGCGCTTGAAGTACGCGGCTCGAGCCTTGCCACCGAAGTCCTTTTTCAGGCAACCAAACTCAGGGGCAGCAAACACCGTCCGGTCCAGCAAAGCATTAGGCGCTCGCAATTTCACGACCACCGTTTGCACATCAGTTGCCGTTGCCGATACGAAATACGAGCCCTGTGCATCAGCACCAAAGCGACCGGTCAGTTGCTGCTGGGAAGCATCTTCGGTCAAGGTAAATGCCATGTCCTCAGCGGTCAATGGGGAGCCATCAGCAAAGGTCAAGCCCGAACGAAGACTCACCGTCCACGTCGTGCCGGCACCATCGGAAACTGCAGAGGTGGCAAGTCCAGGCTCTGGTTGTGATCCATCAGCCGAGGGACGAAGGAGGGTAGCCATAACCAATGGTCCAAAAGTGCGAACTGTTGAATCAGGGGCGAGCACTGGATCCCAACTCGCCGTTGGCAACGCATCAACAATTCCAACATTCAAGGTGCCTCCCGCAGGAACACTGACTTGCGAAGAAGTCGGTGTGGCGGTGGGGACAGTTTGTGCTGGCTTTGATGAACACCCAGTGATCAGTGCTGCCACCACGACAATGACGATTGACAGTGGCTTCACGATTCTCCAACCAGTGAGTCCAGGAATGCCATCCCTGGTCCGGTAGTCAGGCCACCATCGACCACGATGGTTTGACCAGTGATCATTTGACAATCATCGCTTGCAAGAAAATGAACCACCGCGGCAACTTCTTCCGGCTCTACCAATCGCGGATTCGCACCATAGCTTTGAACCCACGCCAACTCTCGTTGGACAAAGTCCCCATTTGCTTCATTCATAGCTGTTCGAACCACAGACGGGGCGATTTCGTTGACTCGGATGCCTTGGGGGGCCAGTTCCAAGGCGCTAGTTCGCGTAATGGCGGTAAGGGCAGACTTACTGGCTGCATAGGCCCCCATCAGGGGTGCGCCCAGAAGTGTTGACAGCGAAGAAATAGTGATGATCGATCCGCCACGGTTCATCACTGGCGTCACATGACGGATGCAGTGAACCGCGCCCAGCGTATTTACTCGAAAAGATCGCAAGTAAGCCGCATCCGAATCATCAATGATCAGTTCATTGCTGACCGCCACACCGGCGTTGTTCACCAAGATATCGATACGTCCAAATACCGAAATGGATTCTTGTACTGCTGCAAAAACTTGGTTGTCTCGAGCTACATCACATTCGATAAATAGACCATCAAGATCACCAGCCAAAGCTGACGCATCGACAAGGTCAAGGAGAACTACGCGAGCCCCTGCGCTGGCTAGTCGAATTGACGTAGCCCGACCGATTCCAGAAGCAGCCCCGGTAACGAGTGCTACTTTGCCGTTTAACGAAAAAGTCGAAGTGGCCCAGACCGATGTCACGGCGCTGCGTGGCCGCCAGCGCCGAGTGCATTTGGCACTAACGAAGCCAAAGCATTGGAATTCAGCATGGAGGACAAGGGGCTTGAGGTGCGGTCCGCTTGGTGAACAGCTAGGAGTAATAGGCCCAGAGCAATTGCCGGCACCAACAAGAGGACATCTCGCGGGCGGATGGCATAGGCACGCGCCGTATCGCGCGCGCTAGCGGCCGGATATGAACTCAAGGGGACTCCTGGGGAAGAGGTAGGGGAATTCACGGTAAATCCGGCCCAGCCTGGGATTGGCCAGCGACACGCCAAATTCCCGCCCGATACGCTCAACCACCATGGAGTCACGTGCTGGAAGTAGCGATGTCCTGGCCTTTGAACAGGCTGTGGGGCAATTTGCGCAACGAGTTCATACCCCCGGAAAGCCAGTTGGATCAGGGGCCTGGCTTGAAGCCGGAGCACTCGGCCTGACCGGACTTGAAATACCAGCCGAGTATGGCGGGGCAGCCGGTGCAACGTATGCATGGAATGCGGCTGCGGTAAATGCCTTAGCTTCCATCTCGCACGGACTCTCGTCCACGTTCACGATCTCCTTTGACATTGCCACGCCTTACCTCGCCCGTTTTGGCACAGCAGAAGTCAAGGAACGCTGGCTTGGACTGCTTGCTACTGGAAACGCTATTGCTGCCCTTGCCTTAACAGAACCAGGTGCTGGGTCAGATCTAGCCGCACTAACTACCCAAGCTGTGCGGCAGGGCAACGATTTTGTCATCTCAGGTACGAAGACGTTCATCACCAACGGATCAATTGCTGATGTGATCGTCGTGGCGGCGCGAACAAGCCCGCAAGACAACGGCCGCGGAATTACCTTGTTTGCCGTTGATGCTCAGAGCCAAGGAATTTCGCGTCGTGCGATCGCCACTATTGGTCAGGCGGATTGCGACACCGGTGAAATATTTTTTGACCAGGTTCGAATCTCGTCCGCGCAAGTACTGGGCGAGGTTGATCTTGGGTTTGAGTACCTGCTCCAACGCCTGCCTCAAGAGCGTGTGACCTCAGCCATTGCCAATTTGGCTCAAACCAACCACGCCTTTGCCCTCACCCTGGACTACGTCAATCAACGCATCGCCTTTGGTCGCACCATCGGATCACTGCAACACAATGCTTTTCGACTTGCTGAACTTGATGCTCAAAGGTCTGCAGTTCGCGCCCTCATTGATGCATGTATTGAAGAGGTCGAAGCCGGAACGCTGA
>CAIXNN010000028.1 GCA_903920865.1 uncultured Actinomycetes bacterium
ATGTCGTCAACTGAATTGTAGAAGTCGAGCACGAAGGTATCGGTCTTGCCCAGCTTCCAGTTGCAGCGGTTCAGGCGTGACAGCGCCTGCACCGCGAGCACCCCTTGCAGCTTCTTGTCCACGTACATAGTGTGCAGCATTGGCTCATCGAAGCCGGTCAGGTACTTGTTGGCGACCACCAGAATTTTGAAATCGTCCTTCTCGAACTCTTCGGGCAAATCACGTGCGGAAATGCCATTGAGCCCGTCCTCGGTGTACTTGATGCCATCGACGGTTTTCTCGCCCGAGAAAGCCACCAGCGCTTTGAATGGCGCGTTGGTTTCTTTCAATGCGCCGCGGATGGCAAAGAAGTAGCGAATCGCACATTCAATGTTGCGCGTGACGATCATCGCCTTGGCCTTACCCTTGAGCTTCTTGGCCTGCCAGACATTGCTCATGAAGTGATCGACCATGATCTTGGCCTTCACCTCGATGGTGCGGGGGCTTGCCTCGACGAAGGCCTTGAGTTTCTTCTGCGCCTTGGCCGTGTCGAAAAGCGGGTTCTCTTCGACCGATTTCTGGACTTCGTAGTAGCTTTTGTAGGTCGTGTACTTCTCCAGCACGTCGAGGATGAATTTCTCCTCGATGGCCTGCTTCATTGAGTACAGGTGAAAGGGGTAGAACTTTCCGTCCGGACCTTGCCGCCCGAACTTCTCCAACGTGGCTGGTTTTGGCGTAGCAGTGAAGGCGAAGTAGCTGGCGTTCTTGCTCATCTTGCGCGAAGCCATGGCCGCAAGGATCTGCTCCTGTACATCGACTGGATCTTCCTCATCATCGCTGCCGGTCAGCGTCTCGTTCACCTTGTCCGCAGCTACGCCCGATTGGGATGAATGTGCTTCGTCGATGATCACACCGAAGCTCCGGTTTGACAGCTGGCCGATACCATCCACTATGAAAGGAAACTTCTGCACCGTTGTAATGATGATCTTCTTACCAATCTCCAGGTTGTACTTCAGCTCTTGTGCGCTTTCGCAATGCGCCACGATGTTCTTGGTTTCGGAGAAGAGCTTGATGTTGTCCTTGAGCTGGGTATCCAGTACCCGGCGATCGGTCACGACGACCACGGAATCGAACACGTTGGCCGTACCTGTCGTGTCGTACAGCTCCACCAGCTGGTAGGCAAGCCAGGTGATTGAGTTAGACTTACCCGAGCCTGCCGAATGCTGGATCAGGTAGGTCTGGCCGATGTCATTCTGTTTGGCATCAGTCAGGATGCCGCGCACTACATCCAGCTGGTGATAACGGGGGAAGAACAGCGCCTTGCGCTCCTTGCCGGTCTTCTTGTCCTTCTCAACAGTGAACTTGGCGAACTGCTCGATGATGTTGGTGAGGCTGCGGCGCGGCAGGATATCGTCCCAGAGGTAGGCCGTTTTGTGGCCTTTCGGGTTGACCGGGTTGCCCTTACCGAAGTTGAAGCCCTTGTTGAATGGCAGGAAATTGCTGTCATTTCCGGCCAGCTGGGCACACATGTATGCCTCGTCCGGGTCCACTGCGAAGTGGACCAGACAGCGGCCAAATTCGAACAGTGGCTCACGCGGGTCGCGGTCGGTGCGGTACTGCTTGATCGCGTTGTGGACGTTCTGGCCGGTCCAGGGGTTTTTCAGCTCCAGCGTGACAATCGCCAAGCCGTTAACGAAGAGCACCATGTCCACCGACTTGAAGGTGTCGGACTCGCTGTAATGCACCTGCCTGGTGACGCTGAAGATGTTGGCCGCAAAGTTGGCAACGACCTCCGGGTTCAGGTCGTTGTAGGGCAACCGGTAGAGCAGGTCGAAGTGGGCATCATCAATGTCCAGCCCCTTCTTCAGGACAGCCAGCACGCTGTCCTTCTTGATCTTCTTGTTCAGCCGCTCCAGCAGCAGGCGCTGCCAGTTCGGGCGATCCTTCAGCTTTGCCAATTCCTTGGGCTGGGTGTCTTCGAGGAATTGCCAGAGGAGTTTGCCGTCGACGGCAAACTCTCTGTCGAAGTCAGCCGGATTGCCAATGCGGTAGCCGTCCTTAGCGAGAGCTTTTTCGATGTGCGTTTCGAGCGCTGCTTCGTTGGTTAGGCTGACCATGGTTCTCCCTTTACACCCGCATTTTCCCAGTCACGACACTTGCCACTAGTGACGAGCGTAGCTCTGTCAGCTTCACTATCTCTGAC
>CAIXNN010000029.1 GCA_903920865.1 uncultured Actinomycetes bacterium
GGCGGGATAAGCCACGAAAAGCGCATCGTTAAAGAGCCGCTCTTTCATGAATGCTGAGCAGGTGAAGAGAAACACGAAAAAGATTGCGGCAACCAGCAGAAGGGTGGTGCGGACATCAACTGTGCGAGTCACCGATGACGTGGCGGTGGAGTCCTTAGCCATTGTCATAGAGGTCCCTTCAATGGGCAGGTAGAAGCAACATTGTAGGCACTGGTTCTTACTTGGCCCACGTTATGCCAACTAGATCCAGGACTGGAACCACATCCGCTGCGCCCACTGTGCGTAGGAAATTGGATCACCGTTCCAAATCGGCAAGAAGAATGAGGCGCAGACCAGAACTACTGCCACGTATGCCCCGACGACTCCAGCCCCAATCATGCGCCGACGAATTGATGCACTGGCGGGTCCAAGGATTCTGCCGAGGCAGTAGGTCACAGCAAGGGCGATGAATCCAGACAGTGCCACTGTGTAAAAGGCGAAGACGGTCCGAGAGTTGTACAAAATAACCCAGGGAAGCCAGCCGGCCGCTACGCAACCAAGGATGACTCCAGCTCGCCAATCCCGCCGGCCCAACCATTCAAAAGCAAGGTAGGGAAGCGCTAGAATGCCGGCCCACCAAAGCATCGGATTTCCAAGTGAAGTGATCGCCGATGTGCACTTTGCAGCCGCACACGAAACAGTCGATGAGTAGTAGATGGCTGTTGGCCTTGCTTGGATCAGCCAACCCCACGCATTGGATTGATAAGGGTGAGATGTGGTCAATGTGCTGTGGAATTTGTACATCGCAACGTGGTAGTGCCACAAACTACGAATTGCGTCGGGGACAAACGGAATTGACGATGGATTTTGCGCGCCCCATTGACGATCCCAGCCGCCACCGGTAACCAACCAGCCGGTCCAGGTCGCAAGGTAGATCACTACTGAGAGCGCAACTAGGGAAAGTAGCGTGGGGACCACGTCACGTTTTATCGTTGAACGCACTGGTGTGGCAATTCCGGCGGCACGTCGCGCGCCTGCATCCCAGAGCAGGGAGACAATGACGAAAAACGCAATGAAATACAGCGCACTCCACTTCGTTCCTAGGGCTAAGCCAAGAAAGACCCCAGCGGCTAGCCTCCAACCCCGCCAACCCAAATGTGGACCAGGTCCACTCCAGTTACCAGCCGGGTCTAGTTCAATAAATTTCATTCGTTTAGCGAGCAAGGCCCGTGATCGGTCACGGTCGAGAAGTAAACATCCAAAAGCAAAGATCAAGAGCGCGGCTAAAATGCCATCAAGCATTCCAATGCGCGACATAACGATGGCAGTCCCATCGGTTGCTAGCAAAAGGCCGGCAATACAACCCAGAAGTGTTGAACGAAAGAGCCTGCGGCCGATGCGCGCAGTGACAAAGACCGCAATTGTTCCAAGCAGCGCAACCATGAAGCGCCAGCCAAAGGCATTTGGTCCAAAGATGTGGATGCCCGCGCCGATGACCCACTTTCCAAACATTGGATGGACCACATAGTCGGCAGTGGATGCGAAAATATCGGTCTTACCTTGACTGAGCAATTGATCAGCTTTGTCAATTGCGTCTCGTTCGTATCCGTACTTCCACAGCGAAAGGCCACCTTTGACGTAATAAGTTTCATCCAAGGTGATGGTCTTGGGAATTGCCAAGTGATAGAACCGCAATGCGCCGCCGATGATGGTGACAATCAGGGGGCCAAGCCAGCTCCAGAATCCATCGGCTGGAAGTGGCTGCATGAGGTGTTCGCCCAATCGGCGGATACGACCGTTGCGATCGTTGGCATCGCTTTGTGCGCCCCCCTGATCTGCAGGGGCCAAGTAAAGAGTGCGTTCAATCACCTCTGCCACCGCTTCATCGTAGGTGTGAAGTGCCAAGATGTGGGTATGACAGGACGGCTGGTGCTAGTAGCAGCCCCAATTGGCAATCCTCAGGATGCTTCCGCGCGCCTAGTGTCAACTTTGGCGCAGGCAGATGTGATCGCTGCCGAAGACACCCGTCGCTTTAAGCGGTTGTGCTCTGACCTTGGTGTGGAAATTTCCGGCCGGGTGGTTTCCTACTTTGAAGCCAACGAAGTAGAGCGAACACCTCAACTTCTGGATGATCTCCAACAAGGCGCCACGGTGGCGGTGATCACTGATGCTGGGATGCCATCGGTTAGCGATCCTGGCTACCGATTAGTTTCGGCTGCTGTCGATGCGGGAATCCCCGTCACGGCAACACCAGGTCCCTCTGCTGTTCTGATGGCGCTGGCCTTAAGTGGATTGCCAAGCGATCGATTTTGTTTCGAAGGTTTTTTGCCGCGAAAGTCCGGCGAAAGAGCTAAGGCACTAGCCGCGTTAAGTAGCGAAGTCCGCACCATGATCTTCTTTGAAGCTCCACATCGGCTAGCCGCAAGTTTGGCAGCGATGCAAGCCAGCTTTGGTGACGATCGCCTCGTAGCAGTGTGCCGTGAGCTGACTAAAACCTACGAAGAAATCCGCCGAGGCACGTTGACTGAGCTAGAGCAATGGGCCGCTGAAGGGGTCAAGGGTGAAATCACCGTGGTGGTACATGGTGCAAGCCCTTCGCCGGCAATTCATGATCCAGCACAGTGGGTATCGCTTGTTCAAGAATTCCAAGAATCTGGAATGTCACGAAAAGATGCTATAGCTGAGGTATCTGAGGGTCTTGGAGTACGTAAACGCGAGGTCTTTGATGCCGTCGTGGCAGCCCGAGCTAAAGCGTAAGATCAACGCGTGAGTTCACCCAAGACCTATTTCGTCACGACGCCTATCTATTACGTCAACGACGCCCCCCACATCGGTCACGCGTACACCACCGTGGCTGGGGATGTGCTGACTCGGTGGCATCGTCAACGCGGCGAAGACGTGTGGTTCCTGACCGGAACCGATGAGCATGGTCAAAAGGTCCTGCGTACTGCTCAAGCCCATGGCGTTTCGCCACAAGACTGGGCCGACCGCTTGGTCGAGTCGGCATGGAAGCCCGTATTGCACACACTCGATGTCGCCAATGACGATTTCATTCGCACGACGCAGCCGCGTCACACCGAACGCGTCCAAGCATTTCTTCAGTCGCTCTACGATGCTGGGCACATCTACCAAGGTGACTACGAAGGTCCCTATTGCGTGGGGTGTGAGGAATACAAGGTCGCCGGCGACCTCATTGATGGAACCGGGGAGTACGCGGGACAAAAATGTTGCCCCATTCACAGCACGCCAGTGGAAATGTTGTCGGAGACCAACTACTTCTTTGCTTTGAGTCGCTATGGCCAAGCATTGCTTGATCACTACGAGGCCAACCCGAGCGCTGTTGAACCGGCCAGTGCACGAAATGAAGTCTTGTCCTTTATTCGTTCCGGGCTCGATGACCTTTCGATCTCTCGATCCACATTTGACTGGGGGATCAAAGTCCCTTGGGACCAATCCCAGGTTGTGTATGTGTGGTTTGACGCGTTGTTGAACTACGCAACGGCAGTTGGTTTGGGTGATACTGATGAACCCGGAAAATCAACCTTTGCCAATACTTTCCCGGCCGATGTTCACCTGGTGGGCAAAGACATCCTGCGATTCCACGCAGTGATTTGGCCAGCGATGTTGCTTGCCGCTGGCTTACCGTTGCCCAAAAAGGTGTTCGCGCATGGTTGGTTGCTCGTCGGTGGCGAAAAGATGAGTAAGAGCAAACTCACTGGTATCGCTCCTAGCGCGATCATTGATCACTTTGGTTCTGACGCCTTTCGCTACTA
>CAIXNN010000030.1 GCA_903920865.1 uncultured Actinomycetes bacterium
CCGATACTGGCCTGTTTGCCTTCCGGCAAGTAAGCGATGCCTTGGGTAATACGCCCTGGTACTTGCGCTTGTTGCGGGATGAAGGTGCTGCAGCTGAACGGATGGCGAAGGTCTTGGGTTCGAGTGCATACGCCGCGGACTTGCTGTTGCGCGCGCCAGAGGCCACGGTGATGTTTGGGGATGAAGATGAACTTCACATCGCCGATCCAGTCACACTTTTGAATGAAGCCCTGCAGATTGTTCAACGGCAATCCGACTCAGCTGAGGCCATTGTGGCTATTCGTGCGCTGCGTCGTCGCGAGCTACTGCGCACCTGTATTGCCGATGTACTTGGGTTGCTGAGCATTGATCAGGTTCTGCAGGCCCTCAGCAGTGTGGCCAGCGTTGTTGTGCAGGCGGGACTGTTAGCAGCCGAGCGCGAAATTCAAGCCCGCAGTGGTCAAGCACTACCTACTCGCTTTGCTGTCATTGCGATGGGTCGCTTTGGTGGTGCGGAATTGGGTTATGGCTCAGATGCCGATGTGCTTTTCGTCCACGACCCGCTGCCGGGCGCTGATGAAGAAAGAGCTGCCCAGGTGGCTCTCGACGTGGCCAATGAACTCAGCCGATTGTTAGCTCTGCCTGCGCCAGATCCACCGCTCCTGATTGATGCCGACCTTCGACCGGAGGGCAAGCAGGGGCCGTTGGTGCGATCGCTGGCTTCCTATGCGGCCTACTACCAGCGGTGGTCGCTGGTCTGGGAGAGCCAAGCACTGTTGCGCGCCACTGCGATTGCAGGAAATGAGTCGCTGGGCCAGGACTTTATTGATCTCATCGATTCTGTGCGCTACCCCGAAGGTGGTTTGGACGCAGCCGATGAGTTAGAGATTCGTCGACTTAAAGCGCGGATGGAAACTGAGCGCCTGCCACGCGGAACTGATCCCAAGATGCACCTCAAGTTGGGCCCAGGTGGTTTGAGTGATGTTGAGTGGTGTGCGCAGCTACTTCAACTTAAGTACGGCCATCACATTCTTGAACTACACACCACAAGCACTGTTCAAGCCCTTGAGGTTGCCCGCGAGAAGGGCCTGATTTCTGCTGATGATGCTCGAGTTTTGACTACTTCATGGCGGTTAGCCAGTCAGTTGCGCAATGCCATCATGGTGTCCAAGGGAAAGGCCGCGGACGCGCTTCCCACGCAAGCCACTGAGCGTGCTCGGCTAGCGCACTTGATCAATCACGGCGAGTCAACTGGCGGCGACCTGGTAGAGAGTTATCTTCGGATTACCAGGCGCGCGCGGGCAGTGGTCGAAAGGGTGTTTTACGGATGAGTCGACAAGGCGAAGTGGTGCGCTACCGCGACCTTTTTGCCTCTCGTGAGTTCACCGCTTTAGTTTTTGCCCAGGTGGTGAGCGGGCTCGGGGATCAAGTCGCGCGGGTTGCGCTGGCGCTGTTAGTCCTTGATCGCTCTGGTAGTGCGTCGTTGTCGGCTGCTGCCTTTGCCCTTTCCTATGTTCCCTTGGTATTTGGTGGAACCATCCTTGGCCCGTTGGCCGATCGCTTCGCCCGCCACAAAGTGTTGCTGAGCTCAGATGCCCTTCGGGTGATCACTGTTGGCCTACTGGCAGTTTTTGCTACTGATTCATCACCCTTGATTGTCTTGTTTGCACTCCTGTTCGCTGCAGAAATTTTCACACCGGTCTTTGATGCAGCATGGGCTGCCACCCTTCCCGATGTATTCCCGCAAGTTCGGCAATACCTTGCAGGTTCAGGCCTGTTGCGCACTCTTCACCTTTTGCAGCAAGTCGCAGGCCTTGCTATTGGTGGTTTAGCGGTGGCCTTAATCAGCGTTCAAGGGGCGTTGATCGCCGATGCCGCATCGTTTGCGGTCTCCTTTGTCATTCTCTTTTTGTTCTTGAAGCGGCGGGAGAATCCGCGTAGCGGTCGAAGTGCCCAGTCGTTATTCGCCGATTTCTCAGCAGGAGCGCGCGATCTCTTTGCTGACCCGGCCCGCCGAATTTTGGTATTTGTCGGCTGGGGTTCGGTGCTGATCATGATCACCCCGATGGCGGTGGCTTTACCCTATGCGCAACAAGTGGCAGGCAAGGCTGCACTCGGTAGTTTGTTGATGGCGGCCACAGTAGGTGGGGCAGCGGTTGGCTCCGTTTTTATTGCACGACGCGACCCCCGCTGGCAAGTCGAAGCTATCGTGCCGCTGTCAGTGATTGCATGCTTACCCTTGCTCGCTGTCTGCGTTGCGCCACCGCTGCCGATCGCATTAATTTTGTGGGCACTATCTGGAGCGGCCACCGGATTTCTGGTTCCACTGATTGGCACCTTGGCCTTACTTACCGCACCGCATATGCGCGGACGTGTCTTGGCACTTGCCGGCGCCGGTTATAACGCTCTGGTGGCCATGACTTATCTGATGGCTGGTGTGCTGGCAGATGTTTCTAAACCATCAGTGGCCATTACCGTCGCAGGTGCAGCTGGTCTAGGTCTGATTGGCGTTGTGCAGATCTTTTGGCCCACTAGCGCCATGCGGGCGGCCCTAGACCAGGCGTATGCAACCAATGGTTACGAACAAGACCCGAGCGCCAGCGATACCCAAGAGCGAGCCAGTGCAGGAGAGAGGGAATTAGTTCCAGAAAAGGCCGTGCCGGCGCCGACAAGCGCCCCACCTCAGACATTCCCCAGCGGCGATTTCTGGGACGCTTTCCGCCCTTAGAGCATTGAGTGGAATCGAGCAGGCGTGGTCTTAGCCCACCCAGATAGCTTTGATGGAACAAAACTCTTTGATGCCGTGGGCTGAAAGTTCGCGACCATAACCAGATCGCTTTGCGCCACCAAAGGGAAGTTCGTTGTAGGACGTGGTCATCCCGTTGATCGTGACCGTGCCGGCATCCAGGTCACGGATGAAGCGCTCTTGCTCGGCCTCGTCATTGGTCCAGGCATTAGATCCCAATCCAAAGGCAGTGCCGTTACCCAGTTCGATGGCTTCATCAAGCGAGTGGACCTTGTACAACCCAGCAACCGGGCCAAAGACTTCGTCGGCGTACATGTCCATGTGTGGCTGAAGGTCACTGACCACCGTGGGTTCGTAGAACCAGCCCGGAGAATCTACGGACTTGCCACCACACAGGATCGTTGCGCCCTTGTCGCGTGCGTCATTGACCAGGAGTTCAACATCGGTGCGACCACTTTGGGTAGCTAAAGGCCCAACATCAGTGGCCTCATCCATGGGATCACCAATTTTCAGTGCGGCCATTCCCGCAACAAAGGCCGCCGCGAACTGGTCATAGACATCGGCGTGAACGATAAAGCGCTTAGCGGCAATGCAGGACTGTCCGTTGTTTTGGCACCGCGCAGTCACCGCGACTGCAGCGGCCTTGTCAACATCAGCCGAAGGCATCACGATGTAAGGGTCTGAACCACCCAGTTCAAGAACTGTTTTTTTGATCTCATCACCACAGATAGCAGCAACGGATTGTCCAGCTGGCTCGGAGCCAGTCAGGGTGGCGGCTCGAACTCGTGGGTCACGCAAAATCGGCTCAACATCGCGTGCACCGATCAGCAACGTGGTGAAGGCCCCTTGCGGAAAACCAGCGCGAGTAAAAAGGTCCTCAAGGTAGAGCGCACACTGAGGAACGTTCGAAGCGTGCTTGAGCATTCCGACGTTACCGGCCATCAGCGCAGGGGCGGCAAAGCGCACAACCTGCCAGAGCGGAAAGTTCCACGGCATGATCGCCAACACAATCCCTAACGGGGCAGAGCGGGTGTAAGCCTGCTTGGCACCGACCAAGCTGGCATCGACTGCTTCATCAGCGAGCAGGGTCTGCGCATTTTCGGCGTAGTAGCGCATACCCTTGGCGCACTTAGCCGCCTCGCCGCGGGCGGACTTGAGGGTCTTGCCCATTTCCAAGGTCATGATGCGGGCGATGGATTCGTTCTCGGCATCAAGCAGGTCGGCGGCCTTGTTCATCAATTCAGCGCGATGGGCAAATGAGGTGGTGCGCCAAGTCTGGAAGGTGGCGTGAGCCGTAGCAACGGCTGCCTCAACCTGATCAGGGGTGTGAGCAGCGAAGGTTTGGATGGTTTCACCGGTTGCTGGATTTTGCGTCGCGATAGCCATGAACTGATCGTACTCAGAACCGGCAGTTTTGGGCCCAGTCTCAGACAGGAACGACTAAGGACCCCTCCCAGGTGGGAGGAGTCCTTAGGGTCAAACCAGAGTGGGCTGTGACTTAGATGTCGTAGTACAGCTCAAACTCGTGTGGGTGCGGACGCAAGCGGATCGGGTCGATCTCGTTGGTGCGCTTGTAGTCGATCCACGTTTCAATCAAGTCAGGCGTAAAGACGTTGCCTGCGGTCAAGAAGTCGTGGTCCTTTTCCAAGGCCTCCAATGCTTCACCCAAGGACGAAGGCACAGTGGCGATGTTGGCGTGCTCCTCTGGCGGCAATTCGTAGAGGTCCTTGTCAACCGGCGCTGGTGGCTCGATCTTGTTCTTGATTCCGTCCAGGCCAGCCATGAGCATGGCCGAGAAGGCCAGGTATGGGTTGGCCGATGGGTCAGGAACGCGGAACTCAATGCGCTTGGCCTTGGGGTTGTTACCCGTAACCGGGATACGAACCGAAGCCGACCGGTTGCGCTGGGAGTAGACCAAGTTGACCGGAGCTTCAAAGCCTGGCACCAAACGGTGGTAAGAGTTAACCGTTGGGTTGGTGAAGGCAACCAAAGCCGCTGCGTGGTGGAGGAGTCCACCGATGTACCAGCGAGCGATGTCGGACAAACCGGCGTAACCGAGCTCGTCGTAGAACAGCGGCTTGCCGTCCTTCCACAATGACTGGTGGGCGTGCATACCCGAACCGTTGTCACCAAACAAAGGCTTGGGCATGAAGGTGACAGACTTGTTGTTCCGCCAGCCGACGTTCTTGATGATGTACTTGAACAACATCAAGTCATCGCCTGCCTTGCGCAAGGTGTCGAACTTGTAGTTGATCTCGGCCTGTCCAGCGGTACCGACTTCGTGGTGAGCGCGCTCAACCTGGAAGCCAGCATCCAGAAGGGCGGTGCTCATCTCGTCGCGCAGGTCCGAGTAGTGGTCGACGGGCGAAACGGGGAAGTAGCCACCCTTGTAGCGGGTCTTGTAGCCCAAGTTGCCGCCTTCTTCTTCGCGACCGGTGTTCCATGCGCCTTCGATGGAGTCGATGAAGTAGTAGCCAGCGTTCTGCTTGGTTTCGAAGCGAACATCATCAAAGACGTAGAACTCAGCTTCTGGTCCGAAGTACACCGTGTCGGCAATGCCGGTGCTCTTGAGGTACTCCTCAGCCTTGGCGGCCACGTTGCGTGGGTCGCGGCTGTAGAGCTCGTTGGTGAACGGGTCCACAATGGAGAAGTTCATGTTCAACGTCTTGGCCGTACGGAACGGGTCAATCACGGCAGTGTCGAAGTCGGGAACCAACTTCATGTCTGATTCGTGAATGGCCTGGAAGCCGCGAATGGATGATCCATCGAACATCATGCCGTTGTTCAGGGTGTCTGCATCGATGGTGGCTGCGGGCACGTTGAAGTGCTGCATCACACCGGGCAGGTCGCAGAAGCGAACGTCGATGTACTCGACGTTTTCCTTCTTCACATACGCAAGCAGTTCGTCAGCGTTCTTAAACATCTATCCTCCAACGGGGGGCTAGCTCTAGGGCTAACCAACTGGGTCGTTATTGCGAAAAACCTGCTCGGCGCTGAGTGGGTTCTCCTGAAGAACTGCCTTAACCCTAGGTTGTCCGGATTTCTCTGCCGTGTACGGGTTGTTGCGTGCATGTAACGCTTGAACGCCTAGTCTGTGGGTGTGGAGCGCAAAGACTTGGGATCGTGGCTCAATGGACCCATCCTTGGGATTGGTGAGACAGGTGAGGTTCAAGAGCCAGGTGTTCGGCTGGGATTGCCGGCATCCGGACCTGGCTCGGTAGCTGGCATTGGCCGGCGCATTGTTGCCCTGTTCATTGACTGGATCATTGCCGTGACTTTGGTGAGCCTGGTCAGCAAGGGATCCCTTGGATTCGGCGTTGCCCCTGCCCAATCGAGCCGCTCTGGCTGGGTATGTCTGGTGGTGTTCTTCTTCTTTGTGACGGCCTTTACCGGGTTCACCGGTGCCAGCGTTGGCCAGCGCTTCATGAAAATTGTGGTGGCCCGTCTTGATGGCGCGCCCATTGGCTTGCTTCGCGCTGTGGTGCGCACCTTCTTGCTATGCCTAGTTATTCCGGCAGTTTTCTACGACCGTGATCGGCGGGGTTTTCATGATAAAGCCGTTGGCGCGCTCACACTTCAACGGAAATCTTGAAGCGACTAGTAAACGATTTCGATTGAGTTATCGCCAAAGTTCTTTGAGTTTGTTGGCGCAAGGCAATCTTGACCGTTGGTGTAGTTATGAAAAATCGCAGTAGCTGATCTCTGCGTTGTCAGTTGATTGAAGCCAATAATTTTAGCGAAGTAGGTGTTGATGGTCTGACCAAAGGTGACCTTGATCGCTGTACAAGGAGTGGTATTTGACGAGTAATTTCCTCGCTCACCGTAGTAATCCTTGTAATCCTTGTAGTCATTGTTGTTTTGCCCAGAGGCGGTAACGTCGCTCACGATGGCGCTGGAAGCATTCGTCCACTCATTTTGGGTTAAAGACTGGACCGCTTTGCCCTTTGCGGTAGCTAGGGCTTGGGCATCGCTCACGCGAGAGAGCGATTTGTTGTAGTCAAGGCTGACTACGCCGGCTTGTGCTGCGGCTTCAACGTCACCGGAGAGTTTGTTACTGACTAAGGAAGCGTTGGCAAGGTCGATGGCAAAAGCTGCCGATGCCAGCAAAATCGGGAGGGTGAGCGCGACCCACACTGCCACGACGCCGGCGTCATCCCGGTGCCTACCCATCATCGTCCGCCGAACCCTGAATAGTGGTGGTGGTGGCGGTCGTGTTCACCGCTTGAACGTGGCGTACTACACGAAGCGCTGGGATTAAAGGTTTGACTTGGGTAAACAGTGACGACTTGCTGTGCTTGCAGTTCAAGGTTTGGTCCAACCCCAAGCAGCCCGGAAGTTCCCGACAGCCAGTTGTGCATTGAGTCGATATACACGCCCACCCCATCCCCACACTCAGCCTGAAGGTCTGATCCATTCCACGATCCCGAGTACTTGTGGAAATTGGAAACTGTCGCAGTGCCGTCGGCGTTGCCACCATCGAAATCGTATTCCAGACAGGTGGATGCTGGACAAGGATCCGAACTGTTTGAGCCATCCGGTTGGCCAGATGCATCGGCGGAATAGATGTAGATGTAGTCGCCAGCGCTGAGGGTGGATGCGTTGCGGGCTAAGTCAGTCAATGCGGCATTGATGATTGATAAGCCCGATCCTGAACTGCTGCTGCAGCCGTTTTGGTAATAGGAGTATGAGCTGCAGTTGGAACTCGGACTTGGCTTTGCCGCAGCCGCATGCGCAGCAGAGGCAGTCATGGAATTAAGCGCGCTGGAGTGGCGAAACGCAAAACTCATTTCAATCACGCCAAAGATCAAGGCAATCAAAAGCGGGGCAATCAGGGCAAATTCAACGGCGGCAGCACCGGAGTCGCCGTTAGCGCGAGCCAGCCGGTACCGCATCAGCCAAGAGGGTTTTGAGTCAGCATCAGATCGCCTACGCATAGGTCCTCCTTGACTGTCCATGGCACGTTAGTGTCGCAGATCCCTAGATTATCCACACCTGCCGTGGGTGTCCAAGGGGCTAACTTTCACCCAGTTAGCGCTGTTTGCCCCGTGGCACGCGCCCGCCCTTGGGCATTGGGCCCTTGGGGATGGGCATGGATTCCATCATCCCGCCCAGGGCTGCCAGTCGGCGCCTAACCTCTGTAACCTCGGCCGGCTTAAGTTTGCGGGGCAGTTTTTGCAGGGCTCGTTGAACCTTGGCCAGCCCGATAGTGCCTGGCCCATCGCCGACGATGATTTCCGTGATGGGCACATCAGCTGCGAGTTTGTTCAAGCGCTTGGTCTCAGTGGCAAGTAAGGCACGCACTCGGTTCGTGTCGCCCTCAGCGATCAGCACAATGCCCGGGCGTCCAACGGCGCGCGAGACAAGGTCTTGTTGGCGATTGATTTGCACCGCTGGGGTAATGGTCCAACCCTTAGTTCCTTCAGCCACAGCTGCCGCAGCCCCTGGTTGTCCTTCGACTTGAGCGTACGCGGCACGTTCAACGCGGCGACCAAAAATCACCAGCGCAACCAAGATGCCGACCGGAATTCCAATGATCGCGTAAGCAATGTGCGTGTTACTTGGCAAGAAGAATCCGATACCAACAACTACACCCCACCCGAGCATGAAGAATGCAAAGGTGATCAGTCCAACGAACTTGTCAACCTTTGCGGTCATGGAATAGGCCTGGCCAATCTGGCGAAGGCGCGTAAACCGGGGTTCTTTAGGGGCGGTTTCGGTGGTGGAATTTTTTGCCATGAGTAGACCCTATGAGTCCGGCGTTAGTTTTCTACGTTGCGGGCTTGCTTGGCTGCTCGGCGTTGGCGCTCAAGTTCTTCGGCGGCCTGCGGTGTTGGGGCTGTGCCACCAAGCCGGGCTGGAACCCACCAGCGGTCCTCAGCATTGCGGGGTTGATCTGGGTAGCGGTTTTGCAGATCAGTCAACAGGCTCTGGATCTGCTCTTTGACCCGCTGGGTGGCTGCATCGTGGTCTTCTCGCCGCTCAAAAAACATCGGTTCACCAACGGAGAGCAGGATCGGGGTCGGGTGGGTGGGAAATGCTGGCTTGCGAGCTTTTGTCCAAACCCGCTGGGAGCCCCAAATAGCAATCGGAAGAACCGGCACTCCGGCCGCGGCAGCAAGTGCGGTAGCTCCGGATTGAAAGTCGATGGGTTCAAAAGATCGGCTGACCGTGCCTTCGGGAAAAATTCCTATTAGTTCACCAGATTTAAGCAGACGAAGTGATTGCGCAAAGGATGCTGTTCCGGCGTTTCGATCGACACTGACGTGATGCATGCTGCGCATGATCGGACCCCCGATGGGGTTATCAAAGACTTCCTTTTTACATAAAAACCGAACCAGTCGCCCTTGTTCTCTAGCGGCAGCCCCGATAAATGTGAAGTCCATGTACCCGGTGTGATTGCCAGCAAGCACTGCGCCACCGGTTGCCGGGATATGTTCCGAACCAGCGATGTCCAACCTCAGGCGCAACGCCTTAAACCCAAATCGGGTAAAGCCGATGATCGGTCCGTAGGTTCTATCAACGATGGGTTTGGCAGAACTCATGCCGAAGCCGCACGGGATTTTGCTTCTTGAGCTTGGTTAAACAGTCGACCGGCCCGATACGAGGAGCGCACCAGTGGTCCCGACATCACGCCGGCAAAACCGAGCTCCTCAGCAAAGCCGGCAAGGTAGGTGAACTCAGTGGGGTCAACCCAGCGATCAATGGGGTGGTGACGCGCGCTCGGGCGTAGGTACTGGGTGATCGTGATCAGGTCGCAGCCAGCATCGTGCAGGTCTCGAAGGGCTTGCTCAACTTCAGAGATTTCTTCGCCCATTCCCAGGATCAGGTTGGACTTGGTAATCAGGCCGACATCACGGGCCTGGCTGATCACAGTCAGAGAGCGCTCGTAGTCAAAGGCTGGGCGAATGCGCTTGAAGATGCGCGGCACGGTTTCCAGATTGTGTGCAAAGACCTCGGGTCGCGCGTCAAAGACCTGACCGAGCAACTCCGGGCGAGCATTGAAATCGGGAACCAAAATCTCTACGCCACAACCGGGATTGAGTTCATGTACTTGTCGAATCGTCTCGGCGTAGAGCCAGGCGCCTTCGTCTTCGAGATCATCGCGCGCGACGCCGGTGATGGTTGCGTAACGCAGGCCCATCTTTTGAATGGACTCGGCCACGCGCCGCGGTTCATCGGTATCGAGTGCTTGTGGCTTGCCGGTATCGATCTGGCAAAAGTCGCACCGCCGAGTGCACTGATCGCCACCGATCAGGAAGGTGGCTTCACGGTCTTCCCAGCATTCAAAAATGTTGGGGCACCCTGCTTCTTGGCACACGGTATGCAAACCTTCGTCTTTGACCAACGCGGTAAGCGCAAGGTATTCGGGGCCGGTGCGCAGGCGCGTCTTAATCCACTCGGGTTTGCGTTCGATGGGAACTTCAGAGTTGCGCACCTCAAGGCGGAGGAGTTTTCGTCCCTGCGGGTCAACCATGATCTCCCGCCTTCCGCGCTAACTCGTAGTAAATGGTGAAGCCGAACCAGCCAAGGCTGGTGGGTTCTGACTCAAGTCTAGATAGGGCTCATCGGAGTAGCTCGGTAGTGCCGAGTCTGTGGCGGTTTGCTCAGGGATCAGGGCGCTGATCCTGGCGGACTTCATGCGAGCACGGGCAAGGAAGGCCCGAATGAGAGCCACTGCACTGATCAGAACAACCGCACATATGGCGGAAATGATGAAGTAGGTCTTGGCCGCCGCGCTTGGGTCAGTGGTGATTTGGCTAAGGCCGGTTTGACTTGCTGATTCTTGAAGGAAGCCGTTCAGGATGGAAACAGCGATGGCGGCAAAGATCAGATCAAGGATGAGGACAACGCTGAGTCGAATGCGTCGGTTTGTGATGAAAAACGCGAGCGCGATGCCGATGATGCCTAAAAGGGTAAAGACTGCCCATGCGCCGGAGATGCCAGAGAGCGATTGAACAAAGGGAGCTGCCGTGGTCAAGTCGTTGGTGGAGGCGGCGGTTGTCGTTGTCGTTAACGCTGCAGCAGCACCTGGTCCCGCACTGGCGGAGGTGGCTGTTGCGGCGGCTAGATCAGTTGGTGTAACCGGCGCACTTGCCGTCAATCCATAGCCGGCATTGATCCAGCGGGTGAGTGCACCGAAGGAAAGCGAAGCTGTGGCAACAATGGCCAGCAGCACGGCCAAGCGTGGGTAGCCAACACGGGGTAGTGCGCGCGTTGACGCAGCCATGCCTACTCCTTGGGTAATGGGTCCGCACTCGGACTTAGATGAATTGATTGATCATCGCTTGTTTCACGGGCTCAAGCAGGTCATTTATGCCAACTTTTTGCCCCAATTCGGCGCTAATTGTGCTGACTTTGGCATCAGTAATCCCACAGGCCACAATTTGGCTGAACCCAGCCAAGGAGTTGTCGCAGTTCAAGGCAAACCCATGCATGGTCACCCCTTTAGCCACCCGCACACCGATGGCAGCAATTTTGCGGGCGTTAGGCGAGTTCGGCTCAACCCAGATGCCTGTTCGACCTTCCACTTGTCCGGTCACCAGTCCAACCTGCTCGCAAGCTTGGATCAGGGCTGCTTCAAGTTTGCGCACGTAGGCCACCAAATCCAAGGGCATGGGTAAGCCCACGATCGGATACCCAACAAGTTGACCGGGTCCGTGCCAGGTGATGCGACCACCGCGGTCAGTGTCAATAACGGGCGTGCCATCCATGGGTCGTTCAAAGTCTTGGGTTCGCCGTCCTGCGGTGTACACCGGATCGTGTTCAAGCAGCAGGACGGTGTCTTCAATGAGTTGTTCAACGCGCCTTTGATGAAGTTCGCGTTGCAGGTCAAGTCCGTGTAAATACTCCACTGTTCCCGGTAGGTGGGAAAACGTTAAGGCGGACATGTATCCAGCCTAGGACTGTTGGGTCAGAGCTACTCTGAAGGCTTCTTCGAAGGTGGGATGTTCAAAGGCAAAGCCGGCGTCCAGTAAGACCTTGGGCAGGATGCGAGCACTATCGATTGTTTCAGTAGCGAATTCACCTAGGACTATTTTCAAGGCGAAGGCTGGTACCGGCAAAACTGCCGGCTTATTGAGCACTTTGCCCATCACAGCGGTGAGTTCGGCATTGGTCAGTGGGGTGGGTCCGGTGAGGTTGACCGCACCTTGGATGCTCGGGTTGGTTAAGCAAAATTCAATGGCGGCAATTTCATCGGTCAGGGATATAGCTGACCAGTACTGCTTGCCAGTTCCCAGTTTGCCCCCGATGCCGGCTTTGAAGAGGGGAATCAATCGCTTCCACGCACCACCATTGCCGGCGACAACCAATCCGGTGCGCAGGTGGACCACGCGAATGCCGGCTTCTTGCGCGGGCATGGTTGCGGCCTCCCATTGCTCACATACCGTGGCCAGGAAACCGGTTCCTCGCGGTGAACCTTCATCCCTCATGCGATCACCGGTGTTGCCGTACCACCCGATGGCCGAAGCATTGAGCAAAACGGTGGGCTTGTTATCGAGTTTGGCAAGGGCCTGACTCAACACCGTGGTGGTGATAACTCGTGAGTCACGAATCTTTTGTTTGTAGGACTTGGTCCAGCGGTGATCGCCAACTCCGACACCACTTAAGTTGATGACGGCGTCGTAGCCCTCGAGTGCGGCTCCATCCCATTCACGCGTGGGGTCCCAACTGATTTCATTGGAGGCACTGGCAGGCCGGCGAACAAGGCGCACGAGGTCATGACCTTGATTGACAAGGGATGCTGAAAGAGCTGTACCGATCAGTCCGCTGGATCCAGCAATAGCTATGCGCATACATCCATAGTCGCGCTACTTGAAGCAAAAAGCCACTTGAATGTTGATTAGAGGCCTAATTCGCTTTCAAAGGATCCTTCTTCGAGACGGTTCTTGATTGCCACTAAGAAGCGGGCCGCGTCGGCGCCGTCCACGAGCCGGTGGTCATAGGTCAAGGACAGGTAGACCATGGACCGAATCGCAATCGACTCGCTACCGAATTCGTCGGTGATGACCATCGGACGCTTGACCACGGTTCCGGTGCCCAGGATTGCCGACTGAGGCAGGTTCAAAATTGGGGTATCAAACATAGCCCCACGGCTGCCGGTGTTGGTCAAGGTGAAAGTGCCACCACTGAGTTCATCAGGGGAGACCTTGTTGTCGCGGGTTCGGGCCGCAATGTCAGTGATTTGCTTGGCCAGTGCGGGCAAGTTCAAGTCGCCTGCCGAGTGGATAACCGGGACCAGGAGTCCGCGTTCGGTGTCTACTGCGATCCCCAAGTGTTCGCCGTCAAAGTAGGTGATCGTGCCCGCTTCTTGATCCATGGTGGCGTTGACAACAGGGAATTGCTTCAAGGCTTCAAGGGCTGCTCGCGCGAAGAACGGCAAGAACGTCAGCTTGACGCCTTCGCGGGCAAAGAATTCGTTTTTGGTGCGCTCACGCAGTTGAGCGATCCGAGTCACATCAACTTCTACGACGCTGGTGAGCTGGGCGGTGGTTCGCAAGGACTCCACCATGCGTTCGGCGATCACCTTACGAAGGCGAGAGACCTTTTCGGTGCTACCACGAAGTGGCGAGGCAGGCGCTGCGTGCTTAGGCGCTGCTGGCGCAGGAGCGCTGGCTTGCACTGGCGCAGCAGCTGCGCTGGTGGCCAAGTTTGCTGTGCTTGCTGTGCTACCAACGGGAGCTGCGGCCGGACGCGAAGCGATAGCGGCTTGAATGTCTTGTTTGCGAATCCGGCCCCCCACTCCAGTGCCACCGACGGTGCTTAAGTCGATGTTGTTCTCGGCGGCAAGTTTGCGCACGATGGGGGTGACATACATATCCGCAGCTGATCCCTGGGTAGCTGATCCCTGGGCTGCTGGAGCCGACGGTGCTGCTTGTGTTGAAACAGGCGTCGGTGCTGCTGCAACCGGGGCTGCAACGGGTGTAACTGGCGCGACCGGTGCGGCTGCAATGGGCGCAGTCACTGGTGGTGCTGCAGCTGGCGCCGGTGTGGAGGGTGTAGCCGGTGCCGAGGGTGTAGCCGGTGTGGCAGGAATAGTCGCATTCGCATCGGTACTGATTTCGCCAAGAAGTCCACCGACTTCGACCACGCCATCTTCGCCCACGGCGATCGAAATCAAGGTGCCAGCAACGGGCGAGGGGAGCTCGGTATCGACCTTGTCGGTTGAGATCTCAAGCAATGGCTCGTCAAGCCCGACGCTGTCGCCGATGTTCTTGAGCCATCGAGTAACGGTTCCTTCAGTAACACTTTCGCCCAATTGCGGAAGCAGCACTGGAACGGTTGATCCACTTGACGCCGGGGCGGCTTGAGCTGCTTGCACTGGGACAGCAACCGAGGGCGCCGGCGGCGTTTGAGGTTCCTGACTTGCAGCCGGCGTAATCACGGCAGCAATGGGAGCACCCGCTGGTGCAGCTGGGGCAGCAGCGGATTCATTCGCATCGCCAATGACAGCAAGTTGGCCACCAACTTCAACGGTGGCATCTTCGTCAGCGATGATTGAGAGCAGGACACCTGCAACCGGTGATGGAATTTCAGTGTCGACCTTGTCGGTGGAGATCTCAAGCAATGGTTCATCAAGGGCGACGGTGTCACCGATTTGCTTCAGCCAACGCGTGACTGTTCCTTCAGTGACGCTTTCGCCGAGTTGAGGCATTGTGACTGAGACCGACATTGGCCGTGATGCTCCTTCGTGTTGAAAACTCTATGAAACTCAGATTACGCGCTTTCTGCCCATTTTAGGCGTGGGCGTGCAGGGGCTTTCCAGCCAAAGCAAGGTGAGCCTCACCCATGGCTTCGTTCTGGGTGGGGTGAGCGTGAATCAGGGAAGCCACATCTTCGGGGAAGGCTTCCCAATTGACGATCAGCTGGCCCTCTCCAATGAGCTCCCCAACGCGTGATCCCACCATGTGGATGCCCACGACAGGTCCGTCATTGACTCGGACCAACTTGATAAAACCGGTGGTAGCCAGGATCTGACTTTTGCCGTTTCCGCCCAGGTTGTACTCGTAAGCGGTCACGTTGCCGGCTCCGTGGGCCTGTTCGGCTTGGGCTTGAGTTAGTCCAACGGATGCAACCTCTGGTTCGCAGTAGGTCACGCGCGGGATTCCACTTTCATCAATCACGCGCGGATTGAGTCCAGCGATTTCTTCGGCGACAAAGATTCCTTGTTGGAAACCGCGGTGAGCCAGTTGCAAACCAGGAACGATGTCTCCAACAGCAAAGACGCCAGGAATATTGGTTTGCAGTCGTTCATTTGTCAGAACGAAACCGCGATCCATGCTGACACCTTGTTCGGCATAACCCAGACCATCTGTGCGTGGTCCGCGGCCCACGGCCACAAGCAAGTAATCGGCCTGCAGGCTTTCACCAGATTCTAAGGAAACAACGACGCCGTTTGCGTCTTGGCTGACACCGCTGAAGCGAACGCCGGTCTTGAAGTCGATGCCGCGCTTTCTAAAGGCGCGCTCGAGCGCCTTGCTCAACGATTCATCTTCGGCTGGCACCAAGCGGGGCAGGCCTTCAATGATGGTGACCTCAACGCCAAATGACTTCCAAACGCTGGCAAATTCCACGCCAATTACGCCGCCACCGAGCACGATCACAGACTTGGGAATTTCATTCAGATCTAAGGCTTGATCGCTAGTGAGCACTCGACCGGCGATTTCCAGACCAGGCAAACTGCGTGCATAGGAACCAGTGGCCAAAACGATGTTGCGACCGGTGTACTGCGCGCCGGCAACCTCAATGGTGTTTGGCCCAACCAGTGTGCCTTCGCCCTCTAGGTAGGTGATTGATCGTGATTTCACCAGTCCTTGAAGGCCCTTGTAGAGGCGGCCAACGACGCCATCCTTGTACTTGAGCACGCCATCAATGTCGATGCCGTTGAGTGTGGTGCTGACACCAAATTCAGCGGAGTCGCGCGCGGTGTCTGCAACCTCAGCAGCGTGTAAGAGCGCCTTGGTGGGAATGCATCCCTTATGCAGGCAGGTACCGCCGAGTTTGTCCTTCTCAATGAGTGCGACATTAAGACCCAACTGACTAGCTCTCAGCGCGCAGGCGTAACCGCCACTGCCGCCACCCAAAATGACGAGATCAAAACTGGTTTCTGACACTCAACTGCCTCCAAAGCACGGTGAGTTTGACACGATAAACTCAGTTGTTCTTATCCTTTCACCCCGCGTTACTTGCTTCTCACCCGCCTACCGGTGCGTGCAATAGTGGGGCTGGAGTTGCAGTTGGCTAGGGAGGGAGTCTTCGCGTGGGTCTATTTGGTCGGCGAAAGCCGCGACCAGTTGAGGGGTCGATGGATCGCGCCTCCGACCGGACCGATCGCGAACACCTCGAACGATTCCTAGCCGAACAAGAAGGGGTTGAGGCTTTCATCGAGCCTCGCACCACAGTGACCCAAACATCGGTGTTGCTGGTGGCGCGGACAGGTCAATGGACTCGGCGCCGGGTGCCAGATGAAGCGACGGCATTTGCGTGGGCGAAAAAGCAAAGCATTCCCTGTTATGACGCGAACCTGGTGGGTTATCCGCAACGAATGCGGGATTGGGATGCTAAGAAAGCTGCTGAACGAAAGCGCTTGTTAGGCGATTCCTAGGTTCGGTGTAACTGCGCCAGGAGCATCTGGAACAGTGGGACTATGACTTCTATGTATGCGGTTGAACTGCCAAACTGGGGCGATGCAGATTTGTTGGAATTGAAAGAGCGTGAGCTTCCATCCTTTGGACCGCGTGAAGTGCTAGTAAAAATTGAAGCCGCAGGTGTGAACCCGGTGGATTACAAAGTCCGCGGGGGTAACTACTCGGCTGCGTTCAATGAAGGATTTCCGATGGTCCTTGGGCGGGACTTTTCTGGACAGGTGCTAGCCGTGGGTGCTGATGTCACAGCATTCAAAGTTGGCGATGCAGTTCTAGGAACTCTTCGGATGGCTCCACGGTTGGGCTGTTATGCAACCCACATTGTGGTCAGTGATTCGGCAATGGCTCTTCGACCAGTTTCGGTGGATGCGGTGCGTGCAGCAGCTCTTCCCGTTGCTGGCCTGACCGCTTGGCAAGCACTCGTTGAGATGGCCGGAGTTTCCGCTGGGCAGAAAGTGTTAGTTCAAGCTGCCGCTGGTGGTGTGGGACACCTTGTGGTTCAACTTGCCAAGTTCCTTGGCGCACATGTCATTGCCACTGCATCGCCGCGCAATCACGACTTCTTGCGCGAACTAGGTGCTGATGAGGTTATTGACTACACCAGCGTGGCATTTGAAGATGTGGTGAGCGATGTTGACGCGGTGATTGACTGTGTCGGCGGCGATGTGCTCGATCGCTCTTTGCATGTGCTCAAGGCCGGTGGCATTGCTGTCACGATGGCGGCCAGGCCGGATCCGGAATTGGCAGAAAAGCTTGGCGTTCGCGTAGTGCTGATTTTTGTTCGACCTGATGCAATGCAACTTCAAGGTCTGGTTGATCTAGTAGCCGATGGGCGACTGCGCGTTGATATTGAAAAGACGTTTCCACTAGCCCAGGCAACCCAAGCCCACCTGCTTCAAGAAACAGGGCACGTGCGCGGAAAGATCGTCCTGATCACTTAAGACTGGCGAAGAGCAAATTCGACCAAGGTGCGCACGCCGTACCCAGTTCCGCCTTTGCCGGTGTACCCAAAGGGTGCGCCTTCATTAAAGGATGGTCCCGCAATATCTAGGTGCACCCACTTGGTGTCTTCGGCAACAAATTCCTTAAGGAAAAGGCCTGCAGCCATCATTCCTCCGAACCGCTCCCCAGTGTTCTTCAAGTCAGCCACCGTCGAATCAAATGAAGCGCGAAGCTCAACGGGCAGCGGCATGGGCCACATGGATTCACCAGATGCGTTTGCGGCAGCAACAACTGCTGTTCGCATGGCGTCGTCATTGCCCATGGCTGCCGCGTAACGAGTCCCCAGTGCGATCATCTGCGCACCGGTCAATGTTGCCACGTCAATGATCGTGTCATGGCCATCTTCGACAGCAAGTGCAAGTGCGTCAGCCAAAATCAATCGACCTTCAGCATCAGTGTTCATCACCTCAACGGTTTTTCCGCTGTACATGGTCAGTACATCCGACGGTCGTTGCGCTGTTCCCGATGGCATGTTTTCCACCATCGCCAAATATCCGGTGACGTTGACCTTGGCCTTGATGTCGGCCAGAGCAAGAAGGGCCCCCAACACCGCAGCAGCCCCAGCCATATCGGACTTCATCGTTTCCATGGCCTGTGGTGGTTTCAAGGACAGGCCACCGGAGTCAAAGGTGACGCCTTTGCCCACAAAGGCGACAGTGGTCGTTGCTTGTGGGTGCTTGTAGGTGAGTTTGACAAGTCTTGGGGGATTGATCGAGCCTTGGCCCACGCCGATTAAACCGCCAAAGCCTTTGGCTTTTAACTGCTTCTCATCGAGAACTGAAACGGTGATGCCTGATTTTCTGCCCGCGCTGGCTGCGGCTTTTGCAAAGATCACTGGCGAGAGGTGTGAGGGTGGTGTGTTGACCAGATCGCGCACCAGGTCCACGCGAGAAGCAATAGCCACAGCGCTTTTAGTCGAAGCTACAGCTGCCTTGTCTTTGGCTTTGCCGGTGATGATCACGATTGACTTGACGGAAGTTTTCGGTTGTTGTGAGCGGAAGGTCGTGAAGCGGTAGGCGCCCATGCTTGAGCCTTGTGCAACGGCCGCAATGGTTTCGGCATCATCGCTGGGGCTTACCACGGCGATGGAAGATGAATCACGGGTGGATTGAACGGCTGCGCCAGCAGCGCGACGCAAGATTTCTTCCGTTGCTTTTGCCTCACCGATTCCAACACCAATAATTGATATTGCTCCGACTCCGGTAATGCCTGGAATGGTGGTTACGGACTCGGCTTTGGCGCTAGCTCCGACAGCCTTAAAGGATGCTTCAAGTTGGGATTGAACGGCTTTGAGCTCGGCGGGAAGTCCCACGACAGCCACCGACCTGCCCTTTAGCCGTAGTCCAACAATGAGGACATCGAACTTCTCCTTCAATGCTGTGCGGTCACGCAATGTCACGGTGGGCACGTAATTTCCGATCTGTTGAATGTCTAGGTCCGGCCAGGGTCTCATTCTCAGCCTAGTAGCGTCAGGGTTATGGCCGGCGTTGATCAAACCCCTTTACATTCCCCCCTGCATCAAGCGCACGAAAAACTGGGGGCCAAGTGGTCCGATTTTGGCGGCTGGTTGATGCCTTTGGAATACGCCGGTGGGGGAGTTACTCGTGAACATCGGGCCGTTCGGGAAAGCGTGGGGATTTTTGATGTTTCGCACCTTGGCACCGCGCAGGTATCTGGCCCAGGGGCGGTTGCCGCTGTTGATGCGGTTCTGACGAACTCACTGGAGCGCATTGGCGCTGGCCAAGCCCAGTACACCCTGTTGTGCAACGAGCACGGTGGAGTTATTGACGACATCATTGTGTACCGAGTCAGTGATGATGAGCTCATCGTTATTCCCAATGCATCCAACTGCACCACAGTTTTGGACGTGTTGCGCAAAAGCCTTCCCGAAACCATCGCCATTGAAAATCTTCATACTCAAACTGCCATCATCGCTGTGCAAGGTCCGGACTCGGCCAAGGTGCTTGAGAATTTGAATCTGCCTTCGCAGATGGATTACATGAGTTTTGTTAGTTCTACTTTCAACGGGGCGGACATCACTGTTTGTCGCACCGGTTACTCGGGTGAGCATGGTTATGAATTGGCTATCGGCGCCGAGCATGCGATGGCTCTATGGGATGGGATTTTGGCTGGACCAGTTGATGTGCTGCCGTGTGGTTTGGCAGCCCGGGACACGTTGCGCACTGAGATGGGTTATCCCTTGCATGGCCAAGACCTTTCACCCACCATCAGCGCTATTGAAGGTGGAGTTGGCTGGGCTGTGGGGTGGAATAAGCCTCAGTTTCATGGGCGGGAGGCCTTGTTAGAGCAGCATGCGAGCGGTCCGGCTCGCAAGATCGTGGGTTTGCTGGCCAATGAGCGTGGCATCCCACGCCACGACATGGTGGTCAAGGCCCTTGATGGGTCGCAGGTTGGCATTGTGACCAGCGGAACGTTCTCTCCAACGCTGCAGATTGGCATTGCACTGGCTTTGGTCAATGCAGATGTCAGCGGTGAAGTGGTGATCGATGTTCGTGGTCGGGATTTGCGTTGCACGGTTGTCAAGCCGCCATTTGTGCAAGCATCGCCAAAGAACTAAGTGCGCTAGAGCTAGCTTTCTACAAAGTGAGCTTTTCGTCCCGCGCGATCTAAGGCAGCAAGGATCGGCTGACCGGCAACCAGTACCAAAATCACAGTTCCGATTCCACGGGTGAGGTCCCATCCAAGCGATGTGGTGATGTGGAACGTGATGAAGTGGTGAAGGTTTACTGATGTTGGCGCACCTGGAACAAAAGCCAGGGGATTGCTTGCTTGGTTGTCGGATCCAAAAGTCCAGGGCCAAAAGGACAGATTCATGACTAGGCCAAAAAGTAAGGAACTGATAAATCCGTAAAGGGCTAGCACCCACAATCGCGATCGATGAGTCACATGCGGTAACAGGCCAGCTCCCATGCCAACCCAGGCTGCAGCAAACATTTGGAAGGGCAGCCACGGTCCGGCTCCACCGGTCAGAAATGCCGAAGTGAGCATCGTGATAGCCCCCAGTACGAAGCCAAATCCAGCGCCAAAGGCGTAACCACCAAGTACCAGCACGACAAACAGTGGTTGAAACCCGGTGATCCCACCGCCGAGCGGGCGAAGCGCGGTTCCGATCGCGGCCAAAACCCCAAGCATGGCAATAGCTTTGGCATCAAGGCCACGGTCGGAGATTTCGGCGGCAATGACGGCGATCAAAAATGGCACGATGAGGGCGAAAACCCACGGCGCATCTGCGGAATGATCAATGCTTGAGCCTTCACTGATGAGCAATGGCCAACAAAAGGCGATCAGGCCGATTGCGCTTACCGCTCCCAACACCACACGCGAGCGAGAGCCAATAGGTATTGCCGCAAAGGCACGCCAGACCACTCTGGACGTGGCCTCTTCTGAGACTGCTGACCTGCTTACTGAGTTAGCAGTACTCATAGCGGCTCACGCAGGGACAGCATCGCCGCTTTGACGTCAGAGACAGTAAGTAGCGGCAGCGGTGAAAGTGCTTTGGCAATTTGCGGTGCAAACATCGGGGATGAGGTGATGATCTCACGGGTGGGACCATCAGCGACTACTTCGCCATCAGCAAGCACAATCGTTCTGGTAGCAAGCTCTGCAGCCAGTTCAACATCGTGCGTTGCCAAGACGATGGTTCGACCGCGCTTGGCCGCCTTGACCAACACCTCAATCAGGTGAGATTTGGTTTCGTAGTCAAGGCCGCGGGTTGGTTCATCGAGAAGTAAGACTGAAGGATCTGGGGCTAAGACCACGGCAAGGGCTAGGGCTAGCCGGCTCCCTTCAGAGAGATCGCCTGGGTGAGTGCTGGGTTTAATCCACGGTGCGATCTGGGACAACATGGCAGCTGTTGTTCCCGGCGTCAGCGCAGCGTCCTTGTCCGTCTGGCGACATTCAAGGTCAACGGACTCGGCGTAAAGCAAATCGCCGGCTTGCTGCGGGACTAAACCAATGTGTCGGACCAGAGCCTGCGGTGTCAGCGTCGCGGGATTGTCCCCTTGAACCTTCACCGATCCTCTAAATGGAACACGCAGTCCGACCATCGTGGACAGCAGCGTTGATTTGCCTGCCCCATTGCGACCCATGACGGCAATAATTTCTCCTTCATGCAGGTCAAGGCAGATGGAGTGAAGCACTTCACGTCGGCCGTAGCTGACCCGGACGTCCTTCACGTGCACAACGACGGCGGTGTTTGATTTCGTGATGTGCTCAGAATCCATACTCACGCTCGCATGGGTCAATTGTTCGCGCAGTACGTCAGCGCTACGGCGAGCATCACGAACCGACAGTGGCGTGTTTGACCAGTTCGCGGCCCGTGCAAGTTCAACCACCGGTGGAGCAACCGGAGATTGCCGCATGATCGTGGCCGGCTCGCCAACAATTAACGGAGCACCCTCACCTGGCACCAAGATGACTCTGTCCGCATATTGCACAACCCGTTCAAGGCGATGTTCGGCCAGCACAACGGTTAAGCCCAGGTCGTGCACAAGGCGCTGCAAACTGGCTAGAACCTCATCAGCTGCTGCCGGATCAAGGGCTGAGGTGGGCTCATCAAGGACCAGAATCTTTGGATGAGTGGTCAGTGCCGAGCCGATGGCAACGCGTTGCGCTTCGCCACCGGAGAGGGATCGCAAAGCCCTACGGCGCAGCGCAGTCAGACCCAAGAGATCCAAGGTTTCCTCAACTCGACGACGCATCACATCCGGAGCAACCCCCATGGATTCCATCGCGTAGGCAAGTTCGTCTTCAACGGTGTCGGTAACAAAGCCAGCCGCGGGATCTTGTCCTACAAAACCCACTAGGTCAGCGAGTTCTCGTGGTGGGTGCGTTGCCGTTGATCGACCGTGAACCTCAATGCTTCCTTGGACGGTTCCGCCACTGAAGTGTGGAACCAAGCCGTTGATTAAACGAAGTAACGTGGTCTTTCCTGCACCGCTGGGACCAACAACCAGACACAGTTCGCCGTCCGGAATTGTCAAACTCACGTGAGCTAGGACCGGGTCAGTTTGTTCAGGGTAGGTCACTGAAACGTCACGAAACACAATCATGCGTTCACCGAACTTTCTTCCCGCATAGGCATTGATTGATCGCTGGGGATCGGAGGTGTCATAAGCGCTGCAATGGTGGCAACGGCAAGGCCTGCCACGACGAGCAATGGCAATGGCGGCCAACTCAGGGGATTAAAGCTGGGTTCGAGTGCGCTGGCGTTGTGAGCTAAGACCCACCACAGGCTGCCGGCTGCTAACCAACCACTAATGCTCACTGACCATTCGGGGATGGCCCATACGTCGGGGCGGTAGCGCGATCGGGCAGTGCGCTGTCCGCTCAGAATCAGTGAGCCAACGCCAGTGGCCAATCCAACGATGAGCATGGTCGGGGCGACCCAGCTCGTTGAGTTTCCTGTCAAGAAGCCATAGATACCTAAAACCAGTGCCACCAACGCGGTGACAACTAAAAGATTTGTCACCCGGCGAATCTTGCGGTCAATGCCGGCTGTTCGCCCGTAACCGCGAGAGTCCATGGCGGCTGCAAGGTCCAATGAGCGGCGAAGTGAACCATCAAGGACCGGACCGATCAGTCCAATGACATCTGATGGGCCTGAAATCGAACGTCCGCGCAAGTGTCGAGCCTCACGAACGCGCGCAATGTCAGAAATCAAAGTGGGAACCAAACTCATCGCCACCACGATGGCTACACCTAGTTCATAAACCGCGCTGGGGACAGATTTGAGCAAGCGCAACGGTGAGCTAAGCGCATTGGCGGCACCAATACACACAATGATCGTGCCCAACCTCATGCCATCGAAGAGTGCGGATAGCAATTGCTCGATGGTGATCGATCCACCGATGCGAATCCCAGGTGCCCAATCGGGAACCGGAAGTTGCGGCAGGGAAAAGAGTTCGTGCGTACCCAGGGGCAGGCCAACCAAGAGGCCGAAGATCACGCGAATGCTCACCACGATTGCCGCGAGCACTAAAGCCGATGAGTAGGCCCGAGCCCATGGAGCGTGCTGCGCGCGAAAAGCCACAATCAGTGCAGTGATGGCGATGATCACAAGCAAGATCAACGGATTTGACGTGCGCGATGCTGCCGCTGCCAGCCCAAGGGCCCACATCCACCACGCTCCGGCGTGAAGCAGTCGCGCACTCATGCGTTGCGCCGTCGGATGAGCACAGCTGAACCGCCAATGGCAAAGACAACGAGAAGTACTGCCACGGTCTTGACCGGTGAGGTTGTCGATGGCGCAGAACGTGCAACTGAAACCGGTGTGCTGCGCGGTTGAGGTGCAGGCTTTGGTGCCGACTGGTCCTTCTTGGTCTGACTGCCTGCTGGTCCAATCGTTGGGGCGGCAGTTGGCCTTCTCGATTGTGGTTGCGCTGACGAAGTTGTTGGGTTAACTGCGGGATTAACTCTTTGAGCTGGCTCTGCCTGTGTGGGGGAGATGTTGACCCCGCATTCATTCTTCGGGTAACCATTGATGCCACAAATAAAGCCGATGCTTGAGGCTCGGTACGTGGCATTGGCGGCATTAAATAACGACAACGCCCGGCTACCTGGCGCAGTCACCAAGCAGAACTGATCTATTGCCGGTGGCTGTTCGCCAGTGGGGGCATCGGCGGTTGTTCCGTAATCAATAACAAAGCCGACTCTGTTTTTCCCCACTTGCGCGGGCACACCTTGGCAGATACTCGAAAAACCAGCTGTAGCTCTTGGCGGAGTATTTGAAGAGGTTGCTCCTTGTGAGATGGAAAAGCGCCAGCCTTGGACACTGCCATCTGCAGGTCGGTAGGTTCCGGCCCCTTCGTTCGCGAAAGTCCATTGTTCAGCGGCGTTTGCGTGCCAAAAGGACCAGTAGCGAAACGAACTTGCCTGCGCAGGAGTGATAACGCTCATGCAGGTGATGCTCACCAGCAAAGCGATCAGAGCCAAGCGCCAGCGATTAGTCATGGCTTTTGTGCCACCGGCGCGGTTGACAGTGAAAGAAAGAAGATGCCTAGCGCGAGCAGAAGTAGGGCTAGCGAAAATGTTGTTCGCACCGAATTGCTTGGCCCGGACTGAGCTAGTTCTGGCGCTGAGCTGCCCGAGACTCCTTTTTCATCGCCTTGACCTGAGTAGGCGATGGGTCCAAGACTGACGGTGTTCAGCGTTTTCGCCAAACGGTCCAGCAACGCCGTGCTGTCCAGGCCACCGGTGGCCTCTAAAGCGCGAAGTGACCCCTCGGAACTCTTTGCGGCCAGGGCTGGTTGGGCGGCTTGGTTGGCCAAGATCAATTCAGCAAGCACGCCAGGTCGATCGTTGCCATCGGAATCTTTGACAGTGGTGTTCACGCTGTCGGCAAGGGCGGCGATCGCGGTGGTGATAGCGGCTTGTCCATGACCTGATGCTGCAAGCGCCAAAACTGCCACGCGAGTATTAGTCCAATCGGTTTGACCGGGGGTGTACTCGCTAGCCAGAGTGCCGTTGTTGGCGGCAAGTTTGGTCACAAGCCATTGCGCTCCAGCCGATATGCGGTCGGCAGTTGTTGGTGAGGCATCGGGACAAGCAAAGTTGGTTTGGTCGTTATCGCTTGAGGGCTTGCCAATGGGCACCCCAACATCGCTTAAGCCTAAGAGGCCTTGAACGCTGGCGAAGTCACTACCAAAAGCTTCATCACTGGTTAAGTAGACAAAGCCCCCTTGCTCGACTGCGGTTGCTGAGCAATCAATTTGAAATGCGTTGAGCCCATCGCGCAGCGACTTGCCGGCTTGGGTGAAAGCACCAAGAGATCCGCCCGAGGTGCTGACCGCAACGGCAGTTAGACCCGTGGAGGATGCGTCGCTGGCTTGTCCTTGGTAGTAGGGCATGCCGCCATCATCATTTTGGATCGTGCGCAAGTAGGCCAAGCCATCGTTTGCGCTAGCGCTTTGTTTGATGGCACTTAAAGCGGTAACAGCTAGTGCGGTGCTGTTGGAATCTGGACCGCTGTAGTTGGCCGCATCAGTAGCTGGGCATGGCACTGCAGTGTCGGCGCGGTAGGCCTGCCAACTTCCGTTAGCGCATTGCTGGTCAATGAGCCATTGCACAGCTGAAGCAGGTGGAGTTTGATCCATAGCAACGTAAGCCAAGATGGCTTCGCTCTGACGGAAAACTCCGTCGTAGGTGGGGTCTTGAGAGCCGAAGAGTCCATCGGGTAGTTCAGGGGCGGCCGCGTGAGCCACCAGTGGGAGAGACAAGAGCATGGCAATCGCGATGCAGATTGAACTAACCGCTGCGCCTAGTGGTTTCATCTGAACCCTTTACTCATGTAGTAGCAGGTCCGTCGCGCTAGACGATGTTGAAAGCCCTCGGTTTGCAAACGCAAACAGAGGGCGACATCGAGCTATTCGCTCGGGCTCCGCCCCGTACCTCGACAGAAATAGAGCCAACTCACGACCGCTAGGTGCTCCGGCTTACCCAGAAGGGTTCACGGTTGCGGGACAGCGTCGGAATTACACCGACTTCCCCTAGATCTCGATCGTGTATTCAGTTGTTGTGCGTGACCATCTGACCACGTTGCTGCACACCCAGTCAATGCGGGTGGCACTAAGGCGTGTCTTAGGGGGTATCTCCTGGTTTCAGCTGGCACTTGGGTGCTCGAAGCCGGCGAATCTGCAGGGCTCGCATCGTGGCGTAAAAGGACAAGCCCGATAGGTCGGCTGATTCAGCGTTCTTGGCAGTCAGCGCACGCTTGAGCGAACGCACCATGAACACCGAATCGACAGCAATAACCAAAACCATGGCAAACCAAATCCAGAGGGAAATGCTCTTGAGCGCAACGCTTGGGAAGAATCCGAGAATCAAGATCAACAGCGCACCAGGCAAAAACAGTTCACCAGCGTTGCGTCGGGCGTCCACAAAGTTTCGAGCAAAGCGCCGGCTAGGCCCGCGGTCGCGCGCCATGAGAGCGGATTCATCACCGGCGAGCATGCGATCTCGTTGTGCAACGCGAGCCTGACGGTCGGCGCGAGAGTTCCCTAACGCTTTCGTCTCGCCCTTGAGTCGCGCCTTACGTGCTGCCTGCGCATCTTTACGACTAGGTGTGGGCTTGCCCTTGGTGCTGGGGTTGGTCGTTGAGGTAGCGCTGGTCTGCGTTGATGGTTGATCGCTCTTATTTTTGTTGAACATATGCACAGGTTAGTGGGGATGGCGGGCACTAGAGTTGGCGCGAGGCTTTAGCGACGAAGAAAACAGGGCGGTAACCGTGGAAAAGCTCAACACCATCAAGGGCGACGTGATCGTGGTCACCGGCTGCACCCGCGGTTTTGGGCGAGTGCTGGTCCAGCAATTGGCCAGTGCTGGGGCACGGGTCGTGGTTTCTAGTCCATGGGTTGAGGAAAACGATGCCCTGGCGGCGCAAATCACTGCAGCGGGTGGAACTGCTCTTAGTTGTATGGGCGATGTAACTAGCCGCGAACAAATGGCCGAATTAGTAGCTACCGCGGTCAGCACCTTTGGTGGCCTTGACTACTGGATCAACAACGCCGCATATGAAACTCCAGGGATGTCCACGGCCCTTGAGTTTGGTGATCAGGGTTTTGATGCTGTCAATGAGGTCAACATTGGTGGCACCTATAACGGCACTATGGCCGCACTGCGCGTCATGGTTGAACAGGGTAGCGGTGTGATCATCAATGTCACTGGTCGTGGCGATGACCTTCGGCCGACCTTGTACACGGCTCCCTACGGTGCGAGTAAGGCATGGATTCGTTCATTTTCGAAAACTCTTCGCGGGGAGTACAAGTCTCGCGGTGTAAACGTGATCAATTTCAACCCCGGTGTGATGAATACCGAGCGGATGGACCGAGCTGACTCTGAACAACTGTCAGGGATTAATTCACGTACGGAAAAACTATTCCCAGTGGTCATGCGCGTCTTGGGTGATCCACCTGAGGTCGCGTCCCAAAAACTGGTCGATTTCATCGCCTTGGGTAAGGCCAAAGAGGTCGGGGAATTCCGCTTGATTAATTTGCGGAAGGTATTTAAGGGGATCGGCAATGAGGCCGTTTATCGGGTGAAAAACCGCAATCAGAAGGACTAGCTAGTCAGAATTGCTACCTGCACCCGAGCCAGGCAGCGAAAGCATCCGGTCGAGGGCCACCCGGGCCCAACGGGCAACCTCAAGATCAACGCTGATCTGGTTATTGGTGTGCCCAGCGACCAGGTTTTCCAAAGTCCACACCAAGTGCGGAAGATCAATACGGTTCATGGTTGCGCAAAAGCACACCGCTTTATCCAAGAAGACGATAGTTAATTCCGGGTGTGCATCGGCCAATCGCTTGACTAAGTTCAGTTCGGTGCCAATGGCCCATGAACTTCCCGGTGGCGCGGCTTCAATAGTTTTGATGATGTACTCAGTAGAGCCGACAAAGTCAGCTTTGGTGACAACTTCGTGCACACACTCAGGATGAACTAAGACGTTGACATCTCGGACTCGCGTGCGGACCTGTTCCACACTGGCGGCCGTGAAGCGACCGTGAACTGAGCAGTGGCCTTTCCACAAGATCATTCGTGCTGCTTTTAGTTGTTCAGAGGTCAGTCCGCCCGAGGGTAGGTGCGGATCGAAGACGACGCAGTCCTGAAGGCTGAGCCCCAAATCCAGCACTGCGGTGTTGCGTCCTAGATGTTGATCAGGCAGGAAGAGCACCTTTTCGCCCTGATTAAAAGCCCACTCAAGGGCCGCCTTGGCATTGGACGAGGTGCATACGGTTCCCCCGTTACGCCCAGTAAAGCCTTTGATGGCTGCGGTGCTGTTCATGTAGGTGACGGGAATAGTCACGTCGCTGATCCCAGCATCGGCCAGTACGGCCCAGGCTTCTTCGACTTGATTGATCGCAGCCATATCGGCCATCGAGCAACCAGCAGCAAGGTCGGGCAAGATCACCTGTTGACGATCGCTGGTGAGAATGTCGGCACTTTCGGCCATGAAGTGCACACCACAAAAAACGATGTAATCAGCATCCGGGTGAGCTGCTGCTTGCTGGGCCAACTTGAAGGAGTCGCCGGTGACATCGGCGAAGGCGATCACATCATCGCGTTGATAGTGATGCCCGAGAATGAAAACCTTCTCGCCAAGGGTGTCCTTGGCTTCTTGGGCCCGCTGAATCAAATCCGGATCGCTTGCGGGCGGTAAATCGCCGGGGCATTCGACTCCGCGCTCACTATCTGGGTCAGCGCTTTGTCCCAGAACGTAAAGCGGAATTGCGGTCATAACCTCATCGTCCCACAGTCAGTTAGACCGGACCTAGGCCAGCGCGGCTTCGATGGCGGTAATGATTTCCGGTGCATTGGGCTCGGTACGGGGGCGGAAGCGTTGGATAGCCCCGTCAGCGGTGACGAGGTATTTCTCAAAGTTCCATTGAACATCCCCAGCGACGCCTTCAACGTCCTGCGTGGCTGTTAATTCTGCGTAGAGCGGGTGTCGGTCCGGTCCATTGACGTCAATCTTGTCGAACAAGGGAAAAGTGACGTCGTAATTCGTTGAGCAGAAGTCTTTTATTTCATCGTTGGTGCCAGGTTCTTGAGCGCCGAACTGATTGCAGGGAAAGCCAGCCACACTTAAACCCTGAGCGCTGTAGGTCTCGTGCAGTTCTTGCAACGCGCTGTATTGCGGGGTCAGCCCGCACTTTGACGCGACATTGACCACCAAAACTGCTTTGCCGCCAAGTTGTCCCAAGGTGGTGGAGGAGCCGTCAATGGTGGTGACGGCGATGTCGTTGACGCTCATGAATCTCCTAAAAAGGTTGGTGCTTCAGGGGTAGATCAACTATGGCAGGTACGGTCGGGGTGTGCGAATTGTGGTGGCTCCCGATAAGTTTGCTGGCACGTTGTCAGCACGTCAGGCCGCTGAGGCCATCAAGTCCGGTTGGCTGGCATACGCACCCAATGATGACCTTCAACTTTTGCCGATGGCAGACGGCGGACCAGGCTTTATCGATGTTCTAGCTTCGGCGACCGGCGGGCGCCTGGTTGAAGTGACAACGCATGGACCACTCGGTGAGCCGGTGACGGCGAATTTCCTCGTCCACGCGGACACGGCCTATGTAGAAAGCGCGCAGGTTTGTGGTCTGCATCTGATCAACACCCCCAATGCGAGAACCTCTCGCGAAGCAACCAGTGCCGGACTGGCTGATGTTTTGGTGGCCGCCCTGAATGAGGGTGTGGCTCGAATCGTCGTTGGTGTTGGCGGCACAGCATGCACCGACGGTGGTGAGCCGATGGTTGAACGCTTCAAACAATTGACCGGACGTACGCGGGTGGACGCTGAACTTCTGGTGGCAACCGATGTTGATAACCCCCTTCTTGGCCAGCACGGTGCGGCCAAGGTATTTGGACCGCAAAAAGGTGCACAGGATGGGGATGTTGACTTCCTTGAGCAACGACTCACGTCTTGGGCTCAGCGCACGGCAGGAGATGCCGATGCGCCTGGTTCTGGAGCTGGCGGGGGATTGGGTTTTGGACTCTTTCTACTCTCAGGCACTCGCGTTTCAGGAATTGATACCTGCATGGATGCTGTGGGACTAGACGCAGCAATCGCATCGGCTGACTTAGTCATCACCGGTGAGGGCTCCTTTGACTATCAATCCCTGCGCGGAAAAGTTGTCAGCGGAGTGGCCGGGCGGGCCAGCGCCAAAGCTCGCCCTTGCCTAGTCCTGGCCGGTCAAAGCTCAGTGGGCCGCCAAGGGGCCTCCGCCTCCGGAATAGACCAGTGCTGGTCAGTTGTTGATTTTGTTGGATCAGTTGAAAAGGCCCTATCCGAGCCGTTTGATGCTTTGGCAGGACTGGCCCGCTCGGTTGCCGCCGTGTGGTCTAGCCCCTGAGCGGTGACTGTGGCACTATGGGAATAACGCAATAACTAAGGAGCACTACATGAGTGTTGAGACCACCACCGAAACCACCATTGCCACGGATGGCATTTTGCTTACCGATGAAGCAGCCAGCAAAGTTGCATCGTTGCTTGGGCAAGAAGGTCGCGACGACCTAGCTCTTCGAGTGGCCGTTCAACCAGGTGGATGCTCCGGCTTGCGTTACCAACTCTTCTTCGACGACCGCTCACTCGATGGCGATGTCATCAAAGACTTCAATGGCGTCAAAGTTGTGACAGACCGCATGAGTTCGCCGTACTTGGGTGGAGCCACCATCGGTTTTGTTGACACCATCGAGAAGCAGGGCTTCACCATTGATAATCCCAATGCAGGTGGATCCTGTGCATGTGGTGACTCGTTCAGCTGATTTGACCTAGGCGGTCTTTGCCTCGTCAGTTGTTGTCACTGTCAATTTCCGGTTGGTGAACCAGGATTTCCTGGTTCACTTTGTCCTGCTCCAGAGCCTGCGCTGCCGGGTACCGCCGATGGAATAGGCAGCGGCTGGTCAGTGGCTTGTGGCGAATTGGGAATCGGCGTTGGGGTGGCTAAGTATTTGTCCGCCACCGCACTCACAGACACCAGCGACTCGGTTGTTACACCCACGACGAGGTTTGCCTCTGAGGTTGTGGTGAATAACCAGGCTGGGGCTAGGACGGGAAGTCCGTTATCGGTATCAGCCATCAATCCGAATTCAGTCTTAACGATCGTCGGTGTGGCAGGTGCAATGCAGCCTTTTCCATCGGGGGAGAGCGCACACAAAGCAAGTGCAGCTTGAGGCAAGGCAGCCAATCGAGCAAGCCCATCTTGAGCAGAGATCACTCCGTAGCGGTCTTTGAGTTTCCAGGTTGCTAACTGACCGGAAGCTTGATCAATGATCGGACTAGGTAGCCGGCTCATCACCGAGATGTAAGTGGCGATTCCAACCGTTGGTAAATCAGCTACGACCGGGTTTGCTTCAACTGATCGCTCAGATGCTGAGGTAGCGGGCGAGTAGGTGAGCCGGGCCGAATCTGTGATTCCAACATTTTTCAGCACCGGATCCACGATCGCGCTGAATTGTTGATCCGAGACGCTCAACGTAGGGGTGGTTCGCGTCGGTGGCGAAGCAGTTGTGGCGCCAGGTGTGGGTGCATTTTGAGCAACTGGCGGAATCGGCGTGGCAACTGCGGTGGACACGCAGCTACCGGCATCGGTGATCGGTGCAGAGATATCGCAGGAAGTTTGTGAACCGTAGGTCCAGGTTCCACGAGCGTCCTTAAGGACGATGAGAAATCGAGTTTGCGGTGGAGAAGACCTAGCATCCGGAGAGATCCAACCGCCAGGCTTTTCAACGACCGGAAAGGTAAGTCCAAGTGCTGTTGCCAATGCTTGCACCTTTGCTGTGGTCACATCATTGGTTGGAGTCAGGACTGGTCCATCTGCCGGCGTCGCGGGGAATTCGTTGGACGGTCCAGCCGTTGGGCTGCCAGCGCTAGGTCCGCTGTCAAGTTTGGCTGCGGCGTTTATCCCGTTCGCGCGCGATCCCAAGCTCAAAGGGCTCGGATTTGTTGAACGTGAACTACAGGCAGCTAGGGCCAACACGCTGGCGAGGATGGTGAACGTGATCGCAACTTTGGCCGTAAGGCCGTGCTTTCGGATCGCATCTGGCGAAGTGATCGTCACTAATTGGCTCCAGACTCGCAGGGGTAATGATTTGACGCGCTCGCAGGTACCCGGGTTCCCTCGTTATGGTTTACACCGTAATGGCAGGAACAACTGTCCACCGGTGAAAGAGGAATTTTCGTGAATGTCGTAGTCACTGGCTCGATCGCAACCGATCACTTGATGACCTTCCCGGGCAAGTTTGTCGATGCCTTGATTCCTGACAAGTTGGACTCGTTGTCAGTCTCGTTCCTCGTTGATGGGCTAGAAGTTCGGCGTGGCGGCGTGGGAGCAAACATTGCTTTCGGCATGGGTGTTCTAGGTCTTAAGCCAGTACTTGTTGGTGCGGTGGGAGCAGACTTTGCCGACTACGACGCGTGGTTAACCCGTCACGGCGTGGACACGGCATCGGTGCACGTCAGTGGGGATTTGCACACAGCGCGCTTTGTGTGCACCACCGATCAAAATGCCTCGCAGATCGCATCCTTCTACCCCGGGGCGATGGGACTTGCCCGCGATATCGAATTAGCGCCAGTGGGGCAACGCGTGGGCGGTATTGATTTGGTGGTTGTTGGCCCCAATGACCCGGCAGCGATGCGCCGTCACACCGATGAGGCTCGAGCAAGTGGATTGAGTTTTGTCGCCGATCCCTCACAGCAGCTGTCCAGCATGGAAGGTGAGGACATCATCGCGCTGATTGATGGCGCATCATTCTTGTTCACCAATGAATATGAAGCGGCTTTGACCGAATCGAAGACTGGGTGGTCAGCCGAGCGCATTCTCGAGAGTGTGGGAACGCGCGTGACCACTCTTGGTTCAAAGGGTGCTCGTGTTGAGCGCAAAGGCGAGCCAGTTATTGAGGTCCCGGTGCCTAAGGAAGATCGCGTTGCCGATCCGACCGGAGTTGGCGATGCCTTCCGCGCCGGTTACCTGAGTGCATATGCATGGGGTCTGGAACCTGCGTTGTGCGCACAAGTTGGTTCTTTGCTGGCTACCTATGTGGTGGAAACTGTGGGCACTCAGGAGTACGCATTTACCGTGCAACAGTTTGTTGATCGATTCGAAGAAGCGTATGGACCCGCGGGGGCGCAGTCAGTGGGAGCCCACCTCTTGCCGGCATGAGTGTGCACCCTGCCATCGAGCCACCCCCATGTGTGTGGGAGCTTCCCGATATTTCGTTGGCCCCGCCAGATGAGGAAGTCCTGGCCACTGGTGCTGATTTAGAGCCGGGAACATTGCTCGCGGCCTACCGCAGTGGCTTGTTTCCGATGCACGTAACAGTCGATGATGAACATCCTTTGGGGTGGTGGTCGCCAAATCCCAGAGGGATCATCGACGACCTGAAAGTGTCTCGCTCCCTTCGCCGGTCAATCAAACGCTTTCGAATCAGCGTTGACTCAGCATTTGATGACGTGATAGCGGCATGTTCTCTCGAACACGATGGTCCACAGTGGATCAATACTGAAATCCAATCGGCGTTTAGGCGCCTGTTTGATTTGGGTTGGGCGCACAGTGTTGAAGTGTCAAACCTTGACGGAGAGTTAGTGGGCGGTTTGTACGGCGTAAGTATTGGTGGATTTTTCGCAGGCGAATCAATGTTTCACCGGGTACCTGACGCATCCAAAATCGCACTGCTTTATCTCAAGGCGATGATGGAGGCCAACGGAAATTCGAACAATCTCTTGGATGTGCAATGGCGCACTGATCACCTAGGCAGCATGGGGGCGGTGGAAATTTCCCGACCTGAATACCTCGAGCGCCTCAAGAGTGCAGTGGCTTCACCAAGTATTAATTTTGAAGCGCCTAGTAAGCGGAAGTTGCGCGAATGGCTTCAAGTGCGCGCGGAAGGCAACTAAGGAATTCATCAACGTCGGCTTCGGTGGTGGTGTGAGACAAACCAACGCGTACGTTTCCGTAGGTTTGAATCCCCATTGCTAGCAGGACGTGGGATGGATCTAGAGGCGAACTTGAGCATGCTGATCCGGATGCGACAGCCACTCCTAGACGATCAAGGTGTTCCACGATGACATCGCCGGCAATCAAGGGCACGTTGATCGTCACCAGGTGGGCGGCACGTTGAGTGGGATGACCCAGGACCTCAACACCATCAAGAGTTGCCGCGTGGGCGCGAATCTTTTCCGTCAAGGTCATCAAGCGATCGCGGTTTGACGTGCGCTCTTGATCGGCTTGAACCAGTGAGGCGGCCGTGGCGGCTAGGACAGGCACGTTCGGGAAGCCCTGACCAAACACACCTAAGGTCTGCGTAAGAGAAGTCGGATGCCACGGCGTCCCCGTTCGAAGAATCAAAAGTCCAACGCCAACGGGGCCACCCCATTTGTGCGCACTGGCGATCAGGGCATCAAATGACTGTGGCGTTTGTTCATGTCCGATGCTGTGGGAAGCATCAACGATGTAGGGAACCTCAGCTGCGCTGCAAAGTTGCGCGATGGCTTGAACATCTTGGGTAGTTCCTGTTTCTTGATTAACCGATTGCACAGCGACAAAGCGCGCTCCGCTCTCACGCAAAGTGGCTTCAAGTTCTTCAGGGTCAATCAGACCGAACTGGTCCACGCCTAGTTGAAGGCTTTGGCACTGGCTGAGTGCAGCCGTGGCATTGATCACACAACTGTGTTCGACGGCGCTAATGATCGCCGGCGAATCAACTCTGCGGCGGGCATAGGCGGTCCCGGTTATGGCTGCATGGGCTGCGTGCGTTCCGGAGGGGAGGATGTGCACTTCGTCACGTTGAACCTTCAGCACCTGCGCGATCGTGCTGATGGACTGCTCAGCTAGGAGCGCAGACTTTCGCCCCTGACTGTGGAGGCGAACTGGGTCTGCCCAGCCCTGATCTAAGGCCTGTTCAAGGGCATGGCGACCGGCCTCATTGAGTCGCTGAGAACTGCCCGCATCTAGGTACGCCACGCTGCGAACCTACCGCCGGACCCTTACACGGCAGCAGGGAACTCTGGGGTAGCGTGAGCACGTAAGAAATTGCCCCCAGCACTAGGCGTGACTCGTGCCTGTCGAAGAGTCAGCCCAGGCTCAGATGTGAGAAATCAGGAAAGGCAACGCGTGGACGCGAACGCAACACGAACCTCGATCACACGACGTGCGTGCTTTGGCCTTTCTGCGGCAATTCTTTCCGTGACGTTGGCCGGTTGTTCGGCTCAGGAAATGCCTCGTTTAGGAATGCCAGACCCGGCAACGGTAGAAGGCAATTCGATGCTGTTTCTGTGGCAAACCTCGTGGATTGCCGCACTGATCGTCGGAGCAATCACGTGGGGTTTGATCGCATGGGCCGTAGTTGCTTACAGCCGTCGTCGTCGTCCTGGTTACCCGGAGCAGACTCGGTACAACATGCCGATCGAAATTTTGTACACCGTCTTGCCGTTCATCATGATCGGTGTTTTGTTTTACTTCACGGCCCGTGATGAATCGCGCTTGACGCGAGTGAGCAACGACTACGCGCATACCGTCAATGTCGTTGGATTCCGTTGGGCTTGGACGTTCAACTACGTTGAGGAAAAGGCTTATGACATTGGCGTTCCGGCCAATAGCAACACCAATCCGCCGACCGATGCCAGTTACACCGGGCCCACGTTGTGGCTTCCAGTCAATGAGAAGACTCGCTTTGTGCTGAGCTCTCCTGATGTCATTCACTCTTTCTTCGTGCCGGCGTTCTTGTTCAAGATGGACGTCATGCCAGGGCGAAACAATCAATTTGAACTCACGCCAAACAAGCTTGGAACCTATGCGGGCAAGTGCGCTGAACTGTGTGGAATTGACCACTCTCGGATGCTCTTTAACGTCAAGGTAGTTACGAAGAAGGAGTACTTGGCGCACATTGCGGCGCTGAAGGCTCGCGGCCAAAGTGGACAAGTTAAGTCCTCCTTCAATACGTCGAAGGCGAGTAAGGGCCAAGGGTTCACCACCGTTGGCGGAAAGGGTGACGTTCAATGACGCTGCTCGATGAACCCATTTCCCCGACGATGCCTCCGGAGCCAAGTGCGCCCGTTGAACGCAAGCGCTCACTCGGCGCTGTTGTTGTCAGTTGGGTGACCAGCACTGACCACAAGGTCATTGGCTACCTCTACTTGATGACCTCTTTCGCATTTTTCATGGTCGCTGGCTTGATGGCCATGCTGATGCGTGCCGAACTGTTTTCGCCCGGTATGCAGTTCTTGACTAACGAGCAGTACAACCAACTCTTCACGATGCACGGCACTTTGATGTTGCTCTTGTTTGCGACCCCGTTGTTCGTCGGATTCGGCAACGTCATCATGCCTTTGCAAATTGGTTCCCCTGATGTTGCATTCCCGCGTTTGAACATGATCAGTTACTGGTTTTACCTCTTCGGTGGCCTGATCACGGTCGGTGGTTTCTTGACCCAGCAAGGTGCCGCGGACTTCGGCTGGTTTGCTTACGCTCCGCTGAACGATGCTGTGCACTCACCCAGCGTCGGCGCCGATATGTGGATCATGGGTCTGGCGCTTTCTGGCCTTGGAACAATTTTGGGATCGGTCAACTTCGTCACGACCATCATTTGTATGCGTATGCCCGGTATGACGATGTTCCGGATGCCGATCTTTACCTGGAACATTTTGGTTACCAGCATCTTGGCGATCATGGTCTTCCCAGTCTTGGCCGCAGCTTTGATTGTGCTTGAGGTTGATCGAAAATTTGGCGCGCAAATTTTCACTGCAGACAATGGTGGAGCCCTGTTGTGGCAGCACCTGTTCTGGTTCTTCGGGCACCCTGAGGTTTACATCTTGGCTCTGCCGTTCTTTGGCATAGTTTCTGAAATCTTGCCTGTGTTCTCTCGCAAGCCAATTTTTGGTTATAAGGGCCTAGTCTTTGCGACCTTGGCAATCGCGGCACTGTCAATGTCTGTGTGGGCGCACCACATGTATGTCACCGGTGGTGTGCTGCTTCCATTCTTCGCGGCCTTGACCATGCTGATCGCCGTTCCCACTGGAGTGAAGTTCTTCAACTGGATTGGCACGATGTGGCGCGGTTCGCTCTCCTTTGAGACCCCCATGCTGTGGACCGTCGGCTTCTTAGTGACCTTCCTCTTCGGTGGCTTGACGGGCATCATTTTGGCCGCACCGCCGTTGGACTTCCAGGTCTCTGACACCTACTTCGTGGTTGCGCACTTCCACTATGTGGTGTTTGGCACCGTCGTGTTCGCCATGTATGCGGGCTTTTATTACTGGTGGCCCAAGATGACCGGAAAGATGCTGGATGAGCGTTTGGGTAAGTGGCACTTTTGGTTCCTCTTTGTTGGTTTCCACATGACCTTCTTGATTCAGCACTGGCTCGGAGTTAAGGGCATGCCGCGTCGCTACGCGGACTACCTACCGCAAGATGGCTTCCAGGGGATGAACCAGTTCTCCACGATTGGCTCGTTCATCTTGGGTGTATCGACGCTGTTCTTCATCTGGAATGTCATTAAGACCTGGCGTACCGCTCCCAAGGTTGAAACCAATGACCCTTGGGGTTGGGGTCGTTCCCTGGAGTGGGCAACCTCTTGTCCGCCTCCTCGCCACAACTTCATTACCTTGCCCAGGGTTCGCTCAGAGTCCCCAGCTTTTGATCTGAACCACCCTGAATACGCAGCCCTCGAAGCTCGCGTTGCAGCCAAGGGAGCCAGTCAGTGAAAGTTGAAGGCTACATTTTCGCCCTCGGAGCAGCCCTCTATGTCTTCTTAGGTGGCCTGTACTGGTACTTAGGTCACGAACCAGTGGGAACAACGGCGTTGGCTCTGACAGCTGGCATGGCTTTTCTTATTGCCTTCTATGTTCTGTTCACAGGCCGTCAAGTCGACCCCCGACCAGAAGACTTTGAAGACACCGAAGTGGCCGACTTTGCCGGCGAGTACGGCTTCTTTAGTCCCACCTCGTGGTGGCCGTTGCCTGTTGGATTTTTTGCCGCCGTAACTGGCACGGGCCTGATTGTGGGCTGGTGGCTGCTGTTCCTGGGATTCTTAGGGCTCATTCTCAGCCTTGTGGGGTTGGTC
>CAIXNN010000031.1 GCA_903920865.1 uncultured Actinomycetes bacterium
AAATCATCACGTGACTTGCTGGTGACGCGAAGTTCCTCTCCTTGTACTTGAGCCTTAACGCTCTTGGGTCCCTGGTCGCGGATCAACTTCGCAATCTTTTTGGCTTGCTCCTGGGTGATGCCTTCCTTGAGTTTGATCAAGATTTTGAATTCCTTGCCAGAGGCTTGTGGTTCACCGGCGTCAAGAATCTTCAGAGAGAGCTGGCGCTTAATCAACTTTTCCTTGAACACATCAAGCACTGCAAGGGCGCGTTCTTCTGAGTTGGCTCGAATCTCAATGTTTTCGCCTGAGTTTTCAATAGAGGCATCAACGCCTTTGAAGTCGTATCGCTGGCTGATCTCTTTACCCGTTTGGTTCATGGCGTTGGCCACTTCTTGGCGGTCGATCTTGCTCACAATGTCGAAGGATGAGTCAGCCATGTCGTGCTCCTTGGTAATCAGCAGGGCAAGTGCGCAGTGGCAACAGTGTGGCGCACAAGCGTGGGCTCTGGTGTGAGGACGGGTCAATCGGCTGCTGTGCCTGCGCTATTGTTTGGCAGTCGCTTCGGCGATACGGCAGGTTGCCCGAGTGGCCAAAGGGAGCGGACTGTAAATCCGCCGGCTCAGCCTACGTTGGTTCGAACCCAACACCTGCCACAGCAAGGGGTCGTCACTGAGGTGACGGCCCCTTTTGCATGCGGGTCATCGCCCTACGAGGGGATGTCCCACCAGATGGTGGCGACGCTTCGTGTCGGCGGCGCCGGGTTCGCGCGCAGATAGTTGGCCACTTCGCCACGACGCTGCGGGGCAAGGCACAAGCGCACGCTGGTGAATTCCACGTGTTGGTCAAAGTCGGCAGGTTCTCGGGCTGGGGCTTGCCACTGTTCCAGGTGTGCTGAAAACCCACTTTGAATTACAACATCAAATAACGTTTGTGCGCTCGGGCCATAGGGGCGTTCCAGATCCCAAAAGTGTTTCCACAAGCCCCGCATGGGAGCTAGTGGATGTTCCATCGGAATTTCGATGACGACTCGTTTAAGCGCGTGGTCGTTCAAGGCTTTAAGAAACGGCACAATCTCTGAAACGTTGTATGCGACGTTGTGGCACACCACGACATCGGCTCGTTCGACCTGGTTGGCGACATCTGGCCAATCCCCAAGGACTTCGGTGTGCATAAAGCCACGTAGCGAAGCTTCGCGGGCGTACAAGTCGAGCATCGATGACTGGTGATCTATCCCGGTGACTCGTGCTGCCGGTGGCGCGATGGCAAAGGTGGCCATGCCTCCACCACATCCCACGTCGATAACCGACCCGGTCTGACTCAATGCCTCGCGTGCTCGTTGGTGGGAGAGTGAATCCACGATCTCTTCGGGGATTTCAAACAGCGCGGGTGGATGAATCCACGGGGACGCAGGCGCTTGTTTGATGATGTTCTCAGGGATTCCCCACTGGGCCAGGTCAGCCGTCCATTGCTGTACGGCTGTTGTCATCTGGCTCCTTTATCAGTAGAGCATCGCAGCGAAACCTTAGAAAGAAAAGTCCAGGCCAGTAACGTCAACCGATTGGGTCCACAGTGCTTGGGCAGCTGCCACACTGACCGCCACGTTTGGCGTCTTCAGGAGTTTGGGTCCACCTCGGAATTCAGCAAATGAGGGTCCGTAGTACTGCCCAGATCGTGCAGTAGGTGAGGTTGCAGCGAAGAGTTGGGGCAAGGCGCCAGCATCTGCAGATTGCGCGAGCTTCTTCACAATCCCGCCAACTCTTCCTGAGTCCTGCGGAAACAAGTTCGTGTCGGACAAGCCGGGATGCGCAGCTAGCGCGCTAATGGTGGACCCGACATCACGCAGTCTTCGGTCCAGTTCGGCGGTGAACAACAAATTCGCTAGCTTGGACCGCGCATAGGCCGACCACTTTTCATAGCCAGTCTCAGTGGTGATGTCCTCAAAACTCATCGCAGTTTGCTTTGCCGCAACACTTGAAATCGTCACCACGCGCGCGGCGGGTGCAGCCTTCAAAGATTCGAGCAACGAAGCTGTGAGCGCAAAGTGCCCGAGGTGGTTGGTGGCGATGTGCATTTCGTAACCATCAACAGATTGGCTAAACGGAATCGCCATGATGCCGGCGTTATTGAGTAGCAGATCTACCGGTGAAGAAACTGTGGCAGCAAAAGCTTTCACCGATTCAAGCGATGAGGTATCTAGCGGACGGACTTCCACTGATGCTTCGGGGACCATGGAGCGGACCTGCTCAACGACTGCTTCACCCTTGGCCGGATTGCGGGCAGTCATGATCACGTGAGCGCCTTTGGCGGCCAGGGCCTTGGCGCTGGAAAGCCCAAGCCCGCTGGTGGCCCCAGTAATGACAGCAATTCGCCCGGTCAGGTCTGGGATGTTTTCTGATTTCCAACTCATACTCAGATCCCACCACGGTTCCGGCATTGCCGCTGACTTTTACGGTCCTTGATTGAGGGCAGGTTTTCGCAGCCGCAGGCGGTTCGGTAGCCTTTGGCGGCTGTCGCCCCTTTAGCTCAGTCGGCAGAGCGTCTCCATGGTAAGGAGAAGGTCTACGGTTCGATTCCGTAAAGGGGCTCGGATGATTGGTCTTTGTGCCTGAGGATCAGTTCCAGGGGCGGGGTAGCTCAGCCTGGTAGAGCAAGCGGCTCATAATCACTGTGTCGCCGGTTCAAGTCCGGCCCTCGCTACCACCGCTGTACGGTTGTTACCTGACCGTTCGGCACAAGCACCACTGCACCAACTCGCAGCCCCCTCTGCGGGTCCACTTAACTGAAAGGCTCGATCATGGCCAAGAGCGATGTCCGTCCCAAGATCACGCTCGCATGCGTTGAGTGCAAGGAACGTAACTACATCACCAAGAAGAACCGTCGTAACGACCCTGACCGCCTTGAGGTCAAGAAGCACTGCCCACGTTGCAACGCACACACTGCCCACCGCGAGACTCGCTAACACATTCTTCTCGCGCATTCTGAAGGATCGCGATGCCGTTAGATACGGGGTTTGTAGGTCGGGTCTATCCGGCCACGGTTCCCTATGGGGTTTGCGCGGCAAAGATCGCCGAATTTGCTGATGCGATCGGCGATGAAAATCCTGCCTACCGCGATAAATCAGCAGCCCAGGCTTTGGGTTATTCAGATGTCATCGCTCCGCCCACATTTGCCAATATCGTCACTCTTGAAGCCGCGTATGCAGTGGTTCATGATCCAGCTCTTGGCTTGGACTGGACTCGCGTGGTTCATGGCGATCAGCGGTTCGTGTATGAGCGCCCACTGCAAGCTGGCGATGAGATCACTGTGGTGGTCACAGTTGAATCCATCCGGTCTATGGCTGGAAACGACTTGATTGTTTTGCGTGGCGACGTGGACACCGTAAAAGGGGAACGTGCTCTGACCTCGTACACGATGTTGGTCGCCCGAAGCGCCGAAGCCGAAGCCGAATCAGAGGTGCAGCCATGAGCCGCCCAGATTTTGCAACGCTCGAAGTGGGCCAAGTACTGCCTGCTCAAACGATGATCATCACCCGCGAAACCTTGGTTCGCTATGCCGGTGCATCCGGTGACTTTAATGTCATTCACTGGAGCGCTCGCCATGCACAAGCAGTCGGATTGCCCGATGTCATCGCACACGGCAACTTAACCATGGCTCTGGGCGCTCGTTACGTCACGACCTGGGCCGGCGATCCTGGTGCGCTGGTTGAGTATGGGGTGCGTTTTACCAAGCCAGTTGTTGTGCCCGATACAGATGCTGGCGCACAGGTTGAAATCGTTGGAACAATTGTTGAACTTGGTGATGCGAACAAAGTTCGGGTTGATTTGACGGTGACCTGCGATGGTCAAAAGGTGCTAACCCAAGCCCGAGCCTGGATCCGACTTCCATGAGCGCACCCCAAGACGTCATTGAGTTGGCCCAGCAGCGTCAACAGGCTCGTACCGATCGAGATTTCGCGCAGGCTGATCAATTACGCGATCAGATCCGCGATCTGGGGTGGCTAGTTCTCGATACCGCTGATGGTTTTGACCTTAACCAAGCACCGCCCTTTCCTACTGTGCCAAACGTTTCAGCTTTGCCCAAGGCAAGCCAATCAACTCGTCAACTGGGCATTGGCGTCTTAGTTGATGGTTGGCCGGACGACACCCGCACTTGCCTAACTGCCTTGGTTGAACATGCGCCCTTGGATGCAGTCATTGTGGTTTTGGATCTGGGAGATGTTGATGGGGCTGGTCACGTTGTCCACGAGCTAGCCAAGCAGTACCCAGGTCGCATTGAGGAGCATCACGTTGACGCGGCCTTGGAGAGCACCGGTTGGGCCGCAGCGCGCATTGCTTTGATGAATTTAGATGCCAGTGAATTTCACGTCGTCATGGACCTGTCCTCTGTGGTCGATGGCGATGCTTTGACCCCCCTGGTCCAGATGTTGGTCAACGATGATTCGCTCACCGCTGCTGGCTGGCGCGGTGTCAACGTTGATGTTGATGATCAGTGGCGCAGTTTCGTTGACAGCGGCGAAGGCGAATGTGATGCGTTGTTGTCGTATCTATTCGTGATTCGTCGTCTGGACGGAATTGCGACCGGTCCACACCCAAAGGCGAAGTTTTATCGCAATGCGGACATGGAGTGGTCGCTGGCTCTTCGTGAAGCTGGTGGAAAAGTTGCACAGGGCCCAGCCGATCTTCCCGTGCATCAAGATCGTCACCGTGGCTATCACGACAGTGAACCAGCCATGCGCGAGAAGGAATCTAAGCGCACCTACGACCGACTTTTGCAACGCTTCCGTGGAAAGAGTCAACTTCTCGCACCGCGGGCTTAGATTGTGAGCGTGAGTGTGCAACGGCAAGCAGAACTTGCGCCGCTAACCACCTTGAAAGTCGGTGGCCGCGCGGATCGTTTGATTGTGGCGGAAAGTCAATCCCAACTCATTGACGCGGTTGAAGATTGTGATGCCAATTCTCGCGCACTGTTGGTGTTAGCCGGTGGCTCCAATGTGGTCCTGCGCGACGATGACTTTGATGGGGACGTGGTCCTTGTTCGCACTCAAGGCATCGACGTAGTTGATCGCAGTGATTGTGCTGGCGTGACGCTGACCGTTGCGGCCGGAGAACCTTGGGATGAGGTTGTGGCTCAGGCCGTGGCCAATGGATGGGTCGGAATCGAATCACTGTCAGGTATTCCTGGCTCCACCGGTGCGACGCCGATCCAAAATGTTGGGGCTTATGGGCAAGAAGTTGCCCAGACCATAGCGCAGGTGCGCACTTTTGATCGGGAAGAAAAGGCGATCAAAACCTTCGCTGTTGCTGATTGTGACTTTGGTTATCGCACGAGCAAGTTCCGGCGCAATCCGCGTTGGGTCATTCTTGATGTCACATTTCAATTAGAGCTCGGCACTGACAGCGCGCCCATTGCCTATGGGGAACTAGCTCAAGCATTGGGCGTGGCCGTAGGTCAGCGAGCACCATTAGCGCAGGTTCGCGAAACCGTCCTCAAACTTCGTAGATCAAAATCGATGGTTCTCGATGATCGTGACCCCGAGAGTCAATCGGTGGGATCTTTTTTCACCAATCCGGTTCTGTCCCAGGAACAGGCCCGTGCTTTGCCAGCTGATGCGCCCCGATGGCCACAACATGATGGCGCTGTCAAAACATCGGCTGCTTGGCTGATCGAACAATCAGGATTTTCAAAGGGATACAGCAGTGGCTCAGCGCGAATTTCAGCACATCACACCCTGGCTTTGGTAACCACGCAAGGCGCAAAGGCATCCGATGTCCTAGCGCTAGCTGATTCCATAACGACAGCTGTTCGCGGCACCTTCGGCATCGAACTTTTGGTGGAACCGACTGTGATGGGTTCCTGATGGACCAAGAACCCATGGATGAGCAAGGAACGCAGTTGTTTAATGCCATGGTGCGGTGGCGGGCGTTGTCAACGACGACGATTTTGATCGCCTTTGCATCCGGATTTTCACAATTGGTTGTGTCAAATACCGGTGGCGGCGCATCGTTATCGCGTGGGTTAGCCGGTATCGCAGTGTTGATGATCCTTGGCGCGGTGGCCACCACGTTCGTTGCCTATTTCGCGCGACGACGATTTCTTAGGTGGTACAGCAGTAACGGGTAACTACTTGGCTTGACCTAAGTACTTGGCCATTCGTGAGACTCCCTCGATTAAGTCTTCATCACTGAGCGCGTAGGACAGTCGCAAGAATCCCGGAGTTCCAAACGCCTCGCCGGGTACAACGGCAACTTCGACTTCATCAAGCAAAAGTGCCGAGAGTTCTTGAGAAGTGCTGGCCGACTTGCCCGCGATGTCCTTACCGAGCAATTCCTTTACCGATGGATAGGCGTAGAAGGCACCAAAGGGTTCAGGGCAGGAAACACCGTCAATGTCATTGAGCATGGACACCATCAGGCGACGACGACGATCAAAGGCCACCTTCATCTGATCCACCGCAGAAAGATCGCCCGACACTGCTGCTATGGCAGCAACCTGTGACACGTTGGCCACATTGGAGGTTGCATGAGATTGCAAGTTGGTGGCGGCCTTGATGATGTCGTTGGGGCCGATCATCCAGCCCACTCGCCAGCCGGTCATGGCGTAAGTCTTGGCCACGCCGTTAACGATCACGCAGGTGTTAGCAAGTTCAGGAACCAGCGTAGGCATTGAAGAAAACTGCGCGCCGCCGTAAATCAGGTGCTCGTAGATTTCATCGGTGACCACCCAAATGCCATGTTCAACGGCCCACTGGCCGATCGCCTTCACCAATTCCGGTGGGTACACCGCTCCGGTTGGGTTTGATGGTGAAACAAAAACGAGAACCTTGGTGCGTTCAGTTCGAGCTGCTTCAAGTTGCTCAACGGTGGCGAGGTAACCACTGGTCTCATCGGTCATCACCACAACGGGAACGCCACCAGCGAGCTGAATCGATTCAGGGTAGGTCGTCCAGTAAGGCGCTTGTAGAAGCACTTCATCACCGGGATCAAGCAAGGTGGCAAATGCGTTGTACAACGCTTGCTTACCGCCGTTTGTGACAAGCACTTGCGAAGCGTCAATGGCGTAGCCACTATCGCGTTGTGTCTTAACCGCGATTGCTTCACGTAAAGCTGGCAAGCCGGCCGCGGGGGTGTAGCGATGCATGGCTGGGTCATTGCAGGCCGCGATGGCCGCCTGGACGATATAGTCCGGGGTCGCAAAGTCAGGCTCACCTGCGCCGAAACCGATCACTGGTCGACCGGCAGCCTTCAGGGCCTTGGCCTTGGCATCGACCGCCAGCGTGGCAGATTCAGCAATAGCGCCAATGCGCTTGGAAACGCGCGACTTTTCACTGGTCATGTGCCTATCGTTCCACCTTGCCTTGGGCGTGGTGAACCCGACTAACCCTGACTGACCCCGTAAGGGTGCTCTCGCCTACACTTATCGCTTCTGGCGGTTGTTGCCACTGCGTGAGCGTGCCCAGCATGAGGTGGCCCTAGGCCAGAAAGTGCTAGGTAACAGGTGCAGTTTTTGGTCTCTGAGAGGCAATGGCTACCGGAGGGGCGTGGCTCAACTGGTAGAGCATCGGTCTCCAAAACCGAAGGTTGCAGGTTCAAGTCCTGTCGCCCCTGCGTGGAGACGGCTGCTAGTTGGTGACTGATGACATCAGCTAGCCACTGCTTCTTAAAGCTTCGACCGCAACCGCGGTTCGATGACATCGATCGGTTCGCCGGTCAAGGAACTAAAGCGAGGAACGCGTGAGCCAAGAGGCCAGCGCCGAGAAGGAACGCGGCAACGCCAAGGATGACTCAAGTAGTCGTCCCGGTCTTGTTGCGCGTATCCAGCTGTTCTTTCGTCAAGTTATCGCTGAACTCCGCAAGGTCATTTGGCCAACGCGCAAGGAGTTGATCACCTACACCATCGTCGTGCTGGTTTTCGCCTCAGTCTTTGCTGCGATTGTGCTTGTGCTTGACCTTGGTTTCGGAAAACTCAACTTTAAGATTTTTGGATGATCATGGACGCGCCTGACCAACTGGAAGAAGAAGTCACGTGAGTGAACAAAGCGATTCCCAAGCCAGTGCTGCGGGATTGGTTTTTTCTGCTTCTGATGTTGTCGATGCTCCGATCAGCGGGCAGGAGCCCCCTGCCTCAGTTGGCCTAGACAGCGCCGAACCAGCCCCTGCTGGCTTTGAGGAAAGCACCGATGCTGCCCTTGGCGACCAAGCCCTAGCCGAGGTTGTGCCAGCCGTTGAAGAAGCAGTCGATGAGGTTGCTGTTATCGATGACAGTGTCGAAAGCACGGACAGTACTGACAGCGCTGAGGGTGCTGAGGGTTCTGATGATGCAGGCAAGGAGAGCGAAGACGATGAAGTTGCCGCCTTCCGCGCACAGATGCTGCGCTCGGTTGGCGACTGGTACGTCGTCCACTCCTACGCTGGCTATGAAAATAGAGTCAAAACCAATCTTGAATCTCGTGTGAGTTCCATGCACATGGAGGACTACATCTTCCAAATTGAAGTGCCCATGGAAGAGGTCACGGAAGTTAAAAAGGGCGAGCGCAAGACAGTCAAGCGCAATAAGTTCCCGGGTTATGTTTTGGTGCGCATGGATCTAGCCGACGCGTCCTGGGGAGTTGTTCGTAACACCCCCGGCGTGACCGGATTCGTTGGCCACGCTCACACCCCATCACCGCTGACTATTGATGAAGTCGTAAAAATTCTTGCACCCGTTTCTGAAACTAAGGCAGCCGAAGCAGCAGCCGAAGCAGCTGCGGCAACCATTGTTGATCTTGAAGTTGGTGAAACCATCACCGTGGTTAAGGGAGCATTTGCGACCTTGCCTGGCACCATCATCGAGATCAACCCAGATACACAAAAACTCAAGGTTTTGTTGTCAATCTTCGGGCGTGAAACCCCCGTTGAGTTGGCAATGAATGAAGTTGAAAAGATCTGATCCGCCCACTTCCCATCTAAGTTAAGGTTCTGACATGGCTCCCAAGAAGAAGGTCGTTGGCCTCATCAAACTGCAGATTCAGGCTGGCCAGGCCAACCCTGCTCCGCCTGTTGGCCCGGCATTGGGTCAGCATGGTGTGAACATCATGGACTTCTGCAAGGCCTACAACGCGGCCACAGAGAACCAGCGCGGGCAGATCATCCCCGTTGAGATTTCGGTCTATGAAGACCGCAGCTTTGACTTCATCACCAAGACCCCACCGGCATCACGCTTGATTCTCAAGGCTGCTGGTGTCGAAAAGGGTTCTGGTGAACCACACAAGACCAAGGTTGCATCCATTACGCGCGAGCAAGTTCGTGAGATTGCAACGATGAAGCTTGCTGATTTGAACGCCAATAATCTTGAAGCAGCAGAGACCATCATCGCGGGCACTGCTCGCTCGATGGGAATTACTGTTTCAAACTAAAGCACCACTAGCACTACGTGGGAGAGCCGAGCGCGGCTTGTTAACCACAACTCATCTACTAAGGAGAGCAGAAATGAAGCGCGGTAAGAACTACGACAACGCAGCCAAGCTTGTTACCGAGGGCGAGATTTACACGCCTTTGCAAGCCGTTCGGTTGGCTAAGAAAACATCTACCGTCAAGTTCGACGCATCGGTGCAGGTCTCGATGCGCCTTGGCGTTGACCCTCGTAAAGCTGACCAGATGGTCCGCGGCACGGTCAACTTGCCGCACGGAACAGGAAAGACCGCTCGGGTATTGGTCTTTGCCACTGGTGAACTTGCCGAGCAGGCTCGTCAAGCCGGTGCAGACTTTGTTGGCGACGACGACATGATCGAAAAGGTCAGTGGCGGCTGGACTGACTTTGATGCGGCTGTGGCCACTCCAGAGATGATGGGCAAGGTCGGGCGTATTGCTCGAGTCCTTGGTCCTCGCGGTTTGATGCCTAACCCCAAGACCGGCACCGTTACTCAAGACATCGCCAAGGCTGTGGCTGACATCAAGGGCGGAAAAATTGAGTTCCGCGTTGACCGTAACTCCAACCTGAACTTCATCATTGGCAAAGTCTCCTTCGATGAGAGCGCTCTAGCGGAGAACTACGCGGCCGCACTTGATGAAGTGCTGCGTGCCAAGCCTTCGTCCTCAAAGGGTCGCTACATCAGCAAGGTTGTCATGAGCACGTCGATGGGCCCTGGTATTGCTGTTGATCCAAACCGCACCCGCAACGTCACCGTTGACGAATCAGACAACTAATTATTAAGCGGGCGTTGTCCCGTATTTTGCTCGAAGTTCTGCGAGTTCATCCGCACTGGGTTCTGTACCGGTGCGGATGATTTCGTCTACGGTGCGAAAGATTTCTTCATAGCCAGGGGGAATAGTGACTTCAACGACCGAGAACTCGTTGTTGGTCTGGGAGCCGGCAACGCGCAGGAGAACGGGTCGTTTCCGCCAAATATCTGGCCAAAGCCACCCGGATTACGTGGCTCAAAGGCCAACTCGTACTCTTATGGCTAGCCAATGACCGCCGGTTGTGGGAATCCGATTTATCGGTGAACCACCGAAGGTTCGAAATTCGAACGACCTGCGCAGGTGTGATACGTAACGTGCTCCAACTTCTCGGTTGGAATTTCACGCTCCGTGCGCTCCTGCGCCGGAGCGTTTTTGTTTTGGATGATCGGCGCACCACGGAAGGAGGCCTATGGCCAGGCCTGATAAGTCGGCAGCAGTTGCCGAGCTGACGGAGCAATTCCGATCCAGCCATGCAGCTGTGTTGACTGAATACCGCGGACTCACCGTGGCCCAGCTCAAAGAGTTGCGGACTGCGTTGGGTGCGAATGCGTCCTATGCCGTGGTGAAGAACACGTTGACCAAGATCGCCGTGAAAGAAGCTGGCGTTGAGGGACTGACTGACATGTTGGTTGGACCTTCAGCGATTGCCTTCATTTCTGGTGACCCAGTTGAGGCTGCAAAAAGCCTGCGTGACTTCGCCAAGGACAACCCCTTGCTTGTTATCAAGGGTGGAGTGCTTGACGGTGCACCGCTAACCGCCGATGAGATTAAGAAGCTGGCAAACCTTGAATCACGTGAGGTCTTGTTGGCCAAGCTTGCTGGAGCCATGAAGGCTTCTATGCAAAACGCAGTGTCGCTCTTTGCGGCGCCGCTCTCACAGGCAGCTCGCACCATTGATGCACTTCGCGCCAAGGTAGAAGCCGATCAATCTAATTCGGCTCCTGCACAAGCTCCAGCTCCTGCTGAAGCTGAACCAACCACCGAGCCTGCTGAAGCAGTCGAAGCCGTCTTAGACACTGACACTGAAGATGTTGTCTCTTCCCCCGAATCCTCTGAAGCAGAAGCTCCCGCTGAAGCAGCCGAAACGGCCGAGGAAACCCCGCAGGGCTGACGCCCACAAAAGCGTCGGCCTCGGCCGGCACCACACCCGAAAGGATCGCTGACATGGCGAAAATGAGTACTGACGATTTGCTTGAGGCTTTCAAGGAAATGTCATTGATCGAACTGTCTGAGTTCGTCAAGAAGTTCGAAGACACCTTTGAGGTCACCGCTGCTGCTCCGGTTGCAGTTGCTGCAGCCCCGGCTGCTGGTGGCGCTGCTGGTGGCGGCGAAGCCGAAGGCGAAAAGGATGAGTTCGACGTCATCCTCGAAGCCGCTGGCGACAAGAAGATCCAGGTCATCAAGGAAGTTCGTACCTTGACCAACCTGGGTTTGAAGGAAGCCAAGGACCTCGTAGAGGCCACTCCGGCAACTGTGCTTGAAAAGGCTAAGAAGGAAGATGCCGACAAGGCCAAGGAAGCTCTCGAAGCTGCCGGCGCCACGGTCGTGCTCAAGTAAGTACTTGACTCAAGAGGGCTTGTGGCGGGATTTCCGCCGCAAGCCCTCTTTTTGTGCCTGAATCCGTGCCTGAGTGGGGATTTGGGCCCTTTTCGGGGGTGAGGGAACTTGACGAATGGGCCTCAGTTATGATTTAAGTCTGCGCAGCCTTCCGATTCTCCTGTAGACCTTGCTGGTTTTGCTTAGTTGTGCCTTTGTGCACCTTTGCTAACGGTACGGGACACAGGCCGTAAGCGTTGCGCGCGACCAGAGACGCCAGCCCAGGGAAGGATCTCTTTTGGCCGCCTCGCGCACTTCATCATCGCAACACAAGAACCGAATCAGTTTTGCAAAGATTCGCGAGCCGCTTGAGGTTCCAAACCTCTTGTCGCTTCAAGTCGACAGCTTTGATTCATTGCTGGGTAATGACTTGTGGCGTGCGCGCGTTAACGATGCCATCGCATCGGGGCGAACTGACATTCCGGTCAAGTCAGGTTTGGCAGAGATCTTTGAAGAGATCTCACCCATTGAAGACTTCCAGGGAACTATGTCTCTGGCATTTTCTGATCCTGAGTTCTACGACCCCAAGTACACGGTCGAAGAGTGCAAGGAAAAGGATCTCACCTACGCAGCTCCGTTGTTCGTAACCGCAGAGTTCACGAACAATGAAACTGGCGAAATTAAGAGCCAGACAGTCTTTATGGGCGACTTCCCATTGATGACTGACAAGGGAACTTTCGTCATTAATGGAACTGAGCGCGTTGTCGTCTCGCAATTGGTTCGCTCACCGGGCGTTTACTTTGAAAAGAGCATCGACAAGGTCACCGATAAGGACACCTTTGTCGCCAAGATCATTCCTAGCCGCGGTGCCTGGCTGGAGTTTGAAATTGACAAGAAGGACATGGTTTCGGTCCGCGTTGACCGCAAGCGCAAGCAACCAGTGACCATCTTGCTTAAGGCCCTGGGCTGGACCAATGAGCAAATCGCCGACGAGTTTGGTGAGTTTGAATCAATCCGCTTGACCCTTGAAAAGGATCACATCGAGGCTGACAGCCACCGGACGCAACAAGAAAATGCTCTGCTGGATATTTACCGCAAGTTGCGTCCAGGCGAACCGCCCACACTTGAGGCCGCACAGAACCTTATTGATAATTTCTACTTCAACGAGAAGCGTTATGACACAGCCAAAGTTGGTCGCTACAAGATCAACAAGAAGTTGGGTCTGAACCATCCGCTGACCCAACGGGTACTCACCGTTGAAGACATCGTTTCAGTTATCAAGTACATCGTGCGTTTGCACGCTGGCGAAACTGAAATGGAAGCTCCCACTGGTCCGATCCGTGTCGAGACCGATGACATTGACCACTTTGGTAATCGTCGCCTTCGTACCGTTGGCGAACTGATCCAAAATCAGGTCCGTACCGGTCTTTCTCGTATGGAGCGCGTTGTTCGTGAACGGATGACCACCCAAGATGTTGAGGCCATTACGCCGCAGACTTTGATCAACATTCGCCCCGTGGTTGCTTCGATCAAGGAGTTCTTTGGTACCAGTCAGTTGTCCCAGTTCATGGACCAAACCAACCCTCTTTCGGGTCTGACCCACAAGCGCCGTCTATCTGCGCTTGGCCCCGGTGGTTTGTCTCGTGAGCGCGCCGGCTTCGAAGTGCGCGACGTTCACCCGTCCCACTACGGCCGCATGTGCCCGATTGAAACTCCAGAAGGTCCAAACATTGGTTTGATGGGTTCCCTGTCAACCTTTGCTCGGGTCAATGAGTTCGGTTTCATTGAGACCCCTTACCGCAAGGTGAAAAAGGGCAAGGTCACCGATCAAATTGATTACCTGACCGCGGACGAAGAAGACCTGCACGTCATCGCGCAAGCAAATGCTCCACTTGATGCCGGTAACTCCTTCTCTGAGGATCGTGTTCTGGTTCGCCGTAAGGGTGGCGAAGTTGAATACATCGAGCCAAATGACGTGGACTACATGGACGTTTCACCACGTCAGATGGTCTCCGTTGCTACCGCGATGATTCCGTTCCTTGAGCACGACGATGCAAACCGCGCGCTCATGGGATCGAACATGATGCGTCAGTCCGTGCCGTTGCTGCGTTCGGAAGCACCACTTGTTGGAACGGGTATGGAATTCCGTGCCGCCGTTGACGCAGGCGATGTGGTTTTGGCCGCTTCTGGTGGTGTGGTTGCTGAAGTTAGCGCCGACCACATTGAAGTTGCCAACGACGATGCCACGTACACCACGTACAAGCTCTCCAAGTTCCGCCGTTCGAACCAGGGCACTAACTACAACCAAAAGGTGATCGTTGCTGAAGGCGATCGCGTTGAAGCTGGTCAAGTTATTGCTGATGGTCCGTGTACTGACAACGGTGAAATGGCTTTGGGTAAGAACCTGCTCGTGGCCTTCATGCCATGGGAAGGCCACAACTACGAAGACGCAATCATCTTGAACCAGCGTTTGGTGCAAGATGACGTACTTTCTTCAATTCACATTGAGGAATACGAAATCGATGCGCGCGACACCAAGTTGGGCCCAGAGGAAATTACTCGAGACATTCCAAACGTGTCTGAAGAAATCCTCAAGGACCTCGACGAGCGCGGCATTATTCGCGTCGGTGCCGAAGTTGTTCCAGGTGATGTTTTGGTTGGCAAGGTCACACCTAAGGGTGAAACTGAGCTGACCCCGGAAGAGCGTTTGCTGCGTGCCATCTTTGGTGAGAAGGCTCGCGAAGTTCGCGATACTTCGCTCAAGGTTCCACACGGTGAGTCCGGCAAGATCATCGACATTCGGGTTTTCGATCACGAGAACGGTGATGAACTTCCGCCAGGGGTGAACCAACTGGTTCGCGTGTACATCGCGCAGAAGCGCAAGATCCAAGACGGTGACAAGCTTGCTGGCCGCCACGGCAACAAGGGTGTTATCTCCAAGATCCTGCCAGCCGAAGACATGCCGTTCTTGGCTGATGGAACTCCGGTTGACATTGTCTTGAACCCCTTGGGTGTTCCTGGCCGTATGAACGTGGGACAGGTTCTTGAAACTCACCTTGGTTGGGTTGCCAAGACCGGTTGGAAGGTTGAAGCTGCCGAGGGTGAGTGGCAAAACCGTCTCGTTGACATCGGTGCTGCTGAAGGTGCTCCTGGCACCAACGTGGCAACACCGGTTTTCGACGGTGCTCGCGAAGAAGAAATCACCGGCCTGCTTGCTTCAACCTTGCCTAACCGCGACGGCCAGCACTTGATTGACGGATCTGGTAAGGCCATGATGTTTGATGGCCGCAGCGGTGAACCCTTCAAGGCTCCGATCTCCGTTGGTTACATCTACATCTTGAAGTTGCTCCACTTGGTTGACGACAAGATCCACGCCCGTTCAACCGGCCCGTACTCCATGATCACCCAGCAGCCGTTGGGCGGTAAGGCGCAGTTCGGTGGCCAGCGCTTTGGTGAGATGGAGGTGTGGGCACTCGAGGCATATGGAGCTGCTTATGCCCTCCAAGAGCTCCTCACCATCAAGTCCGACGACGTCCTTGGACGCGTCAAGGTTTACGAAGCAATCGTCAAGGGCGAAAACATTCCAGAACCTGGCATCCCTGAGTCATTCAAGGTGTTGGTCAAGGAAATGCAATCGCTTGCGCTTAATGTCGAAATTCTGTCCAGCGACGGGCAGTCCATCGAAATGCGCGACACCGATGACGATGTCTTCCGTGCGGCCGAAGAACTCGGCATTGACCTTTCCCGTCGCGAGCCCAGCAGCGTCGAGGAGGTGTAAGGCCAGTTTCGCTCTTGCCTTACACCCCTTAGACAAAAGAAAGAAGGATCCACGTGCTAGACGTCAACTTCTTCGACGAGCTGCGCATCGGCCTAGCTACTGCCGATGACATCCGCTTGTGGTCGCATGGCGAAGTTAAGAAGCCAGAGACCATCAACTACCGCACCCTCAAGCCTGAGAAGGACGGCTTGTTCTGCGAGAAGATCTTCGGACCTACTCGCGACTGGGAGTGCTACTGCGGTAAGTACAAGCGAGTGCGCTTCAAGGGAATCATCTGTGAACGCTGTGGTGTTGAAGTCACCCGCGCAAAGGTCCGCCGTGAGCGCATGGGTCACATTGAACTTGCCGCTCCGGTAACTCACATTTGGTACTTCAAGGGTGTTCCGTCCCGTTTGGGTTACTTGCTTGACCTGGCACCAAAGGACCTAGAAAAGGTCATCTACTTTGCGGCCTACATGATCACCGGCGTCGATGTCGATGCTCGCCATGAAGACCTTCCGAACCATGAGAAGAAGATTGCCCTGGAGAAGGAAAAGATCGCCAAGGCCCGCGATGTTGAACTCAATGATCGCTCTAAGAAGCTTGAAGCTGACTTGGCTGAACTCGAAGCCGAAGGTGCCAAGGCTGATGTGCGCCGCAAGGTTCGTGAAGGCGCAGAACGCGAGATGGCTTCGGTTCGTCGTAAGGCTGACACCGAAATCGATCGCATTGATCGGGTATTCGACCGGTTCAAGACCTTGAAGGTTCAAGACCTCGAAGGTGACGAAATGCTGTACCGCGAAATGCGGGACCGCTTTGGTCGCTACTTCGAAGGTGGCATGGGTGCGGCTGCGAGTCAGCGTCGCTTGCAAACCTTTGACCTTGAGGCCGAAGCCGAGAAGCTGCGCGACATCGTGCACAACGGCAAGGGCCAAAAGAAGACGCGTGCACTCAAGCGCTTGAAGGTCGTTACCGCCTTTATGACCACGACCAATAGCCCAGATGGAATGGTCTTGGACTGCGTTCCTGTTATTCCACCGGACCTGCGTCCGATGGTTCAGCTTGACGGTGGACGTTTTGCCACCTCCGACCTGAACGACCTTTACCGCCGTGTGATCAACCGGAACAACCGACTTAAGCGACTGCTTGACCTTGGTGCTCCCGAAATCATTGTCAACAACGAAAAGCGCATGCTCCAAGAAGCTGTTGACGCGCTGTTCGACAACGGTCGTCGTGGTCGCCCGGTAACCGGTCCTGGTAACCGTCCGCTGAAGTCTTTGTCCGACATGCTCAAGGGCAAGCAGGGACGTTTCCGTCAAAACTTGCTCGGAAAGCGCGTGGACTACTCCGGCCGTTCGGTCATCGTCGTTGGTCCGCAACTGAAGTTGCACCAGTGTGGTCTGCCCAAGCAGATGGCCTTGGAACTGTTCAAGCCGTTCGTCATGAAGCGCCTAGTTGACCTCAACCACGCGCAGAACATCAAGTCGGCCAAGCGCATGGTTGAGCGCGCTCGCCCCGTGGTGTGGGACGTGCTTGAAGAGATCATCGCTGAGCACCCAGTGCTACTAAACCGTGCACCTACGCTGCACCGATTGGGCATCCAAGCATTCGAACCACAGTTGGTTGAAGGTAAGGCCATCCAGATTCACCCGCTGGTCTGTACCGCATTCAACGCTGACTTCGACGGTGACCAGATGGCTGTTCACTTGCCGCTCTCGGCTGAAGCCCAAGCTGAAGCTCGGGTCTTGATGCTGTCGAGTAACAACATTTTGTCGCCGGCCAACGGCCGTCCGATTACCTCACCGACTCAGGACATGGTGCTTGGCATCTACTTCTTGACCAGTGAGAAAGAAGGCGGAGCTGGTACCGGTCGAGCATTCTCATCGGTGGCCGAAGCTGTCATGGCCTTTGATCGCGGTGACCTTGATCTTCAATCCCGGGTCCACATCCGTTTCGATGACGCCATTCCGGCCGAGGGAAGTACTGCTCCCCAAGGTTGGGTTCCTGGTCAACCATTGCGCATTGAAACCACGCTTGGCCGCGCCTTGTTCAACGAGACCTTGCCATCGGACTTCCCGTTCGTTGACCTTGTTGTTGACAAGAAGAACCTGGGTTCGATTGTGAACCGCTTGTCAGAGATTTATCCCAAGTCTCAAGTCGCTGCCACCCTTGATGGTTTGAAGGCCATCGGTTTCCACTGGGCTACTCGATCTGGTGTGACGATCTCCATTGACGACGTAGTTGCTCCTGCTGCTAAAGCCGGCATCTTGGAGTCTCATGAAGCTGAGGCTGACAAGGTCGAAAAGCAATACGCCCGTGGTTTGATCAGTAACGATGAGCGTCGTCAAGAGCTCATCGAGATCTGGACCCGCGCGACCAATGAAGTCTCCGACGCGATGGAGAAGAACTTCCCCGCCACGAACCCGGTGTGGATGATGGTTAACTCTGGAGCTCGCGGAAACATGATGCAGGTTCGTCAGATCGCCGGTATGCGTGGTCTGGTGGCTAACCCCAAGGGTGAAATCATCCCGCGTCCGATTAAGGCCAACTTCCGTGAAGGCCTGTCGGTGCTGGAGTACTTCATCTCAACTCACGGTGCTCGTAAGGGTCTGGCTGACACCGCCCTGCGTACTGCTGACTCGGGTTACCTGACTCGTCGTTTGGTGGACGTCTCGCAAGATGTCATCGTTCGTGAAGATGACTGTGGTTCCGAGCGTGGCCTGAAGTTGCCGATTGCTGAAATCGGTAAGGACGGCGTTGCCCGCGAAATCGACAACATTGAGTCCTCCGTGGTGGGTCGTTGGTTGTCTGAAGATGTGAAGGTGGATCGCACCACTTTGGCCAAGGCTGGCGAAGACCTCTCTGCACCGCTGTTGGCCGAACTTGTTGCCAAGGGCGTTACCGAAGTTCGCGCTCGCTCGGTGCTGACCTGTGAATCAGAGATTGGCATCTGCGCTCGTTGCTATGGCCGCTCGCTTGCCACTGGCAAGTTGGTTGACGTCGGTGAGGCTGTCGGCATTATCGCTGCGCAGTCCATTGGCGAGCCTGGTACTCAGCTGACTATGCGTACCTTCCACACCGGTGGTGTGGCTGGTGAAGACATCACGCACGGCTTGCCACGTGTGGTGGAGTTGTTCGAGGCTCGAACTCCTCGGGGTATGGCACCGATTAGCGAAGTTGCTGGCCGAGTTCGCATTGAAGAACTTGATCGCACCCGCAAGATCACCGTTGTTCCCGATGATGGTTCCGAAGAGATGGAATACATCACCTCACGTCGTACCCGCCTTTTGGTTGAAGACGGTGGCCATGTTGAAGTTGGTGACCTGTTGGTGGTCGGCGCCAAGGATCCCAAGCAAGTGCTGCGTATCCAAGGTATGCGTGAGGTTCAACTGCACCTTGCCGCTGAAGTGCAAGAGGTCTACCGCTCGCAGGGTGTGTCGATTCACGACAAGCACATTGAGGTCATCGTGCGTCAGATGCTTCGTCGGATCACCATCCTTGAAGGTGGCGACACCGAGTACCTGCCTGGTGAATTGGTCGAGCGTGCAACCTTCGAGCGGACCAACCGCGCAGTCGTTGCCGGTGGTGGAGCCCCTGCTTCTGGGCGACCAGAACTCATGGGTATCACTAAGGCATCGCTGGCCACCGAATCATGGTTGTCTGCGGCTTCCTTCCAAGAGACCACTCGCGTTCTTACCGATGCGGCTATCAACGCCAAGTCGGACCCGTTGGTTGGTCTGAAGGAAAACGTGATCCTCGGCAAGCTCATCCCTGCTGGTACTGGTCTTCAGCGCTACCGGGATGTGCGAGTTGAGCCAACTGAGGAAGCCAAGAACGCGGTGTACTCGGTTATGCAGAACTTTGCCGACTACGACTACTCGAACTTTGGTCGTGGCTCCGGAGAAGCTGTTCCGTTGGACGAATTTGAGTTCCGCGGATAACTAACCCTTGATCATGATGTGGCGCGTGGTGGTGCCTTGTGCAACTACCACGCGCTCTGTCATGTCTGGGGCAAAAAGTCCGTGATCAATCACACCCGGGGTGGCTGAAAGTGTGGCCGCGAGCGCTTCCGGGTCACTGACATCCCCGGTCCAATCAGCGATGATCCCGCCATCTGGACTTGGCGGAACATCGCGCAGTTGAACAGTTTCCAAATTGGCCAAGGTGGCAGCTAAACCAAAATTGAGAAGTTCCAACGGCACCGGTGCACTTAAACGAGAAACAAGTTTCTCATGTGAAACGATCACGATAAATCGATCGGCAGCAGCCGCCACACACTTTTCACGAGTATGCGCAGCACCGCCGCCCTTGATGATCCAGCCAGCAGGGTCAACTTGGTCGGCCCCATCAATGGCGATGTCAAGGTGGCCGATGCCATCGACCCCTGAAAATGAATGCACAACGAGCCCCAGTGAGCGTGCTAGCTGTTCGGTCTGCGGTGAGGTAGATACACATTCGATGGAAATGGATCGATCCGCCAAGGCTTGAAGCAAAAAGCCCACTGTTGAGCCAGTGCCTAACCCAACTCTCATACCGCTTTCGACGAGCTCGGCCGCTGCTTGTGCTGCAGCCTGCTTTTCCAGGTCGGTCGGGTTCATCTAGGTCCTCAGGGCTCGCCGTTGTGGTCTTGATCGTACTGAGTTTTAGACCCAGAGCGGGATCATCGGTAGCCTTTGACTCATGCGCCCCCTTGAGTTGCTTCGGCAGGCTGGTCAAAGCATCTGGCTGGACAACATCACTAGGGGAATGCTTGCATCTGGTGAGTTGGAGCGCTACATCCAAGAGATGTCCGTGACCGGATTGACCTCCAACCCGTCGATCTTTCACAAAGCATTCACACAAACAACTGACTACACCGCCGCAATTGCCGCGGCCCAGGCAGATTCGCCCGAAGAGTTGTTCTTTGAATTGGCAATTCAAGATCTGCAAGCCGCAGCCGATTTATTTGCTGACATACATCGCGATAGCAATGGTGTTGATGGCTGGGTCTCGCTTGAGGTATCCCCACTGCTTGCCTATGACTGCGCAAGCACCATCACGGCAGCTCTAGCCGTGCATGAGCAAGTAGCTCGGCCCAACGTGTTTATCAAGATTCCTGGTACCCCTGAAGGACTTCCAGCTATTGAGGAATGCATTTTCCAGGGTGTTCCGATCAATGTGACACTGCTATTTTCGCTTGAGCAGTACGTGGCGTGCGTGCAGGCTTATGAGCGCGGCATCGCGCGACGTATTGCGCAGGGTAAGTCAGCTGATGTTGCTTCAGTTGCTTCGGTTTTTATTTCCCGTTGGGATAGTGCGGTGGCGGACCGAGTCCCGCAGGACCTTCGGGGTGCCTTGGCGCTAGCTGTTGGACAACAGATTTATCGGGCCTACCAAGAGCACCGTCTCAGTGCCGGTCACCAGGAAATATTGGCCGCTGGCGGTCGAGTCCAGCGCCTGCTTTTTGCCAGCACGAGCACGAAGGACCCCTCGGCCCCGGACACGTTATATATCGACAATCTGGTTGCCCCAGACACGATCAACACCATGCCCGATGCCACCCTGCAGGCGTTTGCAGACCATGGAAATGTGCCCAGAATCCTCGATCCAGCAGGTGCGCAAAGTGCCCAAATCTTGGCTAAATTTGCCCAAATCGGCGTGGATGTGCCCCAACTCGGTCAAGAGCTCCAGGTGCAGGGGGCCCAGGCCTTCGTCCAGGCGTGGCATGACCTGATGGCGGTCTTGGCGACCCCCGCCTAAGACCCCCCAAAGTCACCTCCGGTACAGTTCACCGCCGTGCCTGAGATGCCTTGGGCCGATCCTGATGTGGAAGTGCCTTTTAGGGGTTTGGCCACATCAAATGTGCAAGTCAGCAGCGACGTGGGCTTCCCCGCAACCCGCCTCTGATTTGTCACTCCTAACGTTTGGATGCGTTGTTGCGCGCTTGCGTGCAGCAACACACCCGACCGCGTGGGTGGGAGAAACCGAGGCAAGGTAGAGCGCGAGTTTGACCAGTACGACCTAATGCATTCACGACAAGGCAAAGGACAACATCGGTGCCCACGATCCAGCAGCTAGTCCGCAAGGGCCGGCAGGACAAGGTCTCAAAGACCAAGACACCCGCGCTAAAGGGAAGCCCTCAGCGCCGAGGTGTTTGCACTCGTGTGTACACCACGACACCTAAGAAGCCCAACTCCGCGTTGCGCAAGGTTGCTCGTGTTCGCCTCTCTAGTGGCATTGAAGTAACTGCCTACATTCCTGGTGTTGGCCACAACCTGCAAGAACACTCCATCGTTTTGGTTCGTGGTGGTCGTGTGAAGGACTTGCCTGGTGTGCGTTACAAGGTTGTGCGTGGATCACTCGACACCCAAGGTGTGAAGAACCGTAAGCAAGCCCGCAGTCTCTACGGTGCGAAGAAGGAGAAGGGCTAATGCCACGTAAGGGTCCAGCTCCTAAGCGCCCCATCATTATTGACCCCGTGTTCCAGTCACCGCTGGTTACGCAGTTGGTCAACAAAGTTTTGCTCGACGGTAAGAAGTCAACGGCAGAAGCGATCGTCTACGGCGCCCTTGAAGGCTGCCGCGAGAAGACTGGCGCTGACCCGGTTGTCACCCTCAAGCGTGCTCTGGACAACGTCAAGCCGACCCTGGAGGTGCGTAGCCGTCGAGTTGGTGGTGCCACGTACCAGGTTCCTGTCGAAGTCAAGGCAGGTCGCAGCACCACTCTTGCTCTTCGTTGGTTGATCAGCTACTCACGCGCTCGTCGTGAGAAGACGATGACGGAGCGTTTGATGAACGAGATTCTTGATGCAAGCAATGGTCTTGGTGCCAGCGTTAAGAAGCGTGAAGACACTCACAAGATGGCTGAGTCCAACAAGGCCTTCGCCCACTACCGCTGGTAAACACAAACTTTTTCCACTAACCGTTCTACCGAAGGAGAGCACAGCGTGTCGACGTCAACCGCAATCGATCTCGACATGGTTCGCAATATTGGAATCATGGCGCACAGTGACGCGGGCAAGACCACGACCACTGAGCGCATCCTTTTCTACACCGGTATCAACTACAAGATCGGTGAAGTTCACGATGGCGCAGCCACCATGGACTGGATGGAGCAGGAACAAGAGCGCGGAATCACCATCACCTCCGCTGCTACAACCTGTCAATGGGATGACCACGTCATTAACATCATTGACACCCCCGGCCACGTGGACTTCACGGTGGAAGTGGAGCGCTCGCTTCGCGTCCTCGACGGAGCCGTGGCCGTTTTTGATGGTGTAGCCGGTGTGGAACCACAGTCCGAGACCGTGTGGCGCCAAGCTGACAAGTACGACGTCCCCCGCATTTGCTTCGTGAACAAGTTGGACCGCACAGGTGCTGAATTCCAGCGCTGCGTGGACATGATTGTTTCCCGACTGAACGCCACCCCGTTGGTCCTGCAGGTCCCCATTGGCGCTGAAGGCGACTTCGTGGGCGTGGTTGACCTGGTGGGCATGAAGGCGTTGACCTGGCGCGGTGAAACCAAGCTCGGTGAAGACTATGCAGTCGAAGAGATCCCCGCAGACTTGGTTGATGAAGCAGCCCAAGGTCGCGAGTTGCTCATTGAGACCTTGGCTGACGCAGATGACGAGTTTGCTGAATTGTTCCTTGAGCTTGATGGTGCCGAGCCGGCTGAAGCCGATCTGATTGCAGCCATTCGCCGGGCAACCTTGGGCAACAAGCTCAACCCCGTTTTGTGCGGCACCGCATTTAAGAACAAGGGTGTTCAGCCCATGCTCGATGCCGTGGTTCGCTACCTTCCTTCTCCGCTGGACATTGGTGCCGTTGAAGGCCACAAGGTCAACGACGAAGAAGTCATCATTGAGCGCAAGCCAGAAGAGTCTGAGCCATTTGCCGCCCTTGCCTTCAAGATCATGACCGACCCCCACTTGGGCAAGCTCACCTACCTGCGCATCTACTCCGGCGTTCTCGAATCCGGAACTCAGGTGCTCAACTCGGTGAAGGGCCGCAAGGAGCGCATCGGCAAGATTTACCAGATGCACGCCAACAAGCGTGAAGAAATCCCAAGCATGGGTGCCGGTCACATCGTGGCTGTCATGGGACTCAAGGACACCACCACTGGTGAAACCTTGTGCGACCCGAGCAACCCAGTGGTTCTCGAATCAATGACTTTCCCAGCCCCGGTTATTCACGTGGCGATTGAGCCCAAGACCAAGGGCGACCAGGAGAAGTTGGGTACGGCTATTCAGCGCCTTGCTGAAGAAGACCCCACCTTCCAGGTCCGCACCGATGAAGAAACCGGTCAGACCATCATCGCCGGAATGGGCGAGCTTCACCTCGACGTCCTCGTTGACCGTATGCGTCGCGAGTTCAAGGTCGAAGCCAACGTTGGTAAGCCACAGGTTGCTTACCGCGAGACGATCCGCAAGGCCGTGGCCAAGGTCGAGTACACGCACAAGAAGCAGACCGGTGGTTCAGGTCAGTACGCGCGCGTAATCATCGACATCGAGCCAGCCGGCGAAGAGGGCGGTTACGAATTCGTCAACGCTGTTACCGGTGGTCGTGTTCCTCGTGAATACATCCCATCCGTTGACCAAGGTTGCCAAGAGGCCATGGAGTTCGGTGTGCTCGCCGGTTACCCATTGGTCGACGTCAAGGTCACCCTTCAAGATGGCGCTTACCACGACGTTGACTCTTCAGAACTTGCCTTCAAGATTGCCGGTATTGCTGGCTTCCGTGAAGCTGCAAAGCTCGCTGGTCCAGTAATTCTTGAGCCAGTTATGAGCGTTGAAGTTGTTACTCCAGAAGATTTCATGGGCGATGTCATCGGCGATCTCAACTCTCGTCGTGGACAGATCTTGTCTATGGATGAGCGTTCAGGTGCTCGTGTTGTTACTGCAACCGTTCCTTTGTCAGAGATGTTCGGCTATGTCGGAGATCTTCGCTCAAGAACTCAGGGTCGCGCTAGCTACAGCATGACATTTGATTCATACGCAGAAGTTCCACAAGCTGTTGCGAAGGAAATCATCGCAAAGGTTCGCGGAGAATAAATAGCTTTTCTTAACAGAAAAAACCAATAACCAAGTTGGTCAGATCTAACAGGGACTGATCAGCAAGACAAACAGGAGGAAAAAGTGGCAAAAGCCAAGTTCGAGCGCAATAAGCCGCACGTAAACATCGGCACCATCGGGCACATCGATCACGGTAAGACCACTCTTACCGCTGCTATCTCAAAGGTGTTGCACGATAAGT
>CAIXNN010000032.1 GCA_903920865.1 uncultured Actinomycetes bacterium
GGTCCGCGTGCATAACTGTGGTGTGGTCACGCCCACCGAATTGCTGGCCAATCTTAGGCAGCGAAAGGTCGGTCAACTCTCGACATAAGTACATAGCAATTTGTCGAGCATTAACTAACACACGAGAACGAGAAGAGCCACAAAGGTCGTCGATAGTCAAACCAAAATAGGCAGCGGTTTGAGCCATGATGGTGGCCGAAGTAATTTCTGGTCCAGCGCCACCAGGGAACAGATCCTTCAACACAATTTCTGCCAACGCCATGTCAACGGGCTGACGGTTCAAGTTAGCGAAAGCGGTAACACGGATTAAGGCACCCTCAAGTTCACGGATGTTGGTCGCCACCTTTGAAGCTATAAATTCAAGCACCTCTGGCGGGGCTGAGAGTTTTTCTTGAGCCTGCTTCTTACGCAAAATCGCGATACGAGTTTCAAGGTCAGGGGCTTGAACATCAGTCATAAGGCCCCACTCAAAACGTGAACGCATCCGCTCTTCAAATTGCTCTAATTGTTTTGGCGGTAAATCGCTAGTAACAACAATTTGTTTGTTGGCGTTATGTAACGTGTTGAACGTGTGAAAAAACTCTTCTTGGGTTTGGACTTTTCCTTGCAAAAATTGAACGTCGTCAACTAAAAGAACATCAATGTCCCGATAGCGTTTTTGGAAGGCTGAAGCCTTGTCATCACGGATACTATTGATGAAGTCGTTGGTGAATTCTTCAGAGCTGACGTAACGCACCCGGGCCCTTGGATTCAAGTTGCGCGTGTAGTGACCAATGGCGTGTAGAAGGTGGGTCTTACCAAGTCCTGATTCCCCGTAGATAAACAGCGGGTTGTAGGCCTGGGCTGGCACTTCAGCCACGGCAATAGCCGCTGCATGAGCGAAGCGGTTGGAGGAACCAATAACGAAGGTGTCGAAGGTGTATTTCGGATTCAACCGAGAAGCGTCAACCCCACGCTGGGAGGGGAGCTCACTGGCTGGTGGTGTTTCACGGCGGGCGGCCGGAAGGTCGATGACGGTTTCAGTGGATCCAGTGGTGCCTGAGCCTGCGCCGGTGTTGGTCTGGGGCTTGGTTGGGCTCGCCGAGTCAACTGCCGTCTCGGGGGCAGCTTCAACAGTGATAGCCAAGCGGACATCGTGGCCAAGCGCGCGGGTTAACTCACTGACAACAGTGTCACGGAGTTTGGTTTCTAAAATCTCTTTAGTCAGGTCATTGGGAGCTACCAACAGCACTGTGTCGCCGACAACGGCGATGGCATTAGTCAGATCCAAAAAGGCGTGTTGATGGCGTGGCAGGTCCGACTCAGCCAGATTGCTGAGAACCTCCGCCCACACCTGGCCCAGATCCACATCTTGGTTAACGGACTCGGTCATGGCGCGCCTCTCGGTCTGATTTCGCTGTAAAACTGGGGCAAATCGGTTCAATCAACACAACATCCACAAAGTTATCCACAGGGTGTGCATCGCTTGCTGGGATTCCCCAGCTGACCGGCCATTTGGGCTGCTCGATGGTCTACACAATGTCAGTCGTGCGTGGGGAAGTGGAGCAAGGGCGAAAACCTATCCCGAATTAGGCTCACTCGGCAAGGTTTTCCACAAGTTCAACAAAATTGGTCAATGGCCACGGAGATGGGCTTGAGGAGAAAAGACCCGGTGGAACGCAGGGGCCATTGGTGTCGTAAAGTATGTATTCCTTCTTGAACGTAACTTCCCCCTTTTGGAGCCATTGTGAGCAAGCGCACGTTCCAGCCGAATAATCGGCGTCGCGCCAAGACCCATGGTTTCCGTTTGCGTATGCGAACTCGTGCCGGTCGCGCCATTATTGCCAACCGACGCAGCAAGGGTCGTTCGAAGCTTTCGGCTTAAGACCATGGCGCGCTCACGGATGCGTCATCGCCGTGATTTTCAGATCGCAGTAAGCGGCCAACGAGTTGCCGGTAAATGGTTAGTTCTGCACCAGAAAACCCTTGTGAAACAAGGGGAAACTCCTGAACCTCTGGTTGGTTACATCGTGTCAAAAAAGGTCGGGAACGCAGTTGTTCGCAACCGCATTCAACGACGCCTTCGACACGTGATGGTGAGTGTTCTTACTCAGTTGCCGGCAGGATCCTTACTTGTTGTGCGAGTGTTACCCGGAGCTGATGCTGCAAGTAGTGCAGAGTTGAAGAGCGAGATCGCAAGTCTTCTGATCAGACTTCAAAAACGGCAGGTGCGGGTATGAGTTTGATTCGAATCATCACCGCACCCATTTCCTTCTATCAACGGTTCATTTCGCCAGCCTTTCCCGCAACCTGCAGGTATTACCCCTCATGTTCTGCCTATGCGATCAAGGCCATTGAGGTTCATGGACCGTTCATTGGCCTGTATTTGGGCGTTCGTCGGCTTCTACGTTGCCATCCATTCACCCCTGGGGGTATTGATCAGGTGCCGCCGGCCGGGCAATGGGCGAGCGTCAAAGCACCTTTTGACCCTGAGGATCTACTGGCAAATCGGCAAGAGCAGACCCGGTCTGACGCGCTCTCACCAGAGGCGACATCCTTATCCCGCGAACACCGAATTGATGATTCGGCAAACCTCAGGGAGCCTGAGCTGTGAATTTGATTAACACTGTTCTGGGTCCACTCGAATGGATCGTTTCTTTTGTGTTGGTTGCCTTTCACAGCGGCCTAACAGCACTTGGTTTACCAGCTGATGGTGGCGCTTCATGGACGCTGTCCATCGTTGGACTTGTGATCTTGATTCGTATCATTTTGATTCCACTTTTTGTACGACAGATCAAAGCGCAACGTGGTTTGCAAATCCTGCAACCAAAGATCAAAGAGATTCAAAAGAAGTACAAAGACGACCGTGAGCGCCAGTCGCAAGAGATGATGAAGCTGTACAAGGACACCGGGACTAACCCGCTTGCCTCGTGCCTTCCGATCCTGGCCCAATCACCGATATTTTTGGCACTTTTCCGTGTCCTTAATGGGATTGCGCAGAATCATCCGCTGGGAGTTTTGAACCAAGATTTGGTTGATTCAGCGCGGAATGCCCGCATTTTCGGCGCGCCTTTGTATGCGACTTTTTCGCATGCAAGTGAGTATGCAAGCCAAGGTATTTCGCCGACGTCGGTGCGGATCGTGACAGTTATTTTGATTTTGCTGATGACTGCAACAACCTTTACAACGCAACGCCAGTTGATGCTTAAAAACATGCCATCGGATAACCCAATGGCGCAACAACAAAAACTTCTTCTTTATGTGTTCCCGTTGATGTTTGCTTTCTTCGGCATCAACTTCCCGATTGGTGTTTTGATCTATTGGTTGACCACAAACTTGTGGACTATGGGCCAACAGTTCTACGTCATTCGAAACAACCCGATGCCTGGCACTCCGGCCGAGGCCGCGTACCAGGAACGGCAGGCAATCAAAGCTGCTCGTGGAGGTTCAGCGGTCCAACGCCTGCTGGGTCGCGAGGTTGAGCCGGAGGCGATCGAAGCACCACCTGAAGAACCCAAAGTTGTAAGACAGCAACCGAAACGTAAACCCAAAAGTGAGCGCAAGAAGAAGTAAAAGTCCCGATTCATTTGGTTCACCAATGGTCAGTAACGCACCGGTGATCCTGACCCTAAAAAACGTAGTTATCCCTTACGAAACAAGGAGAAACCATGAGTGAAGAGTCCGTTGAAAGCGCTGAATCGCAGACCAGCGACTCAGAAAACGACTCCGTTAGTGCCGAACCTAAGAACCGACAGTCCCTACTGGTGCAAGAGGGCGATATTGCTGCTGACTACATCGAAGGTCTGCTTGATATTGCGGACCTAGGCGATGACGGGGCCATTGACATGGATGTCGAAGGCGACCGGGCAGTGGTGTCGATCACTGGCGATGGCGTTGATGTGCTTGTTGGTCAAGATGGTGAAGTGCTTGATGCGCTTCAGGATCTGACTCGATTGGCGGTCCTACGTGAGACCGGTGAGCGGTCGCGTTTGATGCTCGATGTTGCCAGCTACCGAGCAAATCGCCGAGAGGTCTTAACCGAGCTGGGCACCACAGCAGCTGAAAAGGTCAAGGCATCAGGCGAGCCGTTGGCGTTGGAGCCGATGAATGCCTTCGAACGCAAAGTCATTCACGATGCTGTTGCAGCCGCTGGATTGCAAAGTCAGTCCGACGGAGTTGAGCCAAACCGCTTCATCGTGGTTCTTCCTGCTTGATGGTTTCTCGTGAAACCTCGGACCAGGACCTGTTTGGTCCGGCCCTTCAAGCAGCCCAGCGATACGCCGAGCTGCTGGCCACTGAGGGCATTGTTCGAGGGCTCTTAGGGCCACGTGAGGCTGACCGAATCTGGGACCGACACATGGTCAACAGCGCCTTGGTGGGTCACTGGATTGGCGAAGGGTCCTCAGTGGTGGACCTGGGCTCAGGGGCAGGCTTACCCGGGATCCCGTTGGCGCTAGCTCGGCCTGATGTTTCGGTAACCCTGGTTGAACCACTTCAGCGCAGAGTCATTTTTCTTCAGGAAGTTTTAGCTGAGTTAGCCGTAACCAACCCTCAAGTAAAGGTTGAGGTCATCCGAGGTCGAGCGGAGCAAGTCAACCGAACTTTCAATGTAGTAACAGCGCGAGCATTGGCGCCCCTCGAGCGCTTGGTGGGCTGGGCCGCTCCCCTGATTGCCCCTGGCGGAATGCTGGTGGCTCTGAAGGGAAGTTCAGCTCAGCAGGAAATTGACCAGGCTCAAGCCCAGTTGGCAAAAGCTGGCCTGAGTGCTTCAGTTGATGTTTTCCAAGGGGTCACCGTTGTGCTGGCTCAGCGCATTTCTGATTGATCTTTAGCCATTGCCTGCACGCAGGATTTAGGCTCGTGGCAAGATCGGGGAGGCGAGCAGAAATTCATGCTCTAAATACTTGGCCAGAAGGGATAACGGCACGCTGTGAGACCTTCATTGGCCAGTTTTTCAGGAGTTGAGTCACGATGAGTGATGACTCCTCCACTGCCGGCTCAGGCAATTTTGGGCCATCGGAAGCAGCCATCAAGGCCGCTGCCGATGTTTCACGGGAAACACGAGAGACGATAAACGAGCGATCCGAAGACACCCCTATTGCTCGGGCGGCCGCAATCGCCGTTGCCGTGGCATCGGGAAAGGTCGGCACTCCGCTGCCTCACCCAAGCCAAACCCGTGTGATCACTGTGGCCAACCAAAAGGGCGGGGTGGGCAAAACCACCACGACCGTGAACCTGGCTGCGGGCCTGGCCCTTCAAGGGTTGCGGGTTCTGGTCATCGATCTAGATCCGCAAGGTAACGCCTCCACTGCTTTGGGAATGCCCCACCACGACGACGTAGATTCGATCTATGAGGTCCTGCTTGAGGATATGAAACTGGCGGATGCGGTCCAGGAGATTGAGCTCATCCCGGGGTTGTACGGGGTGCCAGCCACGTTGGACTTGGCAGGAGCTGAGCTCGAGCTGGTGTCCTTAGTGGCTCGGGAAAACCGCCTAAAGCGGGCTATTTCAGCCTATCTTGACCAATCAAGCGATAGGTTTGATTTCGTATTTATTGACTGTCCCCCATCTTTGGGCCTGTTGACGGTCAATGCATTAGTGGCAGCCGATGAAGTGCTGATCCCCATCCAATGTGAGTACTACGCGCTTGAAGGTTTAGGCCAACTCGTACGAAATGTTGATCTCATTCGGGCGCACTTGAATCCAAACATTTACATTTCAACAATCTTGTTGACCATGTATGACGCGCGCACTCGCCTTGCTGCTCAAGTAGCTCAAGAAGTTCGCAATTACTTTGGCGATCGTGTTTTACCCACTGCAATTCCGCGATCGGTTCGCGTTTCAGAAGCACCATCTTTCCAACAAACTGTGTTGACCTATGACCCTGGTTCAACAGGTGCTCAAAGCTACTTACAAGCAGCTCGAGAAATGGCCGAAACCCCATGAGAAAAGTAGGCGAAAAGTGAGCGCAAAACAACGTGGTTTAGGACGGGGATTAGGCGCACTAATTCCCACCGCACCTAGCCCTGAAAACCCCTCTCAGGCCAGTACTGACAAGGATCTGGCCAGTTCCAGGACCGCCGGGGGAGCCCCGAAGGCTGGGTCGGCCGAAGGCAGAAATTCGGTCCCGAAAACCAGCGAAAATGCAGGCACTGACCCGTTCGAAAATGGAACAGATTTAGTGGTTCCAGCCGGCGCCTATTTTGCTGAAATTTCTCTTTCGTCGATCACTCCAAATCCACGTCAACCGCGAACGGTTTTTGATCAAGACGCACTCGATGAATTGATTCATTCGATTAAAGAAATCGGTTTGTTGCAACCCATTGTTGTTCGACCGTTGTCAAAGAATCGGTTTGAACTTGTGATGGGTGAACGTCGTTGGCGCGCACATCAAGTTGCTGGCATGAAAACAATTCCTGCCATTGTTCGGGAAACTTCCGATCAGGACCTTTTGCGTGATGCGCTTTTGGAAAACCTTCACCGAAGCCAGCTCAATGCGCTTGAAGAAGCAGCGGCCTATAACCAGTTACTTGAAGATTTTGGCTGTACCCATGAAGAACTTGCCCAGCGCATTGGGCGCTCACGACCCCAAATTTCGAACACCATCCGCCTGCTGAAATTGCCCCCAGCCGTCCAAGCCAAGGTGGCCGCAGGAGTGCTTTCTGCAGGCCACGCAAGGGCTCTTCTGGCTCTGGAGGACCCTAAGGATCAGGCGGCCTTGGCGACCAAGATCATCGCTGAAGGTCTGTCTGTGCGCACGGTTGAGGAGCTGGTCAGCCTCGGATTCAAGGGTTCGACCAAGGGCCCCTCAACCCCAGCTAAGAAAAAGGGACCGGAACTATCTGAACTGCGGGACCGGGTGGAAGCTGCCTTGGATACCAAGGTTGGGATCAGTTCATCGGCTGCAGGACGTGGGAAAATCGTCGTGGAATTCGCCACTTTTGAAGACCTTCGGCGCATCGTGGACACGATCGCCGATCAGTAACAAGCACGCCTTAGGTCACGTGAGCGCCGACGCGCTAGGAGCCGGATTTGCGAAAAGTTCTACTGCCTGTGCGCTTCAATCGCATCATGGACCAAGGCTAAACAGACCTCACCGAGATCAAGATCAGCGGCTGTAACGGCCTGTGGCAGCAGGGAGGTTTCGGTCATCCCCGGCGCGACATTTGCCTCAATAAATTGTGGGATTCCGGCCGCGTCAATGATGAAGTCAGAGCGAGAAAACCCTGACAGACCAAGGGTTTTGTGCACTTTGACTGCTTCATCGGCAACCGAGCGCGCAACTTCTTGGCTCAGTCGGGCGGGTGCAAAAAACTCCGTAAGACCTGCGGTGTATCGCGCGTTGTAGTTGTAAAACTCACCATCAGGAACTATCTCAACGGCGGGAAGGGCTACCGGTCCATCGCCAAGATCAACCACTGAGACCGCAACTTCGGTGCCGGAAATACAACGTTCAATTAATGCGGTATCGCCATAGGAAAAGCAGGTAACCATGGCAGTGGGCAGTTCCTCAGCTGAGTGCACGATGCTCACACCAAGGGCCGAGCCGCCCTTTGAAGGCTTGATTACCAAGGGAAAGCCGAAGGCATTTTCGACCGCTTCCAGAACCGCTGCGGCCCCCAATTCGCGGAACGCCTCATGCGGCAAAACAATCATGTCAGGCGTAGAAACCCCGCTTCTGGCAAGGATTGTCTTGGCTAATGGCTTGTCGTAGGTCAGCCGGCAAGCCTCTGGATCTGAGCCAACATAAGGCAATTTGAGCAGGTCGAGAACATCACGGATGGCACCGTCTTCGCCGGCTGCGCCGTGAAACATCGGAAAAACACAGGCTGGTGGGTCGGCTACTAGCCAGGGCAGAAGTTCAATATCCATGTCCCGTTCGTCAACCTCAACATCTCGGGACCGAAGTGCTTCGGCAATACGCCGACCTGATCGAACTGAGACGTCACGCTCGTGGGAAAGGCCACCTGCCAGGACCACGACTCGAAGTGATGATTGATTACTCATTAGACAACATCCGGTCCGGGAGTAGATCCCTTTGACGTTCCTGTTTTCTTCGCAGCACCCACGGTGCCGAAGGTATGCATCAACTTCAGTTCTTCATTGATCACTGAGCCGAGCCGACGTACACCCTCACGGATGCGATCAGGTTCGGGATAGCTGTAGGACAACCGCAGGGATTGGTGTCCTTGGCCGTCCATGTAGAAGGCAGTACCGGGCACATACGCCACCCGAGCCGTGACGGCCCGGGGCAACATGGCGGTGGCATCAATGCCCTCGGGCATGCTCACCCAGACGTAGAACCCGCCGGTGGGATGGGTCCAAGTAGTGCCTGGGGGCATGTATTGGGCTAGAGATTCCAAGGTCGCATCACGGCGTTCGCGGTAGACCTCACGGAAGATCTTGATCTGATCCATCCAAGGCTGGGTGTCCAGATAGGTCGAAATCGTCAGTTGTGAAAATGCTGGCGGACACAACACTGCAGCCTCTGCCGCCAAGGTGAGTTTTTCTCGAACGCCGTGCGGAGCAACGGCCCAGCCAACTCGAATGCCGGCCGCAAAGGTCTTGCTAAAGGAACCCAAGTAGATGACGCCATCTTCATCATGGGAGCGAATGGCCTGTGGGATGACACCGTCAAATCCAAGCAATCCGTAAGGGTCATCTTCAATGATGAGCACGCCCGCACTTTGGCAAATCTGCAGGATTTCCATCCGGCGCTCTTGTGGCTGAGATAGTCCAGCTGGGTTATGGAAGGTCGGAATTGTGTAGAGGAACTTCGGGGTTTTCCCTTGTGCGGCAAGGGTTTTCAGCCGTTCCCGGAGCGCGTCTGGGTTGAGGCCGTGCTCATCCATAGCCACATGTTCAACGTCAACTTGGTATGCACGGAAGACGCCTAAGGCACCAACGTAGGAGGGAGCTTCAGCCAAGATGACATCACCGGGATCACAGAAGATGCGGGTGACAAGATCGAGTGCCATTTGCGAACCAACTGTGACGATCACGTCATCGGGGTGTGGTGCAATTCCTTGCAAGCCGACCATTTCGCAAATTTGTTCACGTAAGCGTTGGTCGCCATTTCCGCTGCCATACTGAAGGGCAACCTGACCACGGGTGGCCAACATATTTGCCACGGTCGAGCTAACGGTGTCCATGGAAAGGGCTGCCACGTTTGGCATTCCGCCGGCGAGCGAGACCACCTCGGGTCGAGAGGCCACAGCAAACAGGGAGCGAATTTCGCTGGCGGTCATGCCCCTAGTGCGCTCGGCGTAGCGCGCTAGATGAGGATCGAGGCGGTTACCGGCCTGCTCAGAGCCCGCCCCAAAGGGGTCAGTCTGTGGCGCCATGTCACCTACCTCAAGCCGGCTCTGGGCTTCTACCAGCCCCTAGAACTAGGAATCTTTCTTGTCTAAGCATGAGGCATGACCTGCTGGCTCCTGCGCTCGGCACGGCGTTGCGCCCTTGGCCGAGTTAGGCCGGTTCGGTGAACAGCCGGTGGACCCCTATGACGATGGCATCGGCAATGGCATCACGAAAGCCTGGATCGGCTAACCGAGCCGCGTCAGTGGGATTGCTCAGGTAGCCAATTTCAACGCGCACTGCGGGCATCGTGGTCCAACGCAAAAGGTCCCAGGTCTTGTCATGAACACGACCATCAAGCAACTCAGTGCGGGCCACGATTTCATCTTGGATCAACTGCGCGAGTTGCTCGCCAACAGTTGAATGTGTGGTCGGCGTTCCATAAAAGTAGGTGGCCACTCCATTGGCAATCGCGTTGTCCACTGATTCAGCGTGAATGGAAATGACAAGATCGGCGCCGGCCTGATTGGCAAATTCTGCGCGGGTTTGTTCATCAAGTTCGGTGTCCAAATCAGATGGTCGGCTCAAGAATGCGCTCGCTCCCAAGGCGGTCAAACGGCCCTCAATTCGGGTGGCGATATCGAAGGCAATGTCGGCTTCGGAAAGTTCGCACAACCCAGTGCTCAGACCGATGTCTGGGCCCCCGTGGCCAGCATCAACGACGATAATTCGGCCCGCTGGGGTGGCTCCTAGGCGGCTCAGCGCGGCCTGTTCGCGAAGTGCGGTCGGCGCTCCACCTTGCACAGTTTTTGCTAACCGATCAAGGGCAGACAAGGTGGCCGGACCGCACGTTCCGTCGGCTCCAAGCCCTACGTTGCGTTGAAAATCTTGAACCGCCAAAAAAGTTTGGCGACCGAAAATTCCATCGATTCGTCCGGGTGCAAAACCCATTTCTGTCAGTCGTTTTTGGAGGGTGACGATGTCATCTCCACGAAGCAGATGGCTGACCTGGTAGGTCAGTAATCGATCACCAAGAACCCAGTGCGCCTCATCTAAGGCGCGAATGGTGTGTGGCCCAACGATGCCATCCACGAGTAATCCGCGTTGTTGTTGAAAGTGCCGAACCGCATCGTCGAGAGCTTGATCAAAGCTGTCGGAGTGGTCCTTGTCTAGCAGCCCAAGCCCTTGTAAACGCTGGACAAACTCCTGAATTGCCAATCCTGAATCGCCGCGTTTGTATAGCTGGGAGACAGGCATGGGAAGCGGAAAATTCCGGTTTAGGCGATGAAATCAGCGAGATCTTCAAGGAGTTTGGCTTTGGGCTTGGCTCCCACGATTTGCTTGACTACCTCGCCGCCCTTAAAGACGTTCATGGTCGGAATGGAACTCACGCCATAGTTGGCAGCAATGCTCGGATTTTCGTCAACATTGAGCTTGAGGATGGTGAGCTTTTCGCCGTGCTCGTTGGAGATCTCTTCCAAAATCGGCCCGACCATGCGGCAGGGTCCACACCATTCGGCCCAGAAGTCAACAAGGACCGGCTTGTCGCTGTTCAGGACATCGGCGGCAAAACTTGCGTCGGTGACTTCTCGTGTAGCCATGAGGTGCTCCTTTGGTGAGGTGAAACTGCGGTCTGAATCTAGGCGGTGGTCAGGCTTGGTTGGTGGTGGGCAAGGTCTGCTAGGTATCGCTCGGCATCTAGGGCCGCAGCACAGCCAGTGCCAGCTGCGGTTATGGCCTGACGATACCGGTGATCGACGACATCCCCAGCCGCGAAAACACCCGGCTGGTTGGTGGCTGTGGTCGGATGTTGAACCACTACGTAACCCTCATCGTCAAGGTCAATTTGCCCGGCCAGCAGTTCTGACCGTGGATCATGCCCAATGGCAACAAAAAGGCCACCCACGGCTAGATCGGATTCTTCCCCGGTTTTGACATTGCGCAGTCGCACGCCCGTGACCTTGTCGGCGCCAGTGACATCAATAACTTCGGTATCCCAGACGAAACTGATTTTGCTATTTGCCATCGCGCGGTCTTGCATAATTTTTGAAGCGCGAAGTTCATCTCGCCGGTGAATAACTTTCACGGTCTTTGCAAATCGAGTCAGGAACGTTGCCTCTTCCATAGCGGTGTCACCGCCGCCAACGACGACAATGTCTTGCTCCTTGAAGAAGAATCCATCGCAGGTGGCACACCAAGAAACCCCATGCCCTGAAAGCCTTGTCTCGTTTTCTAGGCCAATTTCGCGATAGCCCGAGCCGGTTGCCAAGATCACAGTATGGGCTGAATGTGTAACTCCATCGCCGTCAACGACGGTCTTAATCTCACCGGTCAGATCAACACTGGTTACATCATCGGTAATAAATTCGGCACCGAATTTTTCGGCCTGGTTACGCAAGTCGTTCATCAGCATCGGTCCTTGGATGCCTTCGGGAAAACCTGGGAAATTCTCTACCTCAGTGGTGTTCATCAGTGCGCCACCGGCCGTTACTGCACCTTCAAAAACCAGCGGCGCCAGGTTCGCGCGCGCGGCATAAATGGCCGCCGTGTATCCCGATGGCCCAGAGCCAATGATGATCACGTTACGCACGTTTGACACGAGAAAATCCCTCAACGAGTTGATGTATAGGAGAACCGATCTTAGAGCGAGATTGTTCCCGCTACGGGCGCAATACTCGCCCAAACCACAGTATCTGAGGCTCACCGGTGGTGCACGAGGGCCGAACCACCCAAATATCTAGGCGTTGGGCATCAGTTGCGGTGGGAAAGGCAACTAAAGCTGCCACCTCACCGTTGTACTGGCCGATATCGAGAACAACAGGCCTGCGCGCTGAATCGCCGGTGATTTCAAGGAAGCACTTTGTGCGCACACCTGCACTGTCAATGAACAGGCGAGTGGTTGCGGTCAGTACTTGGGCTGGCAATGTCGAAACAGCTTCAGGATCGGGAGAGCTTGTCGCCATCATCGAAATCTGAGGCTGTGACGGATCAGTCGTAACGCCAAGGTCGGGAGCTGTTCCTTGTTCAGGGGAGATTGTTGGATCAGCGCTAACGATAGGAACTTGATCAACTGCAGGAGATGGTGGTGCAACACGAGCCAGCAAGTTGCGCAGCTGACTTGAGATTTTGCTGGGCTGGTAAACCAAACCAGAAGTTGTCACGGTGCGCGCAATGGGAAGTGGTGCAGCGCGCTGCGTGGTTACAGGTGAGAGTGCAACATCTTGGCCCGATGGGGCTGTCGATGAAATCAAAGTGTTGGCAACTACACCTGCCGTCAGTGCCACTGCAGCAATGCTTGCCACGGCCCCAGCAAGTCGCAACGGTCGGCGCGAAGGCTTGCGCGAAAGTTTGCCGATCTGGTCCTGCCAGCGGGCCGCGACCTCGGGAGGAACGGGCCCAGCGGCGCCTTTCCTACCCAGGATTGAAGCTAAAAACTGCTCATCAGCAGGGCTGATTTCAGGAAATAATTCAGGCGTTTGATCCTCATTTGGGTCCTGATTAGTCATGGGTGGAATCACCTCCTACAGGGAGCTGTGGGTCAATGGACGGTTCCTCTAAGACGCTTGGTTCGGGCTCTGGGTTCCTCAGGTGTGCAAGAAGCGGGAGCAGCCGCGCACGGCCACGAAAGCAACGGCTTTTGACCGTGCCAGGTGGTATGCCGAGCAGCTCGGATGCATCGTCAATGCTGTATCCCAGAATGTCGACAGCCACCACGGCTGCACGTTGATCTTCAGGAATCTTTGACAGCGCTTGGCGAACCTCCAAAGAAATAAGTCGTTCGTCCATTCGATCATGCGGATCGGTAAAGGCGGGATGATCAGTCAGATCGTTGGTGTTAGCTCTGGTTGGTCGTGCTTTGTTACGTCGCATTCGATCAATACATGCGTTAACCACGATGCGGTGTAACCATGTTGTAACCGCTGCATCGCCACGATATTTATCGGCAGCTCGGTAGGCAGAAATCAAAGCCTCTTGAACGGCATCTGCTGCTTCTTGTGGATCACTTAGAGTGCGCATTGCTAGGGCCCAAAGGCGATCTTGGTGACGGTGAACAATTTCACCAAAAGCCTCAGGGTCCCCATCTTTATGCGCCTGCATCAAGGCTCGGTCATCGTGTTGTGCGTAATGTTCAGAACGTGCGGATGTGGACTCCACAACCCCCTCCGTCCTGTCCAATGTGACCGTTTTTGATGACATAACACTAATGAATCTGGTCGGTGTGTCGCGCCGAGTTGGTGCCGCATCTGGGCTAACTTGCTTTCAGGTCCCCCGTCGGGGAGTGGGAGGGGAAGCCCGCTGCCCGGCGGGGACTTTTATGTCCTCATTAGGGACTCGAACCCGATTGCGGACCCGGTGCCGGTGACCCGTTTGGTTCGCCAAGGGTCGTATTGAGAACTTCAAATCCAAGGTAGATCAGGCCAGCTAACAAGATGGCAACCACAGCGATGATGATGGCTCCAACGCCGCGCTTTCGAATCTTTTCTACGGTCTTAATCGGACCGGTGTTTTGTCGACGCTCTAAGCGTTGCGATGCAGTTGTACCGGATCGACCAAGGAAACTTCGAAGTGCAACTGCGAATTCGCGGGCACTGTCGATGGGCGCATCATCACCAACGACCTCACCGAGTGCACGCCGACACAGTTGATCAAGTGCATGAGGAACATTTGCGCGAGCCTTTCGGGGCGCGATGACATGACCCTTTTCAACGACAGCCGCGGGGATGCCGGCAACCCCAGATAGCGGCCAACGGCTGGTCAGGCAGGCATAAAGCAAAGCTCCTAGGTGGCGAACATCGTCTTCAATGGATGCCTGGTCATTGTTGGAGATTGCTTGGGCAACCCCCAAATTGATAATGGCTGCCTCACCGCCTGGCGCCACTAAAACGTGGACTGGGTCTAGGGATCCATGGATCAAACCCTTGTCATGAGCATGAGCAACGCAGGCGGCAATGTCAGCAATCAGATCCGCTGCTTCGATCGGATCAAGGGATCCTTCGGTCAAAATGTCTGCCACTAGTTCAGCTTGAATAAATGAACTGACAATGTGTTCGGTACCGGCGTCTTCACCGTTACTGATGTCAAGAATTCGAATAAAACCAGCATCATCCACGCTTGCGGCAGCTCGCGCAGCAGTTAAGACGTCGGCAGTTTGCTTATGCGTTGGATCCAGCGTTCGCACCGTGACAGGGCGCAAAAGCAGTGTGTCTTCACCGAACCACACACAAGTCCAATCCAGTGTGTTGTCTAACACCGCTTCCAGCCGATAGCGATTGGCGATGAGGTCACCGGCTGCCAGAGTTCTCGTCATCGTTGAATTCGAGACCGTACTAAGTCGGTGACTTCATGAATTTGTTCGATCCGCATTGCGCGTGCAAAGCCGATGTAGATTGCCCCGCCCACACCAAGGGCCAGCAGAATTTCTATCAATTCAGCCCAACGGGCATCTCCCAAGAGGTTGCCGGTGATCCGCAGGACCGCCCAGATGGCCAGTCCGGCAAAGACGCTGGCTAGAGCCATCCGCACTAGCGAGCGGATTACGTCAAAGGTAGGTAGGGCGCCGGTAGTTTTGCTCAAAATTCGCCAGGTGATGGGCACGGTGACCACATAACTCAGGGAATATCCAAGAGCCAGGGCTGGGACCTTCCACTTTGCGTCGGCAATTGAGTAGAACGTCAGGGCCGCAACCACGTTGACCACGTTCATGCCGATATTGATCAGGGCTGGAGTTTTGGTGTCTTCAAAGGCGTAGAAGCCTCGGAGTAATACATAAAAAATGGTGAAGGGGACCAGCCCGATTAAGAACGCCTGCAAGATGACGCCAACAAAACTTGCCTCTTGTGCGGTAGCGGCTCCGAAGCCAAACAAAACGGCTGAGATTTTGGGACCTGCTAGGAACAAAGCCACACATGCCGGAACGATAATCACACTGGCCATCAATGTTCCCTCACCAACATCACGAGCAACCTCGCTACGTCGTCCAGCCGCTACTGCCCGACTCATTTGTGGCAGTAAGAAGGTGACGATGGAAACGGTGACGATCGAATGCGGAAACATAAATAACAAATATGCGCGCGAATAAGAAGTAAACCCAGCTGAAATAACTTGCGGATCGGTAGCTGCGCTGACGTTTGCTTTGGCGGCCAGCCGCGTGACCACGATGTAGCTGAGCTGATTAGTTAAAACAAACAGAAAGGTCCACCCAGCCAGATAACGAACCTTCCCTAGGCCCTGTCCCCGGAAGTCGAAGCGTGGCCGCCAGGTGTAGCCGGCCTTTGCCATGACAGGCACCAAAACAGCCGCCTGAGCGGCAATTCCAAGGGTGGTTCCGATGCCTAGAAGTGCTATTTGACCGGCCGTGATGGTTCCTGTTGTTGGGTTTTTGGAGGCAACCACGCTCAAGAAGACTAAAGCAGTGATGACAACGACAACATTGTTCACAATCGGCGCAAACATGGGCGCGGTGAACTTCTTGCGCGAGTTCAGTACCTGAGAAAACATCGCGAAAAGTCCGTAGAACAAAATTTGCGGCAAACAAAAACGTGCAAACAACACCGCTGAATTGACGTCCGCTGCTGACCATGCCCTCGGTCCATAAATGCCAATTACAAGTGGTGCAGCAATCGTGACAATGAAAGTAACTCCGAGCAGAATTAACGTGACGAGCGTTAAGAGGCGGTCGGCGTATTCGTTTCCTTTGTCAAGATCATGTTCAAGATGGCGAACAAGTTGAGGTATGAAAATTGCATTTAGCGCGCCGCCAGCAATCAAGATGTAGATGATGTTCGGAACGGTGTTGGCTACTGAGTAGGTGTCACCAAAGACGCCGAAGCCGATAGCTGCCACGATGGCGATATCGCGCACCATGCCGGTCAAACGCGATGCAATCGTTCCCAAGGCCATCGTTGCTGATGATTGGGCTAGGGATTGCGGGTCTGTCGGAGATTGCGTGTCTGCTGTGTTTGCTGTGCCTGCTAGGTCTGCGGTGTCCGTGCTGGCCGTGCTGGCCGGTGGGGAGGATTCTGGACTGTTCGCGGCCTGCTGGGCAGAGTTGAGAGCTTGATCGATAGGGATTGGCACCGTGGTTTCATTGGGATCTTGAGTCACATCAACCCCTGAGCCAGACCACACCGTACGGACATAACTAAGACCTTATGCGCCGGTGCATCCTTGGGTGGGCCGGACCTGCCTAGGGTTGGACATTGGTTCACGCATAACTGAGCTCACAGGGAGGTGCGGTGTCGGCGGCCAACGTTGATGCAGTTCGCCAGGCCATTGCCGCAAATCCAGTCATCGAGCAATTGGGCA
>CAIXNN010000033.1 GCA_903920865.1 uncultured Actinomycetes bacterium
ATTTGAACCCCTGACCCCCTCGTTGCGAAGGTGACCGAGACCCCTTTGTCCAGAGTCTAAATCCGTAAGAACCCCTATTTCATTGGGTTCTAGTTGGATGCATTTCGATTGATCACGGGGTGTTTTGAAGCGTCATGTTGACAAATTGTTGACAGATCCTGGTTCATCAGTCACGTTGAATTACTTGATCCCAGCTCTCCATATACGGCTCTAGCCTCGTTAGGAAATCTAGGTCAAGGTACTACCCGACACCGACGCCCAGAGTGGAATTCGCAAAATGGGACTTTCCAGCCCATGGTCGTGTACGTTGAGTCTTGGAGAAGGACGACAACTTCCCAATAAGCATGGCTTAGGCCATGTAGACCTCTCACCCCCTGCTACCTAGTAGCGGGGGGTTCGTCTTTTCCACATTTGCTGACCGTGGTCAGTGACCCCCGCTATTGTGATGAAAGGTCAAACAGAGGGGGAACTATGCGCTATCGCGTCGGTGTTGACGTTGGTGATAAGTCCGTTGGGTTAGCAGCCGTGGAATTTGATGCCGCAGGTCACCCAACAAGGATTCTCAGCGCTGTGAGTCATATCCATGACGGTGGTATGGATCCCGACACTGCTAAGTCCCCGCTAAGTCGTAAAGCAACATCGGGTGTTGCTCGCAGAACGCGACGTTTAGTCAGGCGTAAGCGTCGTCGTCTGAAGGAACTGGATCAGTGCCTAGAGTCGAATGGCTTTCCCGTCAATAAGACTGAGGTACCACAAACCTATGACGCCTGGAACGCTCGTGCTCACCTCGTCAAAGAGTTTGTTGCCAATGATGCTGACCGCCAGGAATTGATCTCCTTGGCGGTGCGCCACATTGCACGGCACCGAGGTTGGCGTAACCCGTGGTGGAGTTTTGATCGCTTATCACAGGAACCGTCTCCCACCACAGAATTGACAGCGTTAATGGACAAGGCCAAGGAGCGTTTTGGTACCTCGGATACAAACTGGACTTTTCTTGGCGAGCTCGTTGCCGCTACTGCTTCACGCGATACTCCAACTAGGCCGAGAACTTCGCCCGATGCATTAGCCAATAGCGAAAGCGGGCCCGTAATTTCGCAGAAGGTCATGCAGGTGGATTCACTTGCTGAGCTTCAGGCGATCTTGTCGACTCAAAAGGTCGATTCGAAAGCTGCGGAGCAGATTTGTGAGAGCGTCTTTTTTCAAACTAAGCCACATGTCCCCCTTGAACGAATCGGAAAGGACTCCCTTCCAGGGATGGAGGAATTCCCCCGAGCATCGTTGTCTTTGCTGGAGTTTCAAGAGTTCCGTGTTCGTGCTGCAGTGGCCAACTTGCGCATCATGAACGCTAACGGTGACAAGGAAACCTTCTCAGCAGATGACCATGACGCCATCGTTGACTTTCTCATGTCGTGGCGATCCAGTGAACCGCCACGTTGGCTTGATGTTGCCGAGTTCATGTCCATCCCTGTTCGCAAACTGGTGAAACCTTCGCTGGAAGAGGGCGGAACCTCGAGTGCACCCTTTGATCGAACTAGTCGGACCATCGAAGCCAAGTTCAACAAGAACAGCCAAATCGGTAAATGGTGGCGTGATGCTGAGTTCGATGAAAGAAGCGAACTCGTAGCGGTCATATCTAACGCAATTACTAGCTCTGATGCGCTGTCAGGCGCCGTGGAGCAGTTTGTTGAAGGCTGGTCCGATGAAACAATGGAAAAACTTGATGCGCTGTCCCTTGAAAGTGGGCGTGCTTCATACAGCCGTGAATCCTTAACCAAGTTGCTGAAGGTAATGCGTGAGGAGCGCTGCGATGCGTATGAGGCACGCAAACGTGCCTTCAATGTGCCTGATGGGTGGGAACCACCCAAGTCTTCCTTCAGCGATCCAATTGACCACCCGACCTTGCAAGTCATTAATGCGCTTGTCCATCGCTTCCTGATCACAGCCAACCAACAATGGGGCGAACCCGAACGCGTGGTCGTTGAGCACGTGCGTTCTGCCTTCTTCGGACCCAGTGCACGTGCTGAATTTGAAAATGAACTTAAATCCAATGAGCGGCGACGATTACAAGTTGACACCGAGCTGCGCTCGCAGGGGGTTGAACGTCCTTCACACAGGGATCGCAGAAGGTACGAAGCTATCCAGCGCCAGGGAAATGTTTGCCTTTATTGCGGTGCCCACATCGATTTCTCTACGTGCGAGTTGGATCACATCATTGCTGATTCACAAGGTGGGTCTAACCGTATGGACAACCTCGTAGCGGTCTGTAAGCCGTGTAACTCTGGGAAGGGGAAATTGCCGTTTCACGTTTTTGCGCAGTCATCGAAGCGGTCAGGTGTCAGTGTTGCTGAAGCAACGGAGCGACTGAAACTTTGGCAGGCCATGGGCATGCCCAAGAAGCAACACGACCGCCTCATAAAAGATGTTGCCCGTCGCCTCGGCCTTGACACTGTCGACGGTATTGAGGAGGAGCGCTCCATCGAATCAACGGCATACGCGGCAAGCGAGATGCGTAATCGCATCAACACCTTCCTCAAGGCAGGGGTCGCAACTGGCGACGACCCGTCAGTCTCGCGAGTGCTGGTCTTTTCTGGTTCTGTAACCCATGAAGCCAGACGCGCAGGGGGGGTTGATGAACGACTTCGACTGCGCGGGAGCACATCCAAGACCCGCTTTGACCGCCGTCACCATGCAATCGATGCCGCAGTTTTGACCACAGTCAGCGACATCGTTGCGACCACATTGAGGGCACGTTCCCAACTTGGTAGAAGTAACCAGATGACCGGTAAAGAACCAGGGTGGAAGGAATTTGATGGCTCAACCCAAGTTGAGCAAGTCAACTTTCGCAAGTGGCGCAAGCAGGCACAGGAGTTGGCGGGACTTCTCGAGAAGGAAATAGAGGCGGACCGTGTGGCCGTTGTGCGCCCAAGAAGACTTTCACCCCGAGTTGGCTCGGTACACAAGGACACCATCAACCCACTAGTCAAGAAATCCATCAACGACGCGTTCACACCCGACGAGCTACTGCGCGTGTGCGACACCAAGCTCTTCTACACGCTAAATGAACTGGCCGACCCGAAGTCCGGCTTGGCCAGTGACCCCCAGCGAGCAGACTCGCTCGGTCGTGATGTAAATCAACTGATCAGCATATTTCCCAGTTCTGCCGCCTCATTAAAGGTACGCGGCGGATCAGTAATGATCGGCGACACAGTTCAGCACGCCCGTATCTACGCATGGAAAGCAAAGACGGGATTCGCCTATGGGATGGTTCGAATGTTCTCTGGTGAATTTGCCAAAATAGGTTTTTCCAAAGATGGCGTTGATCTGATGACCGCACACCTACCTGCGCACAGTCAGTCAATGAGGTGCGCACCCTCTGTTCTTCGTGGTCGGATCCTTACCGGTGAGGCAAAACAAATCGGCTGGATCACAGTAAACGACGAAATCGAGATAGATGTTGAAAAGTTCTCCCAGGGGGATGCCAAGAGATCTAAGTTTTTGCAGGCTGTTCCCGAACAGCGGTGGGTAATCACTGGCTTCTTCATCGAATCAAC
>CAIXNN010000034.1 GCA_903920865.1 uncultured Actinomycetes bacterium
CCGATCTCAGGTTCTTTGACCCGCGGGCCGGTCATACCAAAGCCGGAGAGCGAAACACAGACGATCTGCTTGTTGATGTGCTTGAGGTCGTCGTAGGTGATCTTAAGCTTGGCTGGAACATCGCCACGCAAGTTCGAATACACCACATCAGAGACTTTGACCAAGTCTTCAAATACTGCGCGACCTTCAGCAGTATTTAAATCCAACGAGAGCGAACGCTTGTTGCGGTTGAACGTTTCGAAAAAGAGTGAGTCTTCGCCTTCGGCATACGGCGGTACGTAACGACCAACGTCGCCCTTAGCGGCGGGGTCTTCGATCTTGATGACATCAGCGCCAAGGTCTGCCAAGTGCACAGTCCCCCATGGCCCAGCACCGTATTGCTCAACGGCGATGATGCGAATGTCTTCAAGTGGCTTCATTAGGGCCGTACCCCTCCTTTGAGATCAGCGACAACGCCGATCAACTGCTGCTGGGCAGCGCGAGTTTGTCCGGGTGCTAAACCGTGCGTGGGAGGCGAGAGCTTGACCGCATCCACAATGCCTTCGTAGGCCTTCAACGCGTTGGCCACATCGTCAGCATTTCCACTGATGGTGAAGGCCGAAATCATCTCGTCGGGCACGAGTTCGCCCAGTTTTTGCGCCGTGACGCCACCTTCACGGAACTTGGTGGCGATTTCAGCCTGCTGGGCACCAAAACCATGGAATTCAAAGAAGTCCGCGTAGGTGCGAACGGTGGAATAAAAGCCCACGACGCCGGCAGCCAATCGTCGAGCCTTGGTGGCGTCGTCATCGACTGCAGCAAGGGCAGAAACCACGAGCTCGATGTCTTCGCGTTTGCGTCCCGCGCGATCCAAACCTTCGGTGATTGCTGGCAAGACTTGGCCCTGCACAAAAGCTGGTGAACACAGTTCGTGTGAAATCCACCCATCGGCGATTTCACCAGCCGTGCGCACCATGACTGGGCCAACACCAGCGAGATAAATCGGAATCGAATCGCGTTCGCGGTGATAAGTGCGCTGGTAACCCTTGATCTTCATGTGTTCGTATTCGCCCTCGATGTCGATGGGCTCACCGGTGGAACACTGCTTGATGAATTCACGAATGATGTTGACGGTTTCACGAATATGAGCAACGGGCTTGCCCCACTGCGCGTTGTACCAATCTTCGTTGACGCGCTGCACTCCTGTGCCCAGGCCGAGAATGAACCGCCCCTTGGACATTTCGTCCAGGTCCATGGCTTCAAGCGCGGTAATCATCGGAGCGCGCGTAAAGGCCAACGCAATCGCGGTTCCTACGCCAATAGTTGAGGTTCCAGCAGCCATTGCAGCAGCGGTAATCGTGGCACTGCGGTGCATTTCTGGTGCCCACACCACATCGGCACCGGCTGCCTCGGCTTGTTGTGAAACCTCAACGATTTCTGCCAGAGATTCACCCCATGGGGCAAACGTCAAGCGCAAACTCGTGCTGCTCATGCGCCGTGTTCGGCAGTCAGCGGTCCGTTCTTGGCCTGCGGGAAGTGGTTGTTGACCTCATCGGCGTGTGAACGCTTCCAGATCATGACACTGCGCTTCCACGAGCACACTTCGTCGCCGTCTTGGTTCAGGCCACGGGTAATCATGGAAACAATGCCGGCGTAGGGGCGCGAAGCTGATTCGCGCTTGTCGGTGATGAACGATTCGGCATACAAGGTGTCGTTGACATACACCGGGTGAGTGAGCTTGATGTCAGTCATCGCCAGGTTTGCCATGGCGTTGTGGCTAATGTCGCTCACGGTCAATCCCATGACCAAGGCGATGGTGAACCCGGAGTTGACGATGACCTTGCCATCGGTGATCGGGTTGAACTTGGAGTAATGGGTGTTGAAGTGGTTCTGGTTGGTGTTCAGGGTCAACAGCGTGAACCAGGAGTTATCGGTCTCGAGAATCGTGCGGCCAATGGGGTGCTGGAAGGTGTCACCGATGACGAAGTCTTCGTAAAAACGCCCCATCACTGCGGGGTGAACGGTCATGGATTCCTCCCAGGCACACGGGCACTGAATTACCCGATCTTGTGTCCCTATTCTGCCGAGTCAGACCAGCCCAAAGCCCATTGGGTGCCTACCGGGACTGCGCGCCGTTTCAGGCTTCCAGCGGTCCACGGATTTCAAGGTCGAGCCCGCCGGGGGTGGTAGCAAAGGCTGCGTGCTCGCGCTGACCGTTGATGCCCACGGCTTCGACTAATGAATAGGTGTCAGCGCCCCCAGCTGCCAAGGCTTTCAACGCCGCACTGACATCGTCAACGCGCAGCCCCACAACCAAACATCCCGGCGCCAGCGGGCGACCAGCAATGGACTTGCCATCAGCATCGTTGAAGGCCAGAAGTTCAAAGCGCGGTGGATTAACCGCCGGACCGCTCATCACTGACATCTTGATCGGTGCATGGCGTGGCAACATCATGAATTCCGAAACAGCCGGCACATCAATGGGGAATTGCGACTTCAGATCTAGGCCCACAACATCGGTCCAAAACAGCGTTTCATCCTCAAGGCTGTCAATACAACCGACGATGGAATGCAATTCCGAATGCAAACGCTCCGGCGCAGTTTCCAAAACGCTGGGCAAGCGTCGATCAATTCCGACAAAAACTAACGGAACATCATCAGGGCCCATGGTTTGTGCTTGTTGCAAGTGCACGGGTCCGAAGGTGTAGTCAGCAACCGGTCCGACGACGTATCCGTTTTCTTCGGCGATGCCCACCGAGCGATGAATGTCGGTGGTGTAAATATCGAGGGCGTGACCGCCGCGGTGAAAGTGTCCGCGATCTGGTGTGGGTAATGGTGTGCTGATCAGCCGTAGGTGACCTGTCTGAGCGCCGGGAACACCCATCACTAATTCGTCGGCCGTATCAATGCCATACAGGCTTTGCGCAACGCTGGCATCCAAGCTGCGACGATCTTGCTCAGCAAATCCAAAAGCCTCAAAGAAGGACTTGGATGCCTCTAGATCAGATACGCCAACGATTGCGTGATCCACGACCACAGTGCCAGGAATGCGAGCGGTCACCGGGCGTGCTCCTCAAGGGCTCAATGTTTGCCCACGAGCGGGCCAATCAGGAAAGAAAAATCTACAGACCGTTTTCGTCGTTGCGTCGTCGCCAACGATCCTCAACACCATCCATAAAGGATGCGTTCTTGCGCTTCTTAGCTGCCTTGGGGTTTGGGCCGATGGCGCCTTCAACAGTGTCTGGAGTTGCCGGCTTACCGCGCCAGGCAATCACATAGGTAACCGAAAGAAGCATTTGAATAAATCCAAGGATGCTGACCGGTTCAATTTTGAAAATCACACCGACGAGCAAAAGTGCAACACCGATCAAGAAGCCAATGGCTGCAAGCCCAAAGCGACGACGGACGCCACTTCCAAAACCTGATCCGCGAAGAGTCGAAGCAAGTTTGGGGTCATCTTCATAGAGTGCGCGTTCCATCTGTTCGAGCATGCGTTGCTCGTGATCTGACAGTGGCATACGCACCTCCCAAACCGGACGGGCCCATATGGGCTCTTTTTGCTGACTTCAGGATAAAGGGTCTAGGCATGTTCGCAATAGCCAGAGGCAAAGATTCGCCCAATCTCACGCCCTTAGTCCTGCCCGGCCCTGGTTATCTGGTCAACAAAGCTGGGCAAGGTCTGGCTGAGAACCTGTACGTAGCGCTGATAGGACATTTCGGGCCGCTGAAATTGGGCAGCGCGCTGCCTCATGACCTGTCGCACTTCGCCCCGTAACCCCGCGGACATCGCGACCAGGAACGCATCCAGGGACTGGACCTGAATGCCGTGAGGGGCCAAATCCCCGACCGGGAAGCCGCGGATGTCCTGGGTCAAGAGTGCGTCAGCGTGACCACAAATCGCGGCAGCAGCGTGCGGGTAGTCATCAGGATCTGGCCCAGTGAGGTCCTCCAACCATGGCGCGTAGTCCAGCGGGTCAATGCGGTACTGGGCAAAATATTGCGCAATCGCCGCCCACTGAGACCGAGCTGCTTGCACTGACCGGTCGTGGCCCACCTTTTGCGCTCGACGAGCTACTACTCGAATGACTTCGTTGCGCAGGTAGTCAGTCCAGAGAACGTGGAAAAACCCTTCAGTCGCAAGGTAAAACAGCAGATCACTTTGATAGTAAGGAATGCATACATTCGTATCGGGATAGACCCGAAGGCGTGAATTCACTCAGCGAAAACGCCAGCATCTAGTGCTGACTGAGCGACTTCGGTCAAGGCCTTCTGCGCGTTCCCCCGCTGTTGACTAAAAAACAGAACATCCGCTGCCCGCAGTTTCTGATGACGGCTGTCCGGAAGTCGATGAGAGGGGATGCGACCTTGATTTATTAAGCGCTGAAGCATGGGCCGGCTGATGCCCAAAACTTTGGCCGCTTGCGCAGGAGTGAGTTCAGCGTCTTGAGTCAGGACCGACACCAGCTGTCCCTCAACAAATCCAGCAGTGACTTTGACAAGGGCGGCCAACAACTCACCACTCACCTGCACCGAGGTGTCACCTGCACGAAGGACCAGAGTCTGGTTAGAGCCAAGAACTCCAGCCAGCTCTCGCGCTGTGGCGACGTCCTGAACATCCGGGGTGAAGGTGCTCGTGGCATGCATAACTGGGCTCCTAAATGTTTTAACTGTAATAACTGATCTAACTGTAACCCTAGTTCCCGACAGGGTCAACAAAGTAAGAGAGACGCTATTGGGCGGAGTCGGGGTCAATCAACGTGGCCGGTTTGACCACATCTGGGCCGAATCTGGCCACTGCCGCATCAATGGCCCGTTCGGCCTCCGGCCAGCCCTGATCGGGGGCATCGAGCAGAAGTTGGCGCGAATGCCCCTGCGCCGGAGCTAGTCCTTCGATGCGCACTCCCACTAATCGAAGCCTAGCGCGTTGCAGCCCTAAGGCATCAAAAAGACTTTGCGCTGCTTGAGAGATTTCGCGACTGACGTCGGTGCGATCCTCCAACGTCTTGGATCGGGTAATAGTGGTGAAGTCAGAGAAGCGAACCTTAATTGACACTGTGCGCCCGACTAAACCTTGTTTACGCAATCGAGCTGCAACTCGCGTTGCCAGTCGCAAAATCTCGCGATGCAAAATCGCCGGATCATCAACGTCTTGGTCAAAGGTATGTTCAGCGCCAATCGAGCGCTCCGCATTATCGGCAATGACAGCGCGATCATCTCGGCCCCATGACAGCGCAAATAAGTGCTCACCAGTGGCAACACCCAGTGCTCGTTTCAGTGTTTTCTCTGAGGTATGTGCAACATCGCCAACGGTGTTCAGGCCAAGGCGAACAAGTTGTTCTTCAGTCTTAGCCCCTACCCCCCACAGCGCGCCCACCGGCAAGGGGTGCAAAAATTCCAAGACCTGATCGGCCGGGACCACGAAAAGCCCATCGGGTTTGGCCGCATTGGTAGCCAACTTGGCGACGAATTTGCTGGTGGCCACCCCTACCGAGCAGGTAATGCCCTGCTCAGCCTGGACTCGGGCCCGAATCAGGTCACCAATGTGCGCAGCGCTACCCACTCGCCGCAAAGCACCCGAGACATCTAAGAACGCCTCATCTAAAGCCAGTGGTTCGACATAGGGCGTGAAGGATTTGAAGATTTCCATCACCGCTTTGGACACCTGCGCATAGCGGGCATGATGCGGAGCTAAAAACGTGGCTTGCGGGCAAATGCGTTGGGCTTGCGTGACCGGCATCGCAGAGCGAACACCTAACGCGCGCGCTTCATAGGTTGCACTAAGCACTACTCCGCGGTTGGTGCCACCGCCGACGATGACCGGCGTGCCAACAAGTTCAGGGTGATCAAGTAATTCCACCGATGCATAAAACGCATCCATGTCTACATGCAAGATCGTGCAGTCAGTGTCATCTCCACGCGCAGCACTGCTGTCGGCTTGTGGTACTTGACGTCCCCTGCTCATGTCCTCATTGTCCTGCACTAACACTGTTGCGTCGGGGATTGCGCGAATGTGTAGTCAGGTCATCCTCAGGGATCAACAGCTCAAGTACCGCGCCTAAGCCCTGGCTTTGATACACCTCATAGAGATGGGTCAAATCCCATGCGTGCGTACCGCGAATGGAAATTCCCTTAGGGCCGGTACGCCTGGTCACTCCCCTGACCACCAAAAGCCAACCGGCAAAGACTTGATGCAGCACCTGCGATGGGGTGTCATCGAAGAAGGCAACATCGACCGGACCGGTGGAATCGTCCATCGTTAAAAACACCACGCGACGACCCGAGCGCACCGGCGGGGTTTGGGTTGAGACCTTCACGCCAGCAACTAACACCTGGCTTTGGGAACGCGTAGTCAGCAAATCCTTTGACCGCACCACGTTGAGCTGATCTAACAGCGATGAATAAAAGTCCACGACATGGCGGCTGGCATCTAAACCCAGGACATCGAGTTCAGCGCGCACTTTTTCTGCCGAATTCATCTCGGGCAAACCGGTGGGAACTAAAAGCGATGCGGGATCAACAGATCCCACTAACGAGAGTTGGCCCGTGTTGGTATGGGCGCGCACTGTCTTTGCACTGTGATCCAGATCTGCGATCTGTAATAACAAGTCACGACGAGTGATCTGATCAGCACCACCGTGCGATGAGGAATGTGCCCCAACTAGCCAGTCAAAGGCCCCAACGCTGACGAGCCGTTCAACAACCGGGCGTGAGACCTTGGCTCGGAACCAAAAATCAGCAAGATCAACAAAGGGACGTGACTGCATCACGCGATCAATCTCTTCGGCGCTGATGCCGGCAACATCATTTAGGCCCAACCGAATGCCATAACCCGCACTACTGCGCTCAACTCGGTAGCTGCTATCCGAGAGTTGCACATTCAGCGGCAACACCTCAATGCCTAACTGCCGGGCATCATCGAGAATGACCCGCTTGGGATACATCCCCGGATCGTGAGTGAGCACCCCAGCCAAAAATGCTGCTGGGTGATGGGCTTTCAACCATGCTGATTGATAGGTCGGTAGCGCAAAAGCAGCCGCATGGGCTTTACAAAAACCAAAGGAACCAAAGGCACACAAGACATCCCACACTTGCTCAATAACCTCAAGGCTGTAACCGCGATCAAGAGCTGCCGGATAAAACCAGGCCCGCAGTTGCGGAAAGTTGTCCCGATTGCCCAATGCTCTGCGTACTTCATCGGCTCTAGCCAAACTCACACCAGTAAACAGCGACACGATGCGTAGGACCTGTTCATGGAAAACCACAACCCCGCAGGTTTCTTCCACGATCGGTTGCAGATCGGGGTGTAAATACTGTGCTTTCGACCAACCTTGCCGAACATTTAAAAAAGGCGTGATCATGTCTGAGGCCACCGGACCTGGTCTAAACAGCGAAATATCAATGATCAGATCTGAGAACACCTGCGGCGCAAACTTGCCTAAGAGTTCACGCTGACCTGGGGATTCAATTTGGAAACACCCCAAGGTGCGAGTGGAGCGAATTAGTTCGAACGTGTCGTGATCATCGAGTTGAACCTGATCGGCATCATCGATATCGATGTTGATGCCATCAACGCGCTCTACTTCTTCGAGGGCATAGGCCATGGCAGATTGCATTCGCACGCCCAGCACATCAAGTTTGAGCAAACCCAGCTCTTCAACATCATCCTTATCGAACTGGCTCATGGCAAAACCGGCCGAACTTGGCTCCACCGGTGTGCGATCAAGCAAGGAAAGGTTCGACAGCACAATTCCGCAGGGATGCATGGCCGTGTGCCGGGGCAGGCCATCGAGTTCTTCCACTAAATCCAGTACTAAGGCCATTCGGGCAGATGTTTTCCCAAAACCACCATCGCGAAGTTCAGGAATATTTTCCAGCGCACTGCGAATATCACGAGCCTTGATGTGGGGAAAGACTTTGGCAAAACGTGAAATCTCGGCAGCTTCCATACCCAAAGCACTTCCCACATCACGAATGGCATGCCGCACACGATAGGTATCGGTCATCGCCACGCAGGCCACTCGCTGTGAGCCGTACTTATCAAAGATGTGGCTGTAGATCTCTAACCGCCGAGCAGATTCAACATCGAGATCAATGTCAGGTAATTGTTTGCGCAAAGGAGACAGGAAGCGTTCGAAAAGCAAACCATGCGCGATCGGATCAACACCTGAAATATCAAGTAAGTGATTGACCAAACTGCCCGCGCCCGAACCACGAGCTGCCACCCGAATATCTAGACCACGAATCATCTCGACGATGTCGGCAACGGTAAGAAAGTAGGACGCGAACCCCAGGTGCTCAATGACACTAAGTTCGGCATCGAGTCGGTCTCGAATGATTGGTTGCTCACCGCGAAGGCCACGACGGGACAGGCCAGCCTCACAGCGTTGCCGCAGAATCTGGTTCACCCCAGCTGGGGCTTCAGGCAAATGCGCACTGCCCAGCCCTAAATCTGCTTGCGGATCGATCACACACGAGTTCGCTGTCTCAGCGGTGACAGTAAGTAAGCGCTGAGCCACCAACGCCGGTGATCCCACGGCTGCTGATTGGGCGATTTCATAGGCAATTGCTCTCATGTGCTCGGTGTCAGCCAAGTGCCCATTGGAATTGACCCGATCAAGGTGTCGTTCATCAAGCATCACGAGACGTCGCGCAGCATCGAGAACATCAACCACCCGTCCTTGCTCTGGCCGGGCATAACGGACCGCATTGGTTAACACCGGCGTGACGTGCTCACTGACGGCAAACTGCAACATACGAGCGGCAAGCAAAGTGGATCGTCGCACTCCCCGTGGGTTGTGATCATTGGCCCGATGCGAAATCAATTCAATCCGCACACTGCTTGCCCCCACGAGCTGTTTCCAACGGGCAATGTGCGCTCGAGCTTTTTCATCGTGCTTGCCGATAAGAGCCGAACCCAGTGGTGAGTCAGGGCCAAGTAAAACAATCACTGATGAATCGTGGGCAAATACTTCTTCTAACTTCTCCCAGGTCAATACCGGATTGCCACGCTGCTCATGAGCGGCGCTGACTAGGCGAGATACCTGCGCCCAACCGCGCGCGCCTTGGGCGAGAAAACTAACTCGCGGCAACCGCGCATCAACGAAGGCACCGCCGCGGGCCGGAGTTCGCCGTACCGCAGATTCAACGATCTGCGTGGACTCGGCAAGGGCTAGATCCACGCCCACAATGGGCTCAATTCCAGCTTTTTGGCAGGCCAGAACAAACTTCACTACGCCATAGACCCCGTCGCGATCTGTTAAAGCCAATGCTGGCTGACCTAGGGTTATCGCGCGATCAATGAGTTCTTCCACATGTGATGCGCCGTGCTTCATTGACCAACCAGAAGCAACTCGAAGGTGAATAAATGATTGATCCGAGCTGCGCTGCTGCGGAATCACTAATCGCCCGCGCGTGTAAGTAACCACGCACCATCGCCACCGCGCACTAAGTGATACACCCCGACATGAAAGTGATCGGCTTCGCGAGCTTCAACGCGCCAAATGGTGCGATCTGGTTCAGGGGTGGTGTCGATGGATTCATGAGAGTCGCGCCCAAGTACCGCGCGTACTGCTTTGGATCGCCACCACGCGGTTCCCTCTACCCAAAAACCTAAAACCGCTCGCACTGAATAACGACGAACCGAACCAGAGGTACGTGAGCGTTCACGACGAAACTCAACGGGCACACCGTCACGGCATCGCACCTGAACCACTTCTGCTCGCATGAGACCTCACTTAAAACAAGAAACCGTCGCCGTCATTAGGTAGTGCTGAGTTAGTAGTGCTGAGTTGGCGGCGATCCGCCGGTCTGATTCAGGTGCGGCCTTCCCCGCTCACACCCTCATCAGACCGGCATGACCAGCGCCGGGGGTCGAATCCGGCAGCTGGGCTGATCGCCACAGTGATACGGGCTGCGAGACCGCATCACGCCTAGGGGCCGACTGGGCGGGAGACCCCATGGACATCCCTAGGCACTGATTTTTCGAGCCCCTTATTAGAACAGGTGTTCGAATAGATCAGACAGTAAACCCCACCACTGACACTGCCGTCAAGGGGGCAGCCATGTGGGACAGTTGTGCCTATGGACGGCTATCAGTTGGTGCCCCAGCGCCCGTGGTGGAGACCCCCGCTTGGCGTGGTTCTCCTGGCCATCATCGTTTTAGGTCTCATCGGATTTGTGGTCTGGAAAGTCGTTGGCTGATACTGCTTCGATCCTTCAACACCCACGCGTGCTTGAAGTCGTTACTGCGTTGAAAGCTGCCAACCTCAACGATGCAGCCGACAACATTGCAGTGCTTGAAGACTCCGCCCCTACTGCCGCGGCTGCCGCGGAACAACTCGGATGCGAACTCGGTGCGATTGCTAACTCACTAATTTTTTCTGTTAATGATCAACCGCTGTTGGTTCTCACCAGTGGTGCGCATCGAGTGAACACTACTTTTGTCGCTGAGTTCCTTGGTGTTCCATCCCTTGATCGCGCTGATGCAGATTTTGTTCGCACCCATACTGGTCAAGCCATCGGTGGCGTAGGACCAGTTGGACACCCACATCCGATCGGCACCTTGGTTGATATTGATTTGATGAATTACGACGTGGTGTGGGCCGCTGCTGGACACCCGCACACGATGTTTCCCACTACTTTTGCTGACCTGGTGCGCATGACCGATGGCACTGTCACGCAGGTGGAGCCATGACCTTCGTTCGCTTGCATTTTTGGGGTGTGGCCAACAGCTATATCCCCTCAGCCCTGGCCCGGATGGGCACAAGCCGGCTAGATTTGCGCGGAATTGAGCACCTGAGCTTCGCCAAATTGTTGGGCACTGCCAAACCGACCACCTTCACTCCCACCGCCACCGATTTCAACCACTGGGGTTTGCTGACCGTGTGGGATGACCAAGACGCGGCGATCGAATTTGATAATTCGCGGGTTACCAAATCCTGGGGTTTGATCGCTGCGGAAACTTTGCGCATCGACATGACCCCGATCGCTAGTCATGGTCAATGGTCTAAGCGTGAACCGTTTGGAAATCCTGAGCCGGCCAAAGTTGACGGACCGGTTGCTGCCATTACTCGCGCGCGCATTCGCCCGAACAAAATGCTGGAGTTTTGGAAGGCATCAGAAAAGGTTGCGCAAGCACTCAGTCGCGCTGAAGGACTGGTGCTGACCAGCGGCATTGGTGAATCTCCCGTGGGTTTGCAAGGCACTTTTAGTGTGTGGGAATCGGCTGAAGCAATGCGCACGTTTGCTTACACTCAACCTGCGCATACTGAAGTGATCGATCAAACCCCGGTCATCAAGTGGTATGCCGAAGAACTCTTTGCGCGCTTTGCCGTTAATTCGATGAAGGGTCGCTTTGCTGGCATGGATTTTGA
>CAIXNN010000035.1 GCA_903920865.1 uncultured Actinomycetes bacterium
GTCGCATTTCGCTGGACTCAAAATCGCCTCCTGAACTCAAAAAATGGTGCACCTACTGCTTGCCGCAGCTCTTTTGCGGCCTCAAATTCCTAACGAGTTTTATGACTACCTTAATAAAAAGGATGCCTCGTTTCATTACGAGGTAACGGATGTAGTCAAGGGCGAAATCAAGATGACCAGCCAAACTTGGCAGGGTCACCCGTGGCAGCATACGATTCTTCTCAAAGAGCCGTCGGAGATCAAAACGAAGGGGACTGCCATCCTTTTCATTACTGGAGATGGCCCTTTCCGGGGCGATTACCTCGATCTGAGCCTGGTCACCGCCGCGACCGGCATGCCTACCGCGATGCTGTTCGACATCCCGAACCAGCCGCTCAATGGGATGAAAGAGGACGATCTCATCGGATTTACATTCGAGAAGTATCTCGAGACGAAAGACCCAAATTGGCCACTCCTATTCCCCATGGCCAAGAGCGCGATTCGTGCCATGGACGTGATCGAGGCGGTCACCAAGAACACCGCGAATCCCATTCATCAATTTGTCGTCACCGGTGCCAGCAAGCGCGGCTGGACAACCTGGTTTGTGGGAGCGTCCAAAGACAAGCGGGTCAAGGGCATCGCACCGATGGTGATTGACAACCTCAACGTGGTCAAGCAGATGAAGCATCAAATGGACTCCTGGGGCTTCTACTCTGAGGAGATTCAGGACTACACCAAGCGTGGGCTGCAACAGAAACTCGCCACACCCACCGGAATGAGACTCGGCAAGATCGTGGACCCATTCTCCTACCGAGGCAACATCACCGTTCCCACCCTTATTGTAAAAGGCGCCAACGATCCTTACTGGACAGTGGATGCCATGAGCCAGTATTGGGACGATCTTCATCAGCCCAAGTGGGTGGTAACCGTCCCGAATGCGGGTCACGGGCTTGGTAACCACATTGAAGCGGTGGAATCCATCGGTGCATTCGCACGCGCCATCGCCGGGGACTTCAAGCTCCCAAAGATGCGTTGGGGAATTTCCCAGCAGCCCGGCAAGGACAGAACCCTAAAGGTGGTGCTTGACACACAGGGACCACCACTTGCCAAGCTCACGTTTTGGGTTGCCGAATCGGACACATTGGACTTCCGAAAATCGACTTACCGTGCGAACGGGGTTCTAGAAATCCAAGGTGCCGATGGCAACCTTTCCGGCAAAGCGAATCCGATGATGCTTGTTTCGACTGACCACACCAAAAACATCGCAGTATTTGGTGAGGCGCGATATAAAATTGGCAGCCGTCAGTTCTGCCTGTGCAGTCCCACCAAGGTCTTCACCAAGGTCCCTTGACGTCTCTGGAATATAATCTAGCCGCCGTTCAGACAGTTCGTCTTTGATCGGCGGCAACTAGATTTATGACTTCGTTCAATCTCCAATCGCGCAGAGGCGGCAAATGATCCGCCCGATGATCTGGGAGGGTGACCACCTCCTCATGCTGGACCAGCGCGTCCTGCCTGCCAAAGAAGATTGGCTGAAGCTAGAGACCTACCAGGATGTGGTCGACGCGATCAAGACGATGGCAGTTCGCGGAGCGCCTGCGATTGGTGTGGCCGCTGCTTACGGTATGGCTCTTGCCGCGCTGAAAGGCGTGGACCGCTCCCAGGCGGCGGAAGAGCTTGCTGCATCACGTCCCACCGCTGTCAATCTGTTCTGGGCAATCGACCGTATCTGCGGAATGCACGAGTGGACCTTTGACGCAGTTCTTGCCGAAGCGCAGGCGATTGAA
>CAIXNN010000036.1 GCA_903920865.1 uncultured Actinomycetes bacterium
TCTTGCAAGACCTTGGTCGCGAACCCACCCCTGAAGAGCTCGCGCGCGAACTCGACATGACTCCTGAAAAGGTTGTCGAAGTTCAAAAATACGGCCGCGAACCGATCTCTTTGCACACCCCGTTAGGTGAAGAGGGCGATAGCGAATTCGGTGACCTGATCGAAGACTCAGAAGCCGTGGTTCCTGCCGATGCAGTCTCATTCACCTTGCTTCAAGAGCAGTTGCATTCGGTACTGGACACCCTGTCTGAGCGCGAAGCCGGCGTAGTTTCCATGCGCTTTGGTTTGACCGATGGCCAGCCCAAGACCTTGGACGAAATTGGCAAGGTTTACGGCGTTACGCGTGAGCGCATCCGCCAGATCGAATCAAAGACCATGTCTAAACTGCGCCACCCATCACGTTCACAGGTTTTGCGCGACTACCTAGACTAACGAGCCCACTGGCAACCATTGGTTCTCACACAAATGCCCCGCATGAGCGTCAACTGGCTTCCTGACCAGTGATCGCGCGAGCGGGGCATTTGCTCTTAATGCCTGGGCTACCCAGATTGCTCGTTAGGGGCAGAAGCAGGATCCGCAGCAGTCTGCAGGTACCGATGGGGGAGCGGGCCAAGTCGGAGTCGGGGTGAAAGTGGGTACTGAGCTCGGCGCAGTCCTGGAGTTCGTTACACCACTGCTGCGCTCGCGCCCGTAGACTTTTCCACCACTGAGGTAGTTGGCGTAAGGGTTTGCGTCCATTCCCGGACCTGATTCGGGAATGAAGACCTGGATGTAGTCAGGGCCTTGCCAGATGGGAGAACCGCCGCTACGCGATCCGGGTGCATCACAGACTACAAACTTGACCAGCCCCGTGCCTGGCATTTTCGCGTTAGTACTGAGGTAGTTGGATGTAAAGCTCTCACACCTTCCACCTGTAGAAGTGTTGGTGGGGATTTGAGAAACGTCCTGATCTGCTTTGGTTCGAGAATTGATGTAAAGTTCCCGCACGCTGAAACCCTTGAATGTGAAGCGCACAGCGCCGTCGCTATAGGTGCCGTCAATGTTCCAGTTGCCACCATCGAACGAAGCATCAAGTTTGACCTTGGCCGTACCGCGCGAGCCACCGGGTGTGATCTGTGGGCCGGTCGGAATGAAGTCTCCGAGACCAAGATAATCGCTGGTGTGGTAGGAACTGAGGCTGATATTTCCATCAGCCTTCGTCGAAACCTTTGTTGCTAGCGTCACGTATGCGCATCCGCTGAGCACCACAGCGGTAGCCGCCGTGGCACTTATGACGGCGAATATTTTGCTTTGCGTTTTCACAAGCCCTGCTTTCCATTGTGGCCCTAAGGAGGGGGGCTTTGACTCAACGTACTGCCGGAAGTCGTATTTGTGGCGGCTAAACGCACCCCTGTCCGCGCCCAAGCAGTTGGCGGAATCGATTGGAATTGGCATTTTGGCCCAGATGTTTGATCGCCCGACAGGTTGCGATGTGGCAACGACTATGATTTTTTCTAGAAATCGGGTGTAAAACCTCCAATAATGTTGTATGGGCTACGCCTAGGTTGCCTTCATTTGAGTGATTTTTGACCACTTGAGTGATCTGTGGTGATCGGTGGCCCGGCTGTCCTCACGTGAGGTGGTCGAACGGTCCTAGACGCGGGGAGGTGAGGCTTGATGAACGAATCGCAATCGGATGCATCGGCAGCCACGCCTTCGCCGATCCCCGACCAGCTGGGTGCGCGCAGGCGCACGAAACGAATTCGGATTGCCTCTCGCCTAGGTGTGGGTTTCATCGCGCTAGCAGCCATCGTGGCTGCCGTGTTTTCCTTGCTTCCGAACCCATCAGCTCTGGCTGCTGCATCGGCTCTGTCGGGTAAGACCATCACGCAGGTAGTCACCGGGGGCGATCACAGTTGCGCGCTGACCAGCGATGGCGCCGTTTCCTGCTGGGGCAGTAACAATCATGGACAACTGGGCAACAACACCACGACTTCTCGCTCGCTGGCAACGGCTGTCACCACTTTGGGGACCCCACTTGCTGGCAAGGTGGTTACGCAAGTCTCTGTGGGCGGATCGTTCACGTGCGCGTTGACCGCTGGCAACGCCAACTCCGACCCCGTTGAACTTCCTGTTGTGGCCTGTTGGGGAGATAACACCCATGGTCAGCTAGGTAATGGCACCACTGATGATGCGCTGGTTCCCACCGCCATCACCACTTCCTCAACACCTTTGTCCGCAAAGACAATCACGGCGATCACCACGGGATCGCAACATGTATGCGCTCTGGCCTCAGATTCCACGCTTGCCTGTTGGGGTCTGCAAACAAGTGGCCGACTCGGCAATGGGGAAACCTCTGCCACAGACGTTGAAACCCCTACCGCAGTTACCACCTCTGGCACCGACATCTCGGGCCTAACTGTCACCGCTATCTCTGCCGGTGATGCACATACGTGTGTGCGGACCTCGAGTAATGTCATTGCTTGCTGGGGCGTGAACGGTTCTGGTCAGCTCGGAGATAACAGCACAACCACCCGATCGACTCCCGTTGCCACCGCTGTTGCCGATACCCCGCTTGATGGCCTGGCCATCGCTGGGATTAGCGCCGGTGGCGCACATACCTGCGCGGTAAGCGTCAGCGGGATTGTGGCGTGCTGGGGTGAAAATGGCGATAACGAATTAGGCGATGGCACCACTGACAATTCATCGGTCCCGATTTCACCTACGTTGACCGCCACCCCCATTGCCACCAGCACGATTTTGTCAGTCTCTTCTGGCGTTAAAGACACCTGCGTTGTTGCTACCGGTGGGGCAGTTTCGTGCTGGGGTAACAACGGCACCGGCTCTGTCGGCGATAACACCACGACCACCCGCGCCGTTCCTACCGCCGTGGTGACAACTGGAACTGCTTTGGCTGGCAAATCTGTGGTCACTGTCTCTGCTGGCAATCGCACTGCCTGTGCGCTGGCAAGTGATGGCACTGCTGCGTGCTGGGGAGATAACTCCGATGGAAAAATAGGCGATGGCACCACCACGCAACGCAATGTTCCGACCGCGGTCATTACCAACCCCTTGGTGTCGGTGGATTCCATTGATGGACAGCGAACTGGTGTCAGCGCTTATGGCCGAATAGGTGAAGTGCTTACCGTTTCTGGATCCTGGTGGGATGGCTCTCAGGCCAGTGGCGATTTCACCGTCACCATCGGTGGCGTCACCGCAGCGGGTCAAAGTCTTGAAACAGATTCCAGCGGTGTCCTTAGTGGCACGATCACCGTTCCAGCAACGGCAGCAACCGGCGCTGGTTCGCTGGTGATTGGAAACGGTACGGACACGGTGACTCGATCCTTCTATGTGTTGGGTACTCGGACTGTGACCCTCTCGCCGACCTCCGGTGTGCCCGGAACGGTGACGGCCGTTACGGCTACAAACTTTGACCCTGTCACCGATGTGCAAATTCGCGGTTTGACGTCGACCTCTGGCCCGACTGTTTCCGATGACACCCCAGTGGATACGACAACGACATCGACTGGAACCTTGGCCTCGACGAACTTCACCGTCAACGATTACCAAACCGTCTCTATTGAAGTGCGCGAGAAGTTCTCTACCGGCGGGCTGACCGGGGACTATGCACGGGCAGCATTTACCGTTCCGCCCGTGACTGTGGCCGGTACTGCAGTTTCAGGACAACGCAGCGGCGTGATCGCTTACGGCCGACCTGGTCAAGTAGTGAGCGTGACCGGTTCGTATTGGCCACTAAGTCTGACCTCCTCAGATTTCACCGCAGCCTTCTGTGATAGCTCAGGAGATAACTGCGACAGCAACGCCACGAAGTCCTTAAGCACCTCAAGCATCGGTGCGTTATCGGGAACGGTGACGATTCCTTCGAATGCCACCACCGGTGCACGCACCTTGAAGGTCACCAATGCCGGCCGGTCAGCTTTGTTTGACTTCACAGTTCTTGGTGTTCGAAGTGTGACCTTGAGTCCAACCAGTGGTGGCTTGGGAACATTGGTCTCGGTTACCGCTTCAAACTTTGACCCATCTGCCTTTGTCACGGTGCAGGGTGTTCGTAACACCACTGGACCGGTTAATTCCGGCGATGCACCGGTGGCTGGATTCACCGGGTCTGATGGTTCGCTCAGTTCAACCGGCATCACGATTAACGACCGGCTCACTACAGCCATTGAGGTATTTGAGGACTCACCAGCAGGGGACCCTGAAACAGATCGTGCCTTTGCTCCCTATTCCACGCTCACCGCGGTCTTGGTCATTGATTCGGTTACAGGTCAGCGGTCCGGAGTCAGTGGCTACGCCCGTAAAGCCGACGTGATTAACGTTTCTGGTACCGGTTGGGCCGTCAATAAGCCAAGTAGTGGCATCACTGCGTTGTTGTGTCAATCCGATGGCACCGGCTGCGACCCGGCGGCCACATCAAGCTTGAGTACAAACGGCTCAGGGGATCTGACCGGCACCGTGACTGTGCCAAGTGGTGCTACGACAGGCTCGCGCGCGGTCAAGATTGTGGCGACATCATCAAATGCGTTTGCTCCGATCACTATTTTGGGTAATCGAACAGTGACGGTCATTAGTACGCCCAAACCTTTAGGCGAAGCGGTTCAAGTCACGGCATCAAACTTCGATCCCGGTGCGTCGGTTCTCATCAAGTCCGCATCATCAGTTTCGGGCGCAAGTCCTACGTACACGGCAGACACTGCGGTAGCAGCAACCATTGATAACACGGGCGCTCTATCGGCAACCTCATTTACCTTGTCCACCCCCGGTTCAATTGTTGTAGTGGAAAATGATGCTGATGCAAATTCGGCCGTTGATTGGGCCGCAGCCAACTACAACGCACTAGTTCCCGGCACAACCCTTTCCGTCCAGGCATATGTCACTGGGAGCAATCCCACCAATGGAGTCGTGGACTTTGGCAGCTTGGTTACGCCGCTGTCACCAACCACTCTCACAGGTTCGCTAAACCGGCTTCAGGTGGTTGACCAACGCAATGGATCCTTGGGCTGGTCGTTGACGGCAAGTTTGACCAACTTTGTAGGCAATGCTGCATCGATGTCCAACAGCGTCGTGACCATCACGCCGAGTTGCTCGGTCGTGGGTAGTGCTAGCGCCAGCGGCATTGCGCCTGGTACGGCCGCGCAATCGCTGTCTGAACAGGTTCTGCTGTGTGAAAAGGACGCCACCCAAAATGATGGTGGGACAACATCGGGTGTGTACAACGTCAGCGGATCAATGGCCTTAACTGTCCCAGCTTTCCAAAAGGCAGGAACGTACACAGCGATTTTGACTGTGTCATTGGCCTAGCGCGTTAGTAAAGCGCCAGTGGCAAGGTGGCTAGTTAGAAGCAGCGGGATCGGCTTGCAGGCGCTGCGACTCATCGTGAATGTCGGCCGCAACTTGCCGAAGAGCAGATTCGTATTCGTGACCGTGGTGGGCGCAGAACATGAGCTCGCCACCATTATTCAGGCTTACCCGTACATAGGCTTGGGCACCGCAACGATCGCAACGATCGGTTGCCAGCAACTCTTCGGCGCTGATCGTCTGGTTAGCTGCTACTGATTCGGTCATGTGCATATCTTGCCATGATTTGGATCTATCGCGCGCAATCTGGCGCGCCCAATGTGCCCCGTTCGCTAAGAGCGGAGGCCGGTGGTTTGGGGAGTGGCGAGCCCGACTTACCGGCGGTTTTCGCTACGGTCATTGCATGGCCGCTTCCTACACTGCGAAAAACCTCTCAGTACTTGAAGGCCTTGATGCTGTTCGCAAGCGCCCAGGCATGTATATCGGGTCAACAGATGCCCGTGGGCTGATGCACTGTATTTGGGAGATTATCGATAATTCAGTCGATGAGGCCCTTGCCGGTTTTTGTACCGAGATTGACATCATTTTGCACCCGGACGGATCGTTAGAAGTTCGTGACAATGGACGTGGGATTCCCGTTGATGTCGAATCAAGGACCAAACTCACCGGGGTCGAGGTTGTTTTGACCAAGTTGCATGCGGGCGGAAAATTTGGTGGTGGCTCGTATGGAGCCTCGGGTGGTCTGCACGGGGTTGGAGCCTCGGTAGTTAATGCCTTGAGTTCAAGGTTAGACGTTGAAGTTGATCGTGATTCCAAGATTTACCGGATGAGCTTTCGTCGCGGCGTGCCTGGCATTTTTGACGCTGAAGGCCCTGACTCCTCGTTTAGCAAGAAATCTGGATTACGCATTGACGGCAAAGTGCCTAAAAAGGTCACCGGCACGCGTATTCGCTGGTGGTTTGACCAACAGATCTTCCTCAAGGACGCTGCAGTTTCCCTCAGCGAATTACACGATCGCGCGCGACAAACATCGTTCTTGGTTCCCGGCCTCAAACTTGTGGTCAAGGATCAACGAGACAAAGCAACGGCCAGCGAAGAAGTGTTTCAGCACAAAGGTGGGATCAGTGAATATTGCTCCTTCCTAGCCTCTGGTGGTCGAAATGATGCTGACGCTGACCAGATGGACATGGACCACGTCCTTAGTGATGTCATTCGCATCAGTGGCGGAGGGTCCTTTAAGGAAACTGTCCCCGTTCTTGATGACAAAGGCCACATGACCTCAACCGAGGTAGAGCGTGATGTGCACGTTGACGTGGCTTTGCATTGGGGCGGCGGATATGACACTCAAATTCGCTCCTTCGTCAACATCATCGCCACGCCTAAGGGCGGAACTCACGTCGTCGGTTTTGAACGCTCGCTCACCAAGACTTTAAATGATGCAGTCAAAACTGCGCGATTGCTCAAAAGCGGCGATGAAGACTTAGCCAAAGATGACGTCCAAGAAGGCTTAACTGCGGTGGTGACGGTGCGTTTAGCCGAACCACAGTTTGAGGGCCAAACCAAGGAAGTTCTTGGAACCTCTGCGGTATCGCGCATTGTGGCCAACGTGATGGCTCAGGAATTCGGCGGGTTTCTCACCAGCTCTCGACGCGTGGACAAGGCTCGGGCGAAGATCATTTTGGAAAAAGTGGTGGCCGCAGCCCGTACCCGCGTAGCCGCCCGGCAACATAAAGAGCTTCAGCGGCGCAAGACGGCCTTGGAGTCGTCTTCGCTTCCAACCAAACTGGCTGATTGTCGAACCGATGATGTTGAACGCAGTGAGTTGTTCATTGTGGAGGGCGATTCGGCGTTGGGCACGGCAAAGCTTGCTCGTTCCAGCGAATTCCAAGCGCTGCTTCCCATCCGCGGAAAGATCTTGAATGTGCACAAAGCGTCCGTGGGTGACATGCTCAAAAATGCGGAGTGCGCGGCCATCATTCAAGTTCTCGGTGCCGGCTCGGGACGCAGTTTTGAATTGGAGCAAGTGCGCTACGGGAAAATCATTTTAATGTCGGATGCCGACGTTGATGGTGCGCACATCCGTTGCCTTCTTCTTACGCTCTTTCATCGCTACATGCCAGAACTGCTCAACGCAGGACGCATCTACGCCGCTGTTCCGCCATTGCATCGCATTGAAGTTGTTAACGGTGGTGGCAAGAAGAATGAATACGTGTACACGTACTCCGATCAAGAGATGCGCAAGGTAATCGCCGACCTTGCTAAGAAGAACAAGCGCTACAAGGAACCCATTCAGCGTTATAAGGGACTTGGCGAGATGGATGCTAGTCAATTGCGCGAAACAACGATGGATCCCTCAAAGCGAAGTTTGCGTCGAGTGACCATGAAAGACGTCCAGGCTGCCACGGAAGTCTTTGAATTGCTCATGGGCAGCGATGTTGGGCCCCGTAAGGAGTTCATTGTTGAAGCTGAAGGACTTGCCCAGGCGCGCATCGACGCCTGATGCCACCTCAGGGCTGATTAATCCGTTGAGGCTATGTAGTTCAATTTGCCGGTTGCCACATCGTAGATAGCGCCCGTGACGTCGAGGTCATCTGGCAACAAGGGATGCGATGCAATAGAGGCGATGTCTTTGCGAAGGGTCGCGATGGGGTCCTTAATCGGTTTGAACTTGATGCTGCTGGTGTCGATGCCGTGACGCTCATCGATGAGCTCATGAAGTTCTGCTTCGGTGGATTGGGCCATCCGACATTGGGTATGCGGCATCACGAGAACTCTGTCCACCCCGAGCAAGTACACCGCTAAAACCAGAGTTCGCAAGACATCGCCTGTGACGCGCGCACCAGCATTACGCAAGATCTTGGCGTCCCCTGGTTCGAGCCCTAGGACTTCAAGAGGGGAGATGCGCGAGTCCATGCAGGTCACAATGGCCAAACCACGAGCTGCTTTAGCTTGAAGTTCGCCGAGCGAAAAATCCTTGACGTAGTGGTCATTGGCTGTGAAGACGTCGGCGAAGGCTTCGGGAATGTTCTGGCTCATGGAACTATCTTGCCCGATGAGGTCACCAGCCAGCATGTCCGGCGATCTGGTTCGCCATTACATGAGGCAGGACTGGGGTGGGGGTGCTCCACCTGCTCAAGGTGGACTTCCCAGACCTGGTTCAAGGTCACTGTGGCCTGTGAGCCGGTCAAGGTGAGGTCAACGGTGGTCAGTTGGCTGTAGGGCAGATCGCCCAGCATGGCCACTTGGGCTGCTTGCGCGGCTGGATGTAGGTAACTGCGGCCACGGATTGTTTCGGCCCGGGGTTGCCCCTCCACGGCGTTAAGGACATCAGCTGCGGATGCATTTCCCAAGATCAAACCATCAGGAAGTATCAATACCGTGGGGGCAAAGCGATGGCCACCGATGTGTGAGCACTCCCAAAGGTCCGAGTCGTCAAGAAGATCATCAACGAGCTTGCGACCCATCACGGCGCAACAGGCATCCCGCTTTCCATTGGTGCAGATCCAAACCATGGGTTCGTCAACTGGTGACCAATCCAGAATTTTCCCTGCGGTCAAGCCACCAACATCAAGTGCGTCAAGACTGGTCGCGACCTCTTGATCACTATCGAACTCGCGCACCACTGACCAGGTGTGCGTCAGTGAGGCAAAAGAGATGAAGACTTTGCGCCGTGTGACCCGATCACCTAAAGATCGCCCAGGGGCGCGCAGGGCAAGGACGTTAATCAGCTCATGGGATGCAAGCTTGATTGCGCTGTAGGAAATTTCCTCAGGAAGGCTCGTCAATGCTTTAGGGCCCCACGCGCCTGGGTGCTCAATTCCAATCCACACGGCGATGTGCGGTGCACTTCCGGCTAAAGGTTCACCGGCTAGCTCAGTAAGGGCCGAGCACGATGATGAACTCACCGAGCTAGCAGTCATGGCAGAGCCTGGGTGGGTTGCTTACCGCGTTCACGCAGGACCAGAGACTGCAGAAATCGCATTCATGACAGGCGAACCTGATGCATCGCGCTTGGACTGTTCTTGCGGCAGGTCCGCGGCTGCACCCCGTGGTCCGGCAGCTCGTGCTGGTGCAGTCCCAGCCCATCCGAGTGAGAGTTCATCCTCACCCTTGAGGAACTTGTGACAGCGCATACCCGAGGTGCCACGACCTTTGACGGGGAACTGCTCAAGGTCAGTGATCTTGACACTGTTCGCCGACGTGCCGGGCAGTGCATGTGAACTTCCCGCTACCGTGACAACTTCTGCATCCCAGGTTGGATCCACCACACCGAAGAAAATCACTGGTGCGCTGACTTTCATACCCGACATTCCGGCAGCTCCTCGACCTTGTGGCCGTACCGCAGAAATTGCCGAGCGCAGAAGTTGCGCATCTTTAGTGATGAAAACAAATTCGCTGTCCTCACTGGTTACCTCAACAGCTCCCACCACCTGATCGCCTGGCTTGAGCGCGATGATGCTGGCTGCGTCTTTGGTAGTCAGTTCGGGTGAAACTCGCTTGATGACACCTTGTTGGGTTCCTAAGGCCAAGGAAGGCGCGCTTGCCACTTCATCTTCAGTTTGTGGACATCTGACTAGTCCGATGATGCGTTCCTTTGCTTCAAGGGCTGTCACTTCAGAAGCTGACACGCCACCGGCCACGTTGGGTGCGCCCGAGGTCGTGGGCAGGTTGGGCAGGTCAACACAGGCAATGCGCACCACCCGACCCAATGTGGTGACCGCTCCAACAAAGCCACGGGTAGTAGCGGGAGCAGTTGCCACGATCACGTCATGGCGCGCGCGCTTGCCATCGTCCTGGTTTTCGGACTTCAGGGCTGAGGTGCGGGCAAGCAAACCGGTTGAGGACAGCAACACTCGGCAGGGCTCGTCATCGATTTCTAATGGAACGCTTGATTCGGCTGGGCGGCCGGCCGATTCAAGCAGAACAGTTTTGCGATCTGTTTGATGATCTAGAGCAACCTGCGCTAGCTCATCGGAGACTAATTTTTTCAATACTGATTCATTGTCCAAAATCTTGGTCAAGGCCGCGATGGTTGCTTCAAGCTCGGCCAATTCGTCGCGCAGTTTGCCCACTTCAAGTGAGGTGAGCCGGCGAAGTGGCATGTCCATGATGTGTTGGGTCTGAATTTCAGACAGTTCAAAGGCCTGCGCGAGCTTTTCCCTGGCTTCAGCCGAATCCTTGCTGGTGCGGATGATGTGAATGACATCATCGATCGCATCCAAGGCGATGAGCAGACCCTCAACGATGTGCGCTCGGTCAGCGGCCTTCTTACGGCGATATTGGCTACGACGCCGGACCACATCGAAGCGGTGCTGGATGTAGACCTCCAGCATTTCCTTCAATCCCAAGGTGCGCGGGCGACCTTCGACCAAAGCCACGTTATTTATAGAGAAGGAATCTTCCATGGGGGTGAGCTTGTAGAGCTGCTCTAGAACGGCCTCAGGGTTGTAACCATTCTTGATTTCCACGACTAAGCGAAGGCCATTTTCACCATCGGTCAGGTCAGTGACATCAGTAATGCCGGCAAGTTTTTTGGCTCGAACCAATTCGGCAATGCGATCTATGACTTTTTCTGGTCCCACGGTGTAGGGAAGTTCTGTGATGACCAGTCCGGTCTTGCGGGCGGTGACGCGCTCAACCGAAACCGTGGCGCGAGTCTTAAACGAGCCTTTTCCTGTTGCGTATGCATCGCGAACACCGGCAAGACCTGCGATAGAACCACCGGTGGGGAAGTCCGGACCGGGCACGAACTTCATCAAGTCAATCAAGGTGGCCTTGGGATGATCAATGAGGTGACGAGCGGCGGCTATGACTTCACCGAGATTGTGTGGCGGCATATTCGTGGCCATGCCAACGGCAATACCGGTGGCTCCGTTGACGAGCAAATTCGGAAAAGCTGCCGGCATCACCACTGGCTCGGTTTCGCGGTCGTCGTAGTTAGGAGCAAAGTCCACGACGTCTTCGTCCAGGGAACCGGTCATCAGCATGGCTGCTGGTGCAAGGCGGCATTCGGTGTATCGCATGGCGGCTGGACCATCGTCGAGATTGCCAAAGTTGCCGTGCCCGTCCACCAGGCGAACCCGCAGCGAAAATGCTTGTGCCATGCGCACGAGTGCGTCGTAGATGGCCCCATCACCGTGGGGATGCAGCTTGCCCATAACGTCGCCGACTACTCGCGAAGACTTCACATGCCCACGCTCTGGCGTCAATCCCATCGCGGACATTCCGAACAGGATGCGGCGCTGCACTGGCTTTAGCCCGTCGCGGGCATCAGGCAGGGCTCGTGAGTAGATCACCGAGTAGGCGTATTCGAGGAAGGAACTTTGCATCTCATCGGTGACATCGATATCGATGATGTGCTCGGCTACTGGTGTTACCGGGGCTGCCTTGCGGGCCATGCGGTCGTGCTCCTTTTGTAGGTTTTGCAACGCACACCATCTTGGCGCACGCGAGCCAACGGCGCTTGAGGGCGCGCGGCGGTAGCCTTAGGGCGTGAGCCAGACAAATACAGCCACGCAAGCCCATTACCCCAATCGGTGGGAAGCCGATGTGCTTTTGCGCGATGGTCGGGCGGCTCACCTACGCCCCATCACCCCAGATGATGCTGAGAAGATTGCAGACTTTCAGCGCAGTCTTTCGCCAGAGAGCATTTACTTTCGCTATTTTTCTCTGCGCGGAGAACTGACTGCAGCAGAGCTAGTCGAGCTGACCACGGTTGACCATGACAAGCGAGTAGCGCTGGTTCTCACCCTTGGGCCGCAGATCATTGGCGTGGGCCGCTATGAAACGGTCAGCCCCACGCAGGCAGAAATTGCTTTGACCGTTCGTGATAATCACCAGGCCCGCGGCGTTGGTTCAATTCTGCTTGAACATCTAGCCGCCGCCGCCCGCGAGCGCGGGCTACTGAGCTTCACCGCGTCTGTGCTGCAAGCCAATGAGCGCATGCTGGATGTTTTTGCCGATGCTGGTTTTGTAGCCCAACAAAGTGTGGATGATGGGATCGTGCACGTAGAGATTGATCTGGCACCTACCGAGCAGTCCTTACATGTGATGGAGTCGCGCGAACATCGTGCCGAAGCCCTATCCATCAAGCGCTTGCTGGCCCCTGAGTCAGTAGTCCTGGTGGGGGTGTCGGTTCGTGAAGGCACCTATGGCCATACCTTGCTGCGAAACATCATTGATTCAGGTTTTTCCGGACAACTCAGTGTTGTCCACCCATCGGCCGATCAGATCGCCGGCGTGAGAGCTTACAAATCGGTGGCGGATGTGCCCGGCTCGATTGATTTGGCAGTCATTGCCGTCCCCGCCGATCGCGTACTCGATGTTGTTCGGGCCTGCAGTGATAAGCACGCACAAGCTGTCGTGGTGATTTCCTCTGGATTTGCCGAGTCAGGGCCAGCAGGTCGTCAGTTGCAACAGCAATTGGTCAATGTTGCACGCGGTCGGGGTATGCGCGTTGTCGGTCCGAACTGTTTAGGGATCATCAATACCGCCCTTGATGTGAGTTTGAACGCATCATTGGCTCCTGTGATGCCACCGCGGGGTCGGATCGGTTTCTTCAGTCAATCCGGGGCGCTGGGAATTGCCCTCTTGGAAACAGTTCGTCGTCGCGGGCTGGGAGTGTCCACCTTTGTGGGAGCCGGCAATCGTGCTGATGTTTCCGGCAATGATGTTTTGCAGTACTGGGAGGAAGATCCAGATACCGATGTCATTTTGTTGTACTTGGAGTCCATTGGTAATCCGCGCAAATTCACCCGCCTGGCTCGACGGATTTCACGAACCACGCCCATCGTCGCGATGAAAACCGGTGGGTCCATGCAGGCCCGGCCACTAGGTCATGCGGTGCGCAAGTCAACGCTGCCTCCCGCGGCCCTTGACGCCCTATTTACCCAGTCGGGTGTGATTCAAACTGAAACGTTGAATCACCTTTTCGATGTCAGTCAGGTATTGACCTTTCAACCGCTTCCTGCTGGCTCAACCTTGGCCATCGTGGGAAATTCAGATGCGCTGGGAACCTTGGCAGCCGATGCGGCCGCCTCCCGAGGACTGGACGTTCTTGAAGAGTCGGTGTCACTGGGAGCTTCGGCAACAGCAGATGATTTTGATCGAGCCCTTGCCGGTTTACTTGAAGACCCAGCCGTTGATTCGGTGTTGGCAATTTTTGTTCCGCCACTGAGTACCGCTGGTGCAGGCGCTGTTGAAGCCATCGCGCGGGCCGGCGCGCGTTCCCTAAAACCGGTGGTGGCCACGGTGGTTGGGGTCGGGCCGGATGGTGCCTCAAGTCTTGAAGTGTTGATGAACCGCGATGAGGCCGGCGTGCCGCAACCGGGTTCGGTGCCGGCGTTTTTCTCGGTGGAAGAAGCGGTTCGCGCCATTGCTGCTGTGACCGAGTATTCACAGTGGCGCCACGGACCAGTGGGTCAGTTGCCTGAGTTTGAAGGTCTGCGACGACACGATGCCAAGGTCATGGTCAAGACCCTGATGAAAGACAGCGTGGTCGCTGGGGACGAGCAAGTCTTCTTGGATGGCCAACAACTGGCGGCCTTGTTAGCTTGCTACGGGATCGACGTGTGGCCAAGTGTTGAGGTCAGTAGCGAGGATTTGACTGTTGAAACAGCCAATGCGATCGGGTATCCGGTGGGATTGCGCATGAGCGATCCCGAGCTAGCTGGTCGCGCTGACTTAGGAACTCAACGATTAAATCTTGAAAGTGATGCCGCCGTGCGAACAGCGTTTAGACGTTTGCAGAATCGCTTTGGTGTGAAGGCTGATCGGCTAGTCCTTCAGCGGATGGCTCCGCCTGGGGTTGCTTGTGTGGTCGGCTCGGTTGAAGATCCGCTGTTTGGTCCAGTGGTGTCCTTTGGTGTTTCCGGTGTCACCACCGAATTGCTGGGGGATCGGGCGTATGCGATTCCGCCACTGACCGACCTTGATGCTGCTCGGCTTGTTCGCACTCCGCGTGCAGCTCCGTTGTTGTTCGGGCAAGCAGTTGGCGGGCCGTTGGATCTGCCCGCCGTTGAGGAACTGCTGCTTCGGGTTTCAGTCATGGTCGATGAGCACCCAGAAATCGCTGATGTGGTCCTGGATCCGGTGTTGGTCAGCCCCAGTGGCTTGGCTGTACTTGGGGCAAAGGTGGCCTTGAAGGTGCCTCAGGTGCGCACCGAAAGCCCAGTCCGTCGGGCCTTGGACTAGGCGGCGGCTTCAGTTTTGCCAATAGCCCGCCGGCACGTGCGCACAGTGATGAAATAGGGACATGAGAACAACGATGCTCAGTTCCATGCAGGAAGCCATCGAGCGCAGCGGCTATTACCCAGCTCTTGTCATTGACGCGTTGAACACGGCATTAGCCGATGAACCGGTTGAAGCTTTCGTTGTCCAGCATGAAGCCACCTTTGATCACAGCGAGCTTCGACGTCACATCACGGTGTTGGCATTAACGCCCTCCCGTTTAGTCGTGGGGCACACCGATGAGCATCCTGTTGATGAAAACAATGAACGGCCCTACGCCACTGCCGGAACCGAAGCGGTCAGATTGGAAAAAGTCAATTCTGTTGTCGTGGCACGAGTAGCCACCAACCCAGAGGCTTACACAGCACAGGGACCAGTGGCTGAAGTCATGCTCACCATCGGTTGGGGCGCGGTTCAACGCATTGATCTTGAACCAGCGGCTTGTGGTGATCCAAACTGCGAAGCAGATCACGGCTATTCCGGGACCACCTCGCACGATGATTTTTCACTGCGCGTCAGTGAAGCAGCAGATGGCGCGCAAACTGTTGAGCAGGTCCTTAATTTTGCTCGCGCCTTGAGTCGGGCTACAACTGCCTAACGTGGTTTTTCCAACTACGTACAAACAGCGAAATTACTCGCTGGGGCGCTGGGTTCCAAAGACGATGTCATCCCAGGAGGGAACTGAGGCCCGACCCTTGCGCTTGATGCTGGGGGGCAACGTAGGGGCCGGTTCGTCGATCAATTCGAGTTGAACCTCATCATCAATGAAGTCGCCATCATTGAAAGGTTCGCCAGGTTGTACAGCCGGTTCAACCACTAAGACAGGCTCCTGCGTCACGTCGATCAGTTGCACAACGTCTCGGTCCGCAGGTGCAGCGTTAATCGGACGCACCGTTGCAAGCAATGGACGGCCGCGATCTTGGGAAGCCGGTTCGGCTGCATCCGGATCGATGAGCCAGGTACCTTCATCATCGTCGGCAATCAGTGACGAGGTCTTGGGGTCAAAGGCCCAGTGACCTGATCGTTGTTCACGTCCAAGGACAAAGTTTGCTTCGATGATCCAGCGACCGTCTTCGCGACGCCAGCCTTGCCAGTTTACTGAACTGCGTTCAACTCCAAGGGGAGTTAGACGATCGGCGACTGCCTGAGACAAAGAGATGTCATTGGCAAAGTCGCGACGAAGTTCGGTTTCTAGAGCCAAATAGATGATGTGTTCGCGTTCAGCCAGCATCGGTGCTGCGAATCGTTCAACGCGCTCGCGATCAAGGCCGGATTCAACAATGACATCATCAACTGAGGCACCGGCGCGAATTCGAGCTTGGATATCGCGGGGTCGCATTGTGCTCTCCATGTCCACCTGTCCTGCACCATCGGGCTAAGTCCGCTTCAGGCCTAAATCCACGCCTAGATTGCGTACTCGTGCGCTTAGAGGTGTGAACTTACCGCGCAGACCCCGACACGCGTGGGCGGAGGGGCAAATCAACCTGGTTACGGTTCCGTAAGTTACGGTAGCGTAGGTTAGGCAGAGCGCACAGAAAGTGCGTCAACTAAGTGGAGGCAGACCCATGACGGCAACCGCAGATCCGGCGCCCTTGAGGCAAAAGGCGCGCAATACCTCCATTGATGCTGACGCTGCCGCTGGATTTTCTGACGTGGACATCTTGCGTGAACTTGAGCCCTTGGTCGCAGGAGAGGTTAACCGCCACATTGGCATGCATAAGGACTGGCGCCCACATGAGTACGTTCCATGGTCGCAGGGTCGAGACTTTGACGGTGTTCTTGGCGGACAAGCCTGGGAGCCTGACCAAACGAGTTTTCCCGATGAAGTGCGCACCGCCTTGGTGGTCAATCTCTTAACTGAAGACAATCTGCCGAGCTATCACCACGAAATTGCTTCCATCTTCCGTGGCGAAGGTGCGTGGGGAACCTGGGTCCATCGTTGGACTGCGGAAGAGGCACGTCACAGCGTTGCCATTAGGGACTACTTAATGGTGACTCGTTCGGTAGATCCTGATGATCTAGAGCACGCTCGGATGACGCACATGTCCACCGGCTTTAAGAACAGTCATGAGGATCAACTCCTGCACGGAATTTCGTACGTAGCTTTTCAGGAGTTGGCAACGCGGGTTGCGCACCGAAACACTGGGCACCTTTCCAAGGAACCCATTTGCGATCAGTTGATGCAGCGCATTGCACTGGACGAGAACCTGCACATGTTGTTTTATCGCAATGTGCTCTCTGGCGCCTTGGATCTGGTGCCTGATCAGGCCATCAGCGCGATCGTGGACGTGGTCACTGACTTCCAGATGCCGGGCGCATCCATTGAGGGATTTGGCCGTAAGTCCATTCAGATGGCTTTGGCTGGGGTCTATGACGCACGCCAACATCTTGATGATGTCTTGCTGCCGATTCTTCGTCAGTGGAATATTTTTGATCGCACTGACTTTGGTCCAGCCGGGGAAGCTAAGCGTGAGGAGTTGGCTGAGTTCTTAACTGAGCTTGAAGCCCAAGCGTCAAAATTTGAGCAGATGCGTGATGCGCGGCGCGCTCGGCGATCTTCTTAATCGAGCCGTTTGAGTTCACCCCGGTAGCGGTGGGCGTTGGCTACGTAGAGCGCAACGGCATCGTCAAAAGCGCCCTGAGCAACTGCGTTTTCTCGAAGCTTGGCCGGAATGCCTAGTGCCATCGCGAAACTTGGCACGTCCATTCCATTGGGAACCAACGCGCCGGCACCGATCAGCGCGCCACTGTGGACAACTACATCGTGAAGCACGATCGAACCAGAACCGACCAGACAGTTATCTTGCACAGTGCAGCCTTCAAGGTGGGCGTTGTGTCCGATAACGCAATCTGCCCCGATGGTCGTGGACTTAGTGTCAGTGGCGTGAATGATGGTGCCGTCCTGGATTGAGGTGCGAGCGCCCACAGAGATCACGCCGTAGTCGCCGCGCAGGACCGCGGTTGGCCAAATGGAGGCTTCGGGCCCAATGGTTACCGCGCCGATGATGACCGCATCGGGGTGAATAAAGGCCGTGGGGTCAATGTTGGGTACCCGGTCCGCCAATGCGTAGATCGCCATATTTCCTCCAAAAACCACACTATCGGGACCTGCCTTCGGGTAAGAATGCCCCAAAAGAGAGGCAATAAGCCACTCTCGGCGCGCCCCGAGGTGACGAATTGCCGCAGGTGCGACACAATCACCGCGCCGGACAAGGTAAGAACGAAATCGCAAATGAGGAGTTTTAGAACAACATATGGCTACTGATTACGACGCACCACGCAAGACCGACGAAGAACTCAATGAGGAATCGATTGAGGAACTCAAGGCTCGTCGGGTAGATAAGGCTGCCTCTGCAGTCGATGTTGATGAGACCGAGGCGGCTGAAAACCTTGAGCTACCTGGCGCCGACTTGTCCAATGAGGAATTTTCAGTTCGAGTACAGCCACAGCAAGCTGATGAGTTCACCTGCTCACGATGCTTCTTGGTTCACCACCGCAGCCAACTTGAAAAGATGGTCAAGGGTCAGCCGGTGTGCAAGGAGTGCCTAGCGTGACAACGAGTCGATCAGGATCTGCAGCCGTTAACGCTGCAGTTGATCGACTGAGCGCTTTGTTTGAATCGGTCGGGGGCGATCGCAATGCTTTTACTCCTGGCGAAGTCATTGCGATGTGGCCGAAGGTCCTTGACCAACTCAAAACTTTGATCGAAACCCCGGCCGCGGATGCGATCATTCGGGACCCTGATGGCCAAGTGCGTTCACCGCGGGAGAGCGCAATTATTGCGGCCAATCGTCTACGCGAAGTGGCCACCGGGATCGCTCCGCGATTGCCCATTCGTGACCGCGCAACGTTGGAGCAGCATTTGAAAATGCGCGATCCTGAGCGCCTTGCAAATGCGGTGACGAAAAACGCTGCTAACGCCACCGCGGTAGCCGGGTCCGTGGGCGGCTTCTTTGTCCTTGCCTCTCGCTCCGGTCCTGGATTGCTGCTTTCCATTCCACTTCGCGTGGCAGCTGAAACTTTGGTGGTTGCTGTCATCGAATTGAAAATGATCGCTGAACTCCATGAAATCTATGATCAGCCACTCGAAGGAAATTCCACCCAGAAGGGAACAACTGCGCTGAAGTTGTGGGCCTCATTTCGCGGCCTAGATATTTCCGATACCGGTGGCATCGTGCAAACCGTGGCCGAAATTGCTCGACGCCCAACAACGCGACGAGCCGCTGCATCGGTCACTGGAAAGGCACTGGGCGGACGTGGGCTTCGCTTGGGTGCAGGTGTGTTGGGTGCGGTGGAGAATCGAAAATCAAGTTTTCAATTGGCCGAACAAGTTCGCACCGAACTTCGACGCGGTCAGTTGCGAAGTTTGACCATCATCAAAGATCAGGATTAGCTCCTGCGCTTGCGCGCAATGGCGCGAGCCTGGCGTTGTGCCATCAGGCGAGCAGCACCAACAGCAGCGCCAAGCGCAGCCCCCCAGAGTAGAACAACCGTTCCGTCTGCTTCGCCTTGTTCGCCACCCGGTGGGGTCTTTCCGGTGGAGGCTTTCCACACTCCGGCAACGGCCTTACGTGCTACCGATGCTGCCACGATGCCCAGCCCAAGGGCTAAGAGTTTTTCAAAGCCGTCAGCTTCATCGCGCTTGCCATCATCTGTCATGTGGCTATCTTGCCCTAGTTAGACGTCGAGAACTTCAGCGCGGCAACAAGCTCAGTGGGTTTACGGGTAGAAATGAACCAATACGGTGTTGGGTCAGCCGCATCAGCTAGGTCAATGCGCACCGCCGTGGGGATCCAGGAGCGCAACAACATCCATGCCAGCGGGTTGGCTGCCGGGCCACGCAAGTTGTATGCCGCGATTGGGTCCAGTGCGATCGCCTCAGCGATGTACTCCAGCTCAAGGTGGGCGCGACCGGCATACAGGACGCCCTGACGCACTTCAATGGTCGGTGACCACGCCAGCAATCCCCATGTAAGCAATGCCCCGCATGCAAGGCAGATCACTGAACCGATGGTCGCAGTAAATGGGGCACCAAAGGCGATTCCCAGCGAAAGTGAAAAAAGAGCGGCTAATGCCCACAACCACCAAGGAGCGCTGAGGCGTTCGCGAAATGAACTCACCTAGCCAGCATTCCACGCCGGATGGGCCTTAGGCAGATAGGGTCAAAATGTGAACGATGACCTCATCCCTGGTGTGCGCCATATTGATGCGCCAGCGCCAGGGGAGCCTGTCGTCTCGCACTATCACCTGTGTTTTGGATGCGGTGTTGATCACCCCACTGGGTTACATATGAAAATCACAGCCGGTGAGGGCTTAACCGTGACGGCCGAATTTGTTGTGGGAGCCAATCATCAGGGCGCCCCTGGATTAGCTCACGGCGGAATGCTGACTACCGCCTTTGATGAGACGCTCAGTGCCATCAATTGGCTTTTGAGAAAATCCGCTGTGACAGTGCAGCTGCACACGGAGTTTCGCCGGCCCGTTCCGGTTGATTCGCGCGTGTTTATTCACGCGCAGTGCACCGGGATTGCTGGCCGCAAGATCTTCACTGAAGCCATTGGGCGCCTGAACGGGCCAGATGGTCCCATTGCAGTGAAGGCAAATGCCATCTTTGTGGAAGTTCCGCTTGAGCACTTCTTTTCCTATGGTCGTGCTGAAGACTTAGAACATGCGGCTACCCGCGACGAAGTGCAAGAGCGCACGAAAGGACTTTCAGTTAACCCATGACTCAAGTACTGATCCAACAACTGGACCCGCAGGCCCCGATGCCCAGTTATGCCCACGCCGGTGATGCTGGCTTGGATCTGACAACACGGAAAGCCTGTGTCATCCAGCCAGGTCAGCGCGAACTCCTGCCCACCGGTATTGCCATTGCCCTGCCGGAAGGATTCGCCGCATTTGTTCATCCGCGTTCGGGCTTGGCCATCAAGCACGGGGTTTCTTTGGTCAATACCCCCGGCACCATTGATGCTGGCTATCGCGGCGAGATCCAAGTCATCGTGATTAACCACGACCCAGTCAGTGCAGTTGAATTTGCCGTGGGAGATCGCATTGCACAGTTAGTGATCCAACGCGTTGAACAGGTGAGCTTGGTTGTGGTGGATCAACTTCCCGGCAGCGATCGGGGTGAGAAAGGTTTTGGCTCCTCAGGCTGATCAGCACGTAGGACCATGGGATAGCGCCGATGCGAGTCGGCCCGATCCACCGAGCGATTGGATGCCGGTGGAGCTTGGAGCGATGCTGCTTTATGTTCCGCAGGATTTTGAAATCCGACTTGAGGTGCGCGAGGACGATCAAAGCATTCTCAGTGTTGATGTCTTGCATAACGATCTAACCTTGCAGGTGATGCCGTACGCGGGTCCACGCGGTAGTGGAATCTGGGATGAGGTCTCAAGCGCGCTAGCCGAGGCCATTGCCACCGATGGGGGAACCAGTGCGCCGTACCCGTCCGGTTATGGCACGCAGTTGCTCGCCAGCCTGAAAAACGAAGGCTCTAGCGTCCAAGCCCGGTTCCTGGGATTTGATGGCCCTCGTTGGCTCGTGCGTGCGGTGATTTCTGGGCCTCTGGCTCATGACGATCAAGCAGTTCAGCCGTTCCTTGATGTGATCAATCAGGTTGTCGTGGTGCGCGATGACTTAGCCCGACCCATGCAAGAACCACTCGAGCTTTCTTTGCCTTCTGATCTTCCGCCGGTAGTGTGAGAGCCATGGCATCGTTGCGACAAAGAGGCGCTGGCCAGTCGGTTGGCAAACTTTCCTGGTGGCGGCGATGGACCCGCTCGGAAAGTGAGCTTGATGCTGACGAATTACGCAACCGAGCCGAGCGCCACGGCGCAACAGCAATTGACCGATGCGATTTGGGGCAACGATGCCACGTCGTGGGTGTGCTTCGAACCGTGACCATACGACCCAGATCGGGAGTTCAGGCGGTAGCTGCCGAACTCTTCGACGGATCTGGCGCAATTCAGGTGGTCTGGTTGGGACGACGATCCATCGTGGGAATCAACCCTGGCCGAGTGATCGCTGTTCATGGGCGAATTAATCAGCATTCTGGCGAGTTGGTCATGTTTAATCCCAAATACGAACTGATTCGAAACCTTGATGACTGAACCAGATCCGAAAGAGCCATCGGAACTATCTGAAACGTTCAGCACAGCCAACATTGTGGCTGCTCTGGGTGGGCCGCGGGGTTTGTTGGAATCGACGATTCCTGGAGTGGTCTTTGCCACCGTGTTTGCCTTTACTAACCCACGCTTTGATATTGCCCTGACCAGTGCCTTAGCAGTGGCTGTCGTCATCTTGATCGTCGCGTTGGTGCAAAAGCGATCCGTTCAACAAACTATTAGTGGGTTCATCGGAGTGGCCTTAACCGCCGGGATCGTCTTGATCACCGGGCGGGCCCGAGACTTCTTTCTCGTTGGTCTTTATCGCAACGGTTTTTGGTTAACGGCCCACTTATTGACCGGACTCGTGCGCTGGCCGCTGATCGGACTCTTCCTTGGACCGTTTACCGGCGAAGGTGTGCAATGGCGCAAGGACCCCAAGCGCTTGCGCGCCTACCAGTGGTGCGGGCTTGTGTGGGTGAGTGTGTTCGCGATTCGCCTGGCAGTTCAGCTTCCACTGTTCAAACGCGATGAAGTGGTGGCGCTGGGATTGGTAGGAATACTTTTGGGTCTGCCACTGTTCCTGGCGGCCTGTGGTCTGACGTACTTGATACTTCGCGCAGTCCCCATCACGCTTCGGTCAAGTCCTGATGAGAGCTCAGATCCTGAGGTACCGCCACTTCCGATGTTCTAGTGCGGCGCCAGCACCTGCTGGAGGCCAGCTTCGGAATCAGGACTACAGACAAAGAGCAGTTCGTCGCCGACTTCAAGGGTGTCATCAGCGGACGGGGAGATCACGCGCTGACCGCGAACGATGGTCACCAAGACGCAGTCCACCGGCCACGTAATGGTTCCCACGCGAGCTTGTGCGACAGGGGAGTGTGAGGGCAAAGTCAATTCCACCAGGTTTGCATTGCCGGTGCGCAAACTAAAGAGCTGTACGACATCGCCAACGGTTACTGCCTCTTCCACCAGGGCGCTAAGGATTCGTGGTGTTGAAACTGAGGTGTCAACACCCCAAGATTCGTTGAACATCCATTCGTTATTGGGGTGATTAACTCGCGCCACAACCCGGGAAACACCAAACTCTGTCTTTGCTAGTAGCGAGACCACCAAGTTTGCTTTGTCATCTCCAGTAGCCGCAATCATGACTTCGCAGGATTGCACGGAGGCGCTTTCCAGGATCGTCAATTCACAGGCATCGCCAAGGATGACCTCAATGTTGCTCGGTAAACCTTCCAGTGCCGTCGGGTCTTTGTCGATCGCCAAAACGGTGTGGCCATTGCCTGCGAGCTCACCAGCAATTGAGGTGCCAACTTTTCCTAAACCCGCGATAGCAATTCTCATGCCGATTCCTCAGGTGAGCCGGCCAAAATAGCTCGGATTCGGTCCATCTCACTAGCCAAGCCGGCTGCATGAATGATGTCTGCTTCTTGATAAACACTGCTCGCGGAGGGAATGAAACCTTCGCCATAGCGACTGACAGCCACAATGCGCCCACCTGATTGGCGCTCGACTTGATCAAAGGTGGTTCCGATCCAAGCCGGTGATGCGCTCACTTCAGCAACAATGACCCGGCCACTGGGGTCGTGCCAGTCATCTGATGCACGGTCTGGAAGTAGTCGTCGCAAAATTTGATCGCTGGTCCAGCGCACCGTTGCCACTGTGGGAATTCCCAGTCGTGCATAAACCTCAGCGCGACCTGGGTCGTAGATGCGTGCGACCACATGCTCAATGCCAAAGTTTTCTCGAGCAACGCGAGCGGCGATGATGTTGGAGTTGTCTCCATTGCTGACGGCAGCAAATGCGCCCGCCCGTTCGATGCCAGCTTCAAGCAAGGTGTCGCGATCGATTCCCACGCCGATGACGCGCTGACCGTGGAAAGACTCCCCAAGTCGTTGAAGTGCTTTTGCGTCCTGGTCAATGACCGCGATGCTGTGACCAGATTCCTGAAGACTGTGGGCCAGTTCGGTGCCGACTCGGCCGCATCCCATGATCACTACGTGCATAGGTACGACGCTACACGCACGCCTACCGTGTAGCGGGGCCATCCGGCCGTAGTGTTGAGCCGTGGCAAATTTGACGGATTTGGGCAAGCGCCTGCTCGTGGGTCGAGCCATGCGTTCGGAAAGCCTGGCCGAGACTGAACTCCCCAAGAAAATCGCCCTACCTGTCTTTGCTTCTGACGCTTTGTCCTCCAACGCCTATGCAACTCAGGAAATTCTGCTCGTGCTCTCGCTGGGTGGGGCCGCCTTTTTTAGTCGGTTTGCCCCGTGGGTGGCTTTGGGCGTGGTCGTCATCTACTTCGTTGTGGTGGCCTCCTATCGCCAGAATGTGCACGCCTACCCCAGCGGTGGTGGCGACTATGAAGTCGTCACGACAAACCTTGGTGAACGCGCCGGCATTGTTGTTGCTGGGGCCCTGCTTGTCGATTACGTCATGACGGTGGCGGTATCAATTGCTTCGGCTACCCAAAACATTGCCTCAGCTGCGCCCTCTGTCAATCAACACCTTGTCGTGATTTCCATTGTGCTGATTTTGATCATCACCTTTATGAACCTGCGTGGGGTGCGCGAGAGTGGAATCGCGTTTGCGATCCCGACCTACGCATTCATCGTCGGAATTTTTGCCATGGTGATCTACGCCCTGATTAGGATCGGCGGGGGAGACACCCTTCAGGCTGAGAGCGCCAATTGGCAGATCAAGCCCGAAGCATCCTTTGCCGGGCTTGCACTGGTTTTCTTGTTAGCCCGCGCTTTTTCTTCTGGTACCACTGCTTTGACCGGGGTTGAAGCCATTAGTAATGGCGTTCCTGCGTTCAAGAAGCCGAAATCCAAAAATGCAGCCACGACGCTGCTCCTGCTCGGGTTGATCTCGATGACGATGTTCGTCTCGATCACTTGGCTCGCGCTCTACACAAAAGTCAAAGTGGGAGAGACCAGTGCCGATCTGATTGGGCTTCCGGCAGGTCAAGCGCAAAAGACCGTGATTGCCCAAGTGGCCAACGCCGTATTTTCTGATTTCAAGCCAGGGGCAGTTTTTGTCTCAATCGTGACGGCTTTGATTTTGGTGCTTGCCGCAAATACTGCATTTAATGGTTTCCCAGTGTTGGGTTCCATTCTTGCTCGAGATGGTTTCTTGCCCAGGCAGCTTCACACTCGCGGTGACCGCTTGGCCTTTAGTAACGGCATCGTGGTCCTAGCCGCAATGGCCATCCTTTTGATCGTGGTCTTTAAGGCTGATGTCTCGAAGTTGATCCAGCTTTACATCGTCGGGGTTTTCATCTCGTTCACACTGAGTCAACTCGGCATGATTCGGCACTGGACGCGGCTGCTCGCAGCAGGGGTATCACCTGCCGAGCGAAGCAAGATGTTGAGGACGCGAGTAGTTAACGCGGTTGGGTTTGTTATCTGTGGCGCCGTGCTGGTGATTGTTCTGTTGACCAAGTTCACCCGTGGCGCTTGGATTGTCTGTTTAGCAATTCCTTTGCTTTACCTTTTAATGCGGGCGATCAGGACGCACTATCAGCGGGTGGCTCGCGAGATCGCTCCTGACCCTGATGAGCGAATGGAACTGCCTCCCAGGGTTCATGCAGTGGTTTTGGTCTCTAAGGTTCACCGACCCACGTTGCGCGCGCTGGCCTATGCCCGAGCAACCCGGCCTTCGGTTCTTGAAGCGATCACGGTGGACGTTGATGCTGATGACACTCAAACCCTGACACAGGAATGGGAGCGGCGGGAAATCCCCGTGCCACTGAAGGTTTTGGATTCGCCGTATCGAGAAATCACCCGCCCAGTGGTGGACTACATCAGGTCACTTCAGCGCACCTCACCGCGAGATGTGGTCATTGTTTATGTACCTGAATACGTTGTCGGGCGATGGTGGGAACAGCTCTTGCATAACCAAAGCGCTCTGCGCTTGAAAGCTCGCCTGCTGTTCACCCCGGGTGTGATGTTGGTCAGTGTGCCGTGGCAGTTGCTCTCCAGTGCCGGAATTGACGAGCGTCCTGAATCGGAAGCTCCAGGATCTGTGCGCCGTGGCCAGCCAGCGCCCGAAGTGGCTGAGAATTTTGTTGAAGAAGAAATCTCGTCTACGAACCCACGTGATGCATGAGCTCACTGGTAGGTCAACAGTTTGAAGTTGTTGTTGGGGCAGTTGCACACGGTGGTTTTTGTGTAGCGCGCCATGAAGGTCGAGCCATCTTTGTGCGCCACAGCTTGCCCGGTGAAAAGGTGGTCGTTGAGATCACTGAAGGCGACGTGGATTCGCGCTATCTAAGGGCCGATGCCGTAAAGGTTGTTCAAGCTTCACCAGATCGAGTTGATTCCCGCTGCTCGGTGGCCGGCCCGGGGGGTTGCGGTGGTTGTGACTGGCAGCACGTGTCAATGGATGGCCAGCGACGATTGAAAGCATCAGTGATTGAGGAGCAACTCAAACGCCTCGCCGGGTTGGATCGCAGGATTGAGGTCCTTGAGGTACCCGGTTCACCCGATGGTCTGCACTGGCGAACGCGCATGAAGTTCACCGTCGATGCAGATGCGCGAGCTGGTCTTAGGCGTTCGCGCTCTCACGAAGTCATTGCCTTGGACGATTGTCCGATTTCCCATCCGAAAGTCCTTGAGGCCGGAATCTTTGAGACGACCTGGCCAGGGGCCGAAGCAATCGTTGTGGCCGCACCTACCGGTCCGACGGTAGAAACCAATGAGACATCAGTACTTGTTGAATACACCAACGGTCAGAAGTTTCAAGCGCTTGGACCTGCCACGTTGGTCAATGATGCGGCGGGTCGGCTTTGGCGCTCGCGCGTGGATGGGTTTTGGCAGGTGCACCCAGCGGCAGCGCAAACGCTCGTTGATGCAATCGCTAAGGCGGCTCAACCACGCCCGAGCGATGTGGTGTGGGACTTGTACGCCGGAGTTGGATTGTTCGCCGGTGCTCTGGCCGGCCACGTCAGTGATGTTGTCGCTGTTGAAACTGACGCTTCAGCCTGTCGCGATGCAGAACGCAATCTCAAGGACTTAAAAAATGTGCAGGTTGTGGCCGCTCGGGTGGATCGTTGGCTGAAGGCCAATGGCGGCGAACTCAATGGCCCCGATGTTGTCGTCTTAGATCCACCGCGTAAGGGCGCAGGCGCTAGCGTTGTTGACTTGATCAGCGCTAGTAAGCCACGAGTGGTGGTTTATGTCGCGTGCGATCCGGCAGCCCTTGCTCGTGATGTGGCCCTGTTTGCTGCCAAGGGGTATTCGTTGCAGGATTTGACGGCGTTCGATCTGTTCCCCATGACGCATCATATTGAGTGTGTAGCGGTCTTTCGTCCCGTCTAATGCCACCGAGTGGCCATCACTGATGCTGGCCTGACCGCCCATGTGTCGCGGCTTGCTCGCTTGTAGGATTTAGCCTTACAGCCCCCTGATCAAAGGACAGCCGATGTCGGTCAACAGTTTCAATGCACGCCAGTCACTGACTGTGGGTAGCCAAACTGTGGATTACTTCTCCCTCAAGGCCGTCGAAGGTAGCCAGAACCTTCCCTACAGCCTCAAGGTGCTCCTAGAGAACATGCTGCGCACCGAAGACGGGGCAAATGTCACCGCTGGCCACGTTCGCGCGTTGGCGTCCTGGGATCCAACGGCTGAGCCAGACACGGAAATTCAATTCAGTCCAGCTCGAGTGATCATGCAGGACTTCACCGGCGTTCCCTGTGTCGTTGACCTGGCCACGATGCGTGAGGCCGTGCGCGACCTTGGTGGCGACGAATCAAAGGTCAACCCGCTAGCGCCAGCAGAACTTGTCATTGACCACTCCGTGATCGCAGACCACTTTGGCACCCCTGAGGCTTTTGGACTGAACGTTGCGTTGGAATATGAACGCAATCAAGAGCGCTACCAGTTCCTGCGCTGGGGACAAGGCGCCTTTGATGAATTCAAAGTTGTTCCTCCCGGCACCGGGATCGTGCACCAGGTCAATATTGAATACCTTGCCCGCGTGGTGATGGTCCGCAATGGTCAGGCTTACCCCGATACGGTCGTGGGAACTGACTCGCACACCACGATGGTCAATGGTTTGGGTGTGCTTGGTTGGGGAGTGGGTGGCATTGAAGCTGAAGCGGCGATGTTGGGCCAGCCCGTTTCAATGTTGATTCCGCGCGTTGTTGGATTCAAACTCTTTGGTGAACTGCCAGCCGGCGCCACGGCTACCGACCTTGTGTTGACCATCACCGAGATGTTGCGTGCCCATGGCGTGGTCGGAAAATTTGTCGAGTTCTATGGTCAAGGAGTTGGCGCGGTTCCGCTGGCAAACCGGGCCACCATTGGAAATATGAGCCCGGAGTTTGGCTCAACGTGTGCAATCTTTCCCATCGATGGTGAGACCACCACCTACCTGCGTTTGACCGGCCGTACCGAGGAGCAGATCGCACTCGTTGAGGCTTACGCCAAGGCTCAGGGCTTGTGGCACGACCCAGCCCACGAACCGACCTACTCGGAGTATCTCGAACTAGACCTATCGAGCGTCGTACCTTCCATTGCAGGGCCCAAGCGTCCGCAAGATCGCGTGAGTTTGTCTGCGTCCAAGGAAAAGTTTGCGGCTGCGCTCCCGACCTACACAACCGAACCCAACAAAACTGTTTCGGTGACTTACGCTGACCAAACATTTGACCTGCGTAGCGGGGCAGTAGTGATCGCTTCGATTACCTCATGCACCAACACGTCAAACCCATCCGTGATGCTCGGTGCAGCCCTGTTGGCCAAGAAGGCCGTCGAAGCGGGATTGGCCAGTAAGCCGTGGGTTAAGACCACCTTGGCGCCCGGTTCAAAGGTTGTTACCGACTACTACGAGCGTTCGGGCTTGCAGCCGTACATGAACAAGCTGGGTTTTGATCTGGTCGGTTATGGCTGCGTGACCTGCATCGGAAACAGTGGGCCATTGCCGGCTCCGATTTCGGCCGCGATCAACGAAGCAGACTTAGCAGCCGTGTCCGTGCTTTCAGGAAACCGCAACTTTGAAGGTCGGATCAACCCCGATGTGAAGATGAACTACCTGGCGTCGCCGCCGCTAGTCGTGGCTTATGCTTTGGCCGGAACGATGGACTTCGACTTTGACACTGATCCATTGGGTCAGCGTGAAGATGGCAGCGATGTGTTCCTGCGTGATATTTGGCCAACACCGAGCGAAATTGAAGCCACGATTGCGCAAGCCATTGGCTCTGATTTGTATCGAGACCGCTATGCGGATGTTTTCGCTGGCGATGCTCGTTGGCAGGGGCTTCAGACGCCCAAGGGAAACGTTTTCCAGTGGGATCCGAAGTCAACCTATGTTCGTAAGCCCCCATATTTTGACGATATGCCCCGCACTCCTGCGCCGGTTGTTGATATTTCTAGTGCACGCGTGCTGGCCAAGTTGGGTGATTCGGTAACCACCGACCACATCTCCCCAGCAGGTTCAATTAAGGCCGATTCGCCTGCGGGTGCTTACTTGGCAGAGCACGGCGTTGATCGCAAGGACTTCAACTCCTATGGATCACGCCGCGGTAACCATGAGGTCATGATTCGTGGCACCTTTGCCAACATCCGTTTGAAGAACCTCCTCCTTGACGGTGTTGAGGGTGGATTCACCGTTGACTTCCTGGATGCAGACAAACCACAGACAACCATTTACGAAGCCGCTGAGAACTATCAAGCACACGGTGTGGACTTGGTGATTTTGGCGGGGAAGGAATACGGCTCCGGTTCTTCACGTGACTGGGCCGCCAAGGGCACCGCGCTGCTGGGTGTCAAAGTGGTCATCGCTGAGTCCTATGAGCGCATTCACCGCTCGAACCTGATCGGCATGGGTGTGCTGCCGTTGCAATTCCCGGCAGGACAGACCGCAGATTCCCTCGGACTTACCGGCGAAGAGTCGTTCACGATTAAGGGCGTTACAGCTCTCAATGATGGGGTTACGCCAAAGAGTGTGGACGTGGAAGCGATCAAGGAAAATGGCGATGTGACAGCCTTCAGCGCTCCGGTTCGCATTGATACCCCCGGTGAGGCGGACTACTACCGTCATGGGGGGATTATGCAGTTTGTCTTGCGAAGCCTGCTGGAGTCCTAATTTAGGCTCAGATGTGCTCGCTTTAGGCACGAGATTGTGGTGCCGTTGGTTGAGCACACGCCTAGACTTAGGGCAGACCGCAGGCAGCTAGCGCAATAGTGATTCAGAAGGGGCTGGTGGGCATGAGTTTGCTTGAGACCATCCGCAGTCCCCGTGATCTTCGTGATCTCAATGAGGACGAGTTGCGCCAACTCTCTCGTGAGATTCGTGCTTTTTTGGTTGATGCGGTCTCGGCTACCGGGGGACACCTGGGACCCAACCTTGGCGCGGTGGAATTAACCATCGCACTTCATCGAGTTTTCGAATCTCCAAATGATGCGATTATCTGGGACACCGGTCACCAAACCTATGTCCACAAGATGTTGACCGGACGTGCAAAAGACTTTGATCGATTGCGTGCCAAGGGTGGTTTAAGTGGTTACCCAAGTCGGGCTGAATCTGAGCATGACATCGTCGAAAATTCGCATGCATCAACATCGCTGAGTTATGCCGATGGGCTGGCCAAAGCCTGGGAACTGCGCGGTGAATTGAGCAAGCGTCATGTGGTGGCCGTTATTGGTGATGGGGCATTGACCGGTGGAATGGCCTGGGAGGCGCTGAACAACATTGCTGGCGCCAAGCATCGTCCGCTCGTGATCGTGGTCAATGACAACGAACGCTCCTACGCACCAACCATCGGCGGCCTGGCCGATCACTTGGCTGCATTGCGGACCACCAGCGGCTATGAACGATTCCTGGACTGGGGTCGGCAGCGACTTGAACGGGTTCCTATGGGCTCGCCCATCTACGAAACGTTGCATGGCATGAAGAAGGGCATCAAAGATGTCATCGCCCCGCAAGGCATGTTTGAGGACCTTGGTTTGAAGTACGTCGGACCCGTTGATGGTCATGACTTGCCCGCTCTTGAGCGCGCATTGAGTCGGGCTAAAGGATTCGATGGTCCGGTGATTGTGCATGCGATCACCACAAAGGGTTACGGGTATGCACCGGCGGAAAATGACGAAGCAGATCGATTCCATGGCATTGGTGTCATCGATCCAATGACGGGTCGCTCAACGGTGACCAGTGGACCAACGTGGACCGGTGCGTTCTCCGATGAGTTAGTGCGCATTGGTGACCAACGAGAAGATGTCGTAGCTATCACGGCGGCCATGATGGCGCCTACGGGTTTGACAGACTTTGCGCAACGTTTTCCAAAGCGAGTTTTTGACGTCGGAATTGCTGAACAGCATGCTGTTACTTCGGCTGCTGGAATGGCTTTGGGTGGCCTACATCCCATTGTTGCCGTGTATGCAACCTTCCTTAATCGCGCGCTAGACCAGGTGTTGATGGATGCGGCCTTGCATTCGGCCGGCGTAACTTTTGTTTTGGATCGGGCCGGCATTACCGGTGATGACGGGGCAAGCCATAACGGCATGTGGGACATGTCGATGCTTCAAATGGTGCCGACCTTGCGCCTTGCAGCCCCACGAGATGGCGCAAGTTTGCGTCAGGAGCTTGGTGAGGCTCTCGATGTCGATGATGCGCCGACGGTTGTGCGCTTTCCCAAGGGTGCGTTGCCGGAGGATATTCCGGCCATCGCGCGGGAAGGTGAGGCCGATATTTTGCGTCGTGGCGAGAATGATCGGGTGCTCATCGTGGCCGTTGGCGGCTTAGTGGGCCTGGGCCTTGAAGTGGCGCACACCTTAGAACAGCAAGGAATTGGAGCCACCGTCGTGGACCCACGTTGGGTCAAGCCAGTGGATCCGGCTCTTGTGACCATGACGAAGAAGTATGAAGCCGTGATCACGATCGAAGATGGGGTTCGGGTCGGTGGTGTGGGGTCCACGATTGCGCAGGCTATGCGCGATGCGCAGATTACAACTCTGATCAATAACCACGGAATTCCGCTGGCTTTCCTTGATCAAGGTAAACGTGCTGAGATTCTTCTCGAATGTGGTTTGACTGCCGAACACATTGCACAGTCGATCACCAAAACGCTGCTCTCAGATTCTGGGTTACCGATCCAAAAATCCACGAAGAGCGAATTCAACCAAGTTTGATCCATCCTTGGCCGGCCACACCCCATCGGCGGTGACCAAAACGGCTACCGAAAATCCTCGGTCCTGTGCTGTGGTGGCCGCGGCGGCGCCACGAGTAAAGGCTGAATCAAGGTGGTTGGGATCAACCCAGCCCCGCGTTCGCATCGGAACCGCTAGAGCTCGCATCCCCACCTCATGGTGGCTGGCCAAGGCCGTGCGGAAAGTCGTTGAGCCCAGCAAAGTGATCACATCGCACGAACCCATCGGGCGCAAGGTCTGGGACGGGTCACTCTTGTGGCGCTTCGAAGCCAACTGAGCCATCGTGTCCAAGTAGTCCAGAGCCGATTCCCAGCATCGCTGTGGATCAAGGTCCAGGATCTCCAACAGTCCGGCCGGGACCACCGTGGCCTGTCGTTGCAGGTGCAACTGTTCTTTGATGCCTAATCCACGATGGATTAGTTCACCCGGGACTACATCGCGCACCCATTCCTGGCCTGGGTGATTGTCACAGTCATGGGGAAGGGCAATGACGCAAAACTGATCAAAGAAAGCAGAGCTTTCAAGAGTTACTGCGCTGTCACACAGATCCCGAGCCAACGTGAACCATTGAGTAAGTGCCGAGCGAGTAGCTGTATTTGTTGGATCGTCGGTTTCCCCAACGATGCCGGCCACGCGCTCCCAGGAAATGAAAATGTCTTTGCTTGCATTGGTTCCCGGTGTTGCCGGAAGAACGACGCCACCTGCATGGGGCGTGAGATCAACGCCATCAAGGACGCAGACCATCAGGACGGCCTGGCGCAATTGGGTAGGGGTCATGTCAACACGGTAGCAAGGTGCAGCGCAGATTCTTACTCAACTGCTTGCGCCAAATTAGTGATTGACTCATTAAGACTTCACTGCTTTGGGGGATTTAGCCGGCGAATCCGGCGAATCTGACGCCTTCGACGACGACGCCGCTGACATTGGCCGGAAGTAGGCAAAGGTCACTGATGCAACAAAGCACACCCAGACCACGACTTGGAGGACGGTGGTCTTGGCGTTGAAGTTGATCGTGCCTTCAAGCAGAGCCCCGTACCAAGAATTCGGATTGATGGTCGAGCTGACATCGAACGCCAAATTTTCTGCGCCAGGCAGCCAGCCAATTTCTTGGAATTCGTGGACTGCGGCACTGAGCACTCCGGCTGCAACGATGATTAAGAATGCTCCAGTCCAGCGAAAGAATACGGAAAGGTTGATCTTTACCGTGCGCTTGTAGAGCAGGTAGCCAAGTACCACCGAAGTAGCAAGCCCAAGGGCTGCGCCAATGATGGGAATGGCGGTATCCCCGGTGGCTTTGATCGCCGACCAGATGAAGATGGCGGTTTCAAACCCTTCGCGGGCCACAGCGATAAAAGCAAGGGTGATCATCGCGGAGGTGCCGACCACGAGCGCTTCATCAACCTTTTCTCGAAGTTCACCGCTAATGGTTGCCGACACCTTCCGCATCCAAAAAATCATCCAGGTGACGCCGGCAACGGCGAGCAACGAAACCGTGCCTGTGAAGGCTGGTTCGAACTTAGCGGGAAGGTTGGTTGACGTCAGATCGATCAGGGCTGCGAAGATCAAGCAGGCCACGATGGCCAAACTCACGCCGGTCCACACCGCTCGCACCTGTTCGCGGCGATCAATTTTGATCAGATGGGCGATCAAAATTGACACCACGATGGCCGCTTCGAGGCCTTCACGAAGCCCGATCACGAAGTTGCCCAGCATGTGTTCCGCCTATGGTTAAAACGCTCTACTTAGGTAATCCTAAGTTTATGTCATTCAGGTGCGGATTGCCCATCTGGCTGGCTTGATGGGCTTGGTAGCGGCTGCGGTGCCTGTCCGGTCTGGCTGGCCGTGGCGATGGCGCTGCAGATGGCTTCCACGGTCAAGTTGCGCTGCCAGGGGCGGGCTCCCCAGGTGGTGAGAAATTCATCGGCTGCCTGGGCATCGGGGTTGTCATCGTTAGACCACGGGGGAGTCCAACAAAGCCGCCGCAGATAGTCAGGAGTGAGCAGATTTTCCACCGGAATGTTGTGCCGTTCACCAAGTTCTGTTACGACGTGGCGAGCGGCAGCCAATCGCAGCGCCGCTGACTTGTCGCGCTCAGGCCATGCGCGCGCAGGGGGCGGACTATCGGAAGGAACTGAGGGAGCCGGCCACTGTTGCGCTGAAAGTTGGAGGGCGGCGTTAACTGCGCCCAGCCACTTGCGCGTATTGCGTTGCGCACCTTTGCCTTTAAATCCATCAAGCACGATCAGCTCGGCTTCGGTCTTGGGTGCGGCCAGAGCAGCCTCAACGATGGCGATGTCTTGCAGGATTCGCCCAGGAGCGATGTCTCGTTGTTGCGCAATCTCATCGCGGGTTTGCCAAAGCTGCCTAACGATGGCAAGTTGCTGGCTTTGACGCACCCGATGAAGACCAGAGACTCGTCGCCAAGGATCAACTCGAGGTTCGGCTGGCGGGGCATTGACGATAGCTTCGAATTCTTCTTGCGCCCATTGGGTTTTCCCTTGATCTTCAAGGTCTTTGGCTAACGCATGGCGCAATTCGATAAGCACCTCAACATCGAGCACGGCGTAGCGCAACCACGGCGCCGGAAGCGGGCGGGTGGACCAGTCTGCGGCGCCGTGCCCCTTTTCAAGTCGAAGGCCTAAGACCTCCTCAACGAGTGGTCCGAGCCCAACTCTTGCCTTGCCGGCAATGCGGCCGGCAAGCTCGGTGTCGAATAAAGAGGTCGGACTCATGTCAAGTTCACGCAGGCAGGGAAGATCTTGCGAAGCTGCATGCAAAATCCACTCGGTTCCTTCAAGTGCGTCATGGACCGAGCGAAGGTGATCGAGATTGATCGGGTCGATCAGGAAACTTCCGGCACCTTCGCGCTTAAGTTGCACCAGGTAGGCGCGTTGCCCGTAGCGATAACCAGACGCCCGCTCGGCGTCAATGGCAACCGGACCGGTCCCGCCGGCAAGCGCGCGGGCTGCTGCCTCAATTTCTGATGCATTTGAGAGAACCAGTGGCACCCCGCCGGCTGGTTCGAGCAAAGCAAGCTCAACAGCTGCTGGTACGGGCTGAACTTCGGTCATTGGACAAACTTAGGTGCAGGCGTGGTGGAGATTGTTCAGGCGCACCCACGCGGCTCAACGGCCTCAGTGCTAAGGCAAGGTGGTTGACTGACGTGAGGTCGGGCCTTAGGTGATTAAGCCGGCTCGAAGAGCCAGGACCACCATCTCGGCGCGGTCTCCAGTTCCAAGCTTGCGGGCAATGCGCGCAAGGTGACTTTTAACCGTCAATGCTGACAGACCCAAGGCTTGTGCGACGTCGCGATTTCCTTGACCTTCTGCCACAAGATGTAGAACTTCAATTTCTCGATCTGAGAGTCCATCGGGTCCGATCGGATCACTGGTTTGGGGAGTGATGATGGTGACGTTGCCCGATAGTGGACGCGCTTGAATGCGTTCTGGATGGGTCACAACGTAACCGTGGATGCCAGCAGCTAAGGCAGTGCGCACCGAGGATGCGTCATCACTTGGCCCTAGAACAACCCCGCGCTGCCAGCCAGCTCGTCGAAGTTCGGTGACCAGTGCCACTCCACTTCCATCGATCAACGTGCTATCTGCAATGACTAAATCACCTGGATCAATGGTCAAAGATTGGGAACGAGCTCCGGCCAGGCTTGTGGTTTCAAAGATTTCTCGGGCCCCAAGGGAGTGCAACCGACGAACCAGCGCACCACGAACGGCAGGGCGACTAACTGCAACAAGGGCAGTAAATTGGCCCGCACGATTGACCGGGATCAGAGGGCGCTCCGACAGGGCGGTCATAGGGCTCCTCCCAAACTGATGGACAAACGTGTCACGGTGTCACGTCGCCTAACCAGTATCGGCATGAGCAGGAGGGTTCTTGAGGCCTAATTCCGCCGTGGTTGAAGGGGAATGGTGGCCACACCAGGCGGCAAATTCTCAAGCCCTGCGGCGGTGGCCATCAGGTCAATCCACGCGCTCAGGTGCCCACCCATGGTGGTCGGGGCGGTGAGCCCGTCGGGGGTCCAAGATGCCCGCACCTCAAGGTTGGCTTCCGGGGAGCGGTCTTCAAGTTCCCCAAAGGATTGGGAGCGCACCTGAGTCACGGTGCCACCCAACATGGAAAATTCGCATTCGTGAGTTTCTAACGCTTCAGTAAGCCACGACCAGCCAACCTCATGGGCCATGGGATCGGCGGCCATTTCGGCTTCTATGTCTGCTCTTACAAAGGTGACAACGCGAAATGTTCCGTTCCATGAACTGTGCCCATCGGGATCATGCAGTAGAACAAATCGTCCCGTGCCGATGTCTTGATCATCGATGACAACATCTGCGGTGAGTGCCACCGAAAAGGGAGCAAGTCGTTGTGGGGCTGGCGCTTCATCAAGCAAAATTTCTGGACGAACTCGCACCGATCGCATGCCATCAAGGGCAACCCGAAAAGGCTCTGGAGCATCTTCTTGTGGGGCCGGCGCGTTCATTACTCACAGAGTAGGTCGCGCTGGCTGTTGAACTGTAGAACCGACCGTGTCGCAGGGGTGCGGCGTGTCGGATCAACCGGTGGCCGCCGATAGCCTCAGGGCATGCCAGTCCTGCTTGCTCTGTTCTCAAGTGCATTGTGGGGAACTGCTGACTTCCTTGGTGGGAACCTGACCAAGAGGATGTCCAGCTATGTGGTGGTCGGCTGGTCACAAGCCTTCGGTCTGGCTTCTGTAGTCCTGATTTGCTCAACCTTCCATGGCTGGGGTAACTGGGCCTCGGTGCTGTGGGTGGGCGTAGGCACCGGCGTCAGCGCGTACTTCGCGTTGGTGTTCTTCTACTCAGCGTTGAGTCAGGGAACGATGGGTGTGGTTGCTCCTATTACGGCAACAGGTGCCGTGGTTCCGGTGCTCTTTGGCCTACTCACCGGCGATAAGCCTTCTTGGTTGCAGGGGGCCGGAATAGCCGTGGCTTTCATTGGAGTCATAGCTGCTAGCGGCCCAGAAATCTCCGGTCGGAACGAATCGGGATGGCGGCCACTTGTTCTAGCTGGTTTATCGGCCATCGGATTTGGAGTGGCTCTAAGTTTTCTTGCCGTCGGCAGTCGCACAGACGTGGTGGCCACCCTTGGTGTTGAACGCGTAGTCACTGTTGGATTAGCTCTGGGCAGTTTGGCCGTTGCACTGATTCGCCAGCGATCTGGTCATGGTGGAAAAGGTTCAGTTCTGACTCGGGCTCGAGATTTAGTTGCACTGTCGAGGCCGGACGTGGTGGCCACAGCCGCTATTGGAATCTTTGACATCGGCGCAAACATTGCTTTTGGTGTCAGTACGACTTTGGGTCTTTTGTCCATTGTCGCCATTGGCGGATCGCTTTACCCGGTGGTGACGGTGATTTTGGCCGGAATTGTTTTGAAAGAGCGATTGGCCAGAATTGAAAAAATCGGTGTGAGTTTGGCGTTACTTGGAGTGTTGTTGATCTCGGCTGGCTGATCTCAATCCGAAGTCTGTTGGTCGGATGGCGATGTCGCTTCAGTTTCCAAACTGATGCTCAAGGAATTAATGCAGTACCGAAGGTCAGTGGGTGTGGGGTAGCCCTCACCGGAAAAGACATGGCCCAGGTGCGATCCGCAGGCCGCGCACCGGACCTCAGTGCGCGACATTCCCATCGAGCGATCAACAATTTCCTCAATGCGCTCCTGTGCCAGCGGGCTGAAAAATGAGGGCCAGCCACAGTGGCTATCGAATTTTGTCTCGGATCGAAACAGCTCGGTTTGGCAGGCCCGACACCGGTAAACGCCATCGGTCTTGGTGTCGGTGTACTCGCCCACCCATGCTGGTTCGGTTCCGGCTCGACGCAAGACCTGATACTCAGCCGCAGTGAGCAGTTCTTTCCATTGTTCATCGGTGCGTTCAATGGGGTAAGAACGCTTGTCGGAACTTGGCTTGTCTGAACTGAAAAATCCCATGACTTAACCCCTAGAGGTCGAAACTCAAATTTGCTCGCGCAGGAACCTACGGACCAGTGGGAACGACAAATCCAGGGTTTTGACCACCTGGATTAATTGATCCGCTCTGGGCTGGTACCTGAATCGGTGCTTGGGTTTGCGCCGGGGCAGGGGTCGAACTTCCACCGGTCAGTGCGCGAATACCAAAAAATGCGCCAGCGATAACGGCGATTGCCACCAGCGCTGTCACGATGATGTTTCCGCGCGAGAAGCGAGATTTTTTCTTGACCGGAGCCAGCTGACTTGCTGCTGGAGCTGCACCTGACTCGTCAGGTGAACTAAATGGACTGGCCGGCGGCGCAGGCGCAACGGGCGGAGGCAACGTTGATGTGGCTACAGCTGTCGCTGGTGTGACCGCTGGCGCTGCCAGCGGGGCGGGCTCGGCTTGATGACCGGTCCAGTCATTGCCATCCCAGTACTGAATCAGGGCAGGGTTGTCTGGGTCTTCATACCAGCCAGGAATAGGCGCTTGCTGTGTGTCGCCCATCTTTACTTCCTCCCCATTGGAGTGCCTAGGTAACAAGAGTAGAGCGATGGTGTTGCGTTAGGTCAAGACCTATTTGGACACAATTTCGCATCCGCTAGTTCTAGCTGAGCAAATACCGGACCATAACAGTGTCGGCGTCAGCAAGTACATGGCTGATCTCAAAGGTTGATTCTAGGTCCTGGCCGCTGATCAGCGACGGCGAGATGCTGCCGACCAAGGTGGGGCTCAGGGTGAGGCAGAGTTCATCAAGGACCTGCTGCTTGAGGCACTGGGCCAACAATTGGGCACCGCCTTCAGTCAAGATCTGGTTCAATCCCCGCTCACGTAATAGGTCGACCACCTGATGTAGGGAAATTTCCTGACCGGGTAGCTGGATCACTTCAACGCGTTGACTCAGAGCCTGGACAGCATTGCGATCAGCGGTGGAGTCGGTGATGACGATGGTGGGGGACTGGATTGCCAGGATGTTCTGCTCGAACGCGCAGGAATGAGAAACGACCACAAGAACAGGCGGGTTCTCTCGGCCTTGTTCGGCTCGCATGTGCGCGAAGCGTTCATCAACAACCGGTAGCCGGTAGTTCTCGGCGCGCACCGTTCCAGCGCCGACAACGATGGCATCACTGAGGCTTCTTAAAAGGTGGAAGATGGTCCGATCGCTTGTCGTAGACAAACTGGCTGAAAGTCCATCGGCTCCGCTGACCTTTCCATCAAGTGAGGTCACAAGGTTGGCACGCACGCAAGGCACGGTTTCGTCCACTGCGTACAGCCGCACTAGATCCTCAAGGGTCAGCTCAAGTGGAGAATCAATAGCGGTGGTTTCAGGCGCGGTGAGCAAATACACGGATACACCTTGACATAGCAGCCATTGGACTTCTCGCTCGCGTAGAGTTGGGCCATGGTCTTGTTCACTGATCGGTTAGCGCCATCACTTGTGGTGATCGGGCTGGTGTTGACCTTGGCTGGTTGCGGTCAGGCTCAGATGGTTGTCGATCAAGCCGGTGCAGTGGCTAAGAAGGCCGCTGAGACGGCCACCAAAGATGCGGCCACGGCAGCGGTCTCAACTGCGGCTACATCGGCCCTGACGAGCGCGGGAATTTCCCTAGTTTCATCCCCAGACTGCAAGAGCAAGTTTTCGCTCAATGCAGCTGCCGTTACTGCCACCGGGGATGTGACCTGCGTGGGACGAACGACCGAAAGTAAGGCGGTGCGCATTACTTTTACCGGGACCCTTTCGACCAGTGCATGTGAGGGACCGTTAACGATCGTGGTTGAAGATCGCGCCCCCATTGTCGTCAAGACCCTTAAGAATTGTTCAATCAAGCAACTTGTTGGTGGCTCATCGCAAGGATCACAGTCCTGATGATTCAAGTAACCATGATGCTGTGTGACTACGCCCAAGTTGCAGATGGCAAGTTGTTCATCAACGGAGCCGGTTGGTCGCTGGTTGATTCGCATACTCCACCGTGTGCCATCGCCATGATCGTGATGGTTCCTTGGGATCGCGCTGGCACCCCTTTGGAACTTGACCTGGCCCTGATTGATGAAGATGGCAGGGCCGTGGTGCAAGGCACTGATGAGGCTGTTAATCCGATCCGCATTAATGTGCGCATTGAAGTCGAACGGCCGGCGGCACAACCTGCTGGCGTTCCTATTGATGTTCCGCTCGCGCTCGGGATTCCGCCGCTTCAGCTATCGCCCTATGGCCGCTTTGCGTGGCAATTAAGCATTGATGGCCAACAGCGGGAGGAATGGAATTTAGCCTTCTCCACCCGCGCCTAATGCTCTGATTCGACGTGAGCTAGGAACTGGCCAATGGCGTCCGAAAAGAGCTTCTTGTGCTCGCGGCCGGCCACCACGTGGGGGAGATTGGCAATGACCAAACCTTGGGCACCAGGGATGGCCTGTTCGAGAGGCGTAGTCAGACGCGTACCTGTGAGAAGGTCCGCGTCCGCGTGGATGACAAGTGTGGGCGCGGTGATTTCTGACAGTCGCGAGCGTGCATCGTGGGTCACCGTTGCTTCCACGATGCGGGCCATGCCCTCAAGGTTGTTGTTTAAGTGCGACCACGGGCCCTGTTCACCCAGAAATGAGTCGGCGCGTTCGTTGTAGTAGTCCGGGTCAAAACACCATTGCGCGCACAGTTGTTGAAATTTTAAGAACCCTTGAGTTTGTGCAATCTCAAGCAAGGTGTTCATTTGATCAGTGAAGAGTCGATCCGGGCCGACCCAACCGCCCGACATGGTTAACGACCGCACAAGTTCTGGATGGTCGATGGCTAGCCACTGTGCAACGCACGCGCCAATGCCCACAATGCCGACGATGTGCGCGGGTGTTCCGCCGACGTGGTTCAGCACCGCGGCTGCATCAAGGGCATGCGCGCGCGTGGTGGCTGCGATCTGCGCGCTGTCTGTGCTTTGTCCCAGCCCGCGCCAATCGATCAAAACCACGCGTCGGCCCTCAGCTACGGCCCAGGGAACTTGGGCAAAAGCGCCATCGGTGTAGGTGCCCCAGCCGACCATGACCAGAACCGTGGGACCTTCGCCGTGGACCTCGTAGTAGATGTCCACACCTTGGCTGCTAATCGTTGGCATGGGGCAATTGTGCCGACCGCCTGATCTGGCTGTGATCGTGCCTAGAAAAAAAATTCGGCGGCCAAAACAGGGATCACTGTCAGTGGGTCCTGTCATGATTTGGACTTAGCGCAAATCTGCGCTAACATGGTCTAGCTGGCACAAGCTGGTCAGACGGGAGGAGCACAGATGAAATTTCCAACGTTGCATGTGGGTCGGGGTAGCCAAGTCGGGCCTTTGACAGTTTTCCCACTGTGGGCAAACAAGCCCGCGCCGACGAAGCGCTTTTTCAGCAACAAGTCAGGGTCCTTGGCGGTCGCCGAACGCGAAGGCGCACCGGTGGTTGGCGAACTAGTAGTGAGCAACAACAGTGACGCGCCGGTTCTGCTGTTGGCTGGCGATTTACTTGAGGGTGGTTGGCAGCATCGTGTGATTTCCGAGCCAGTGCTCATCGCGGCCGGTGCATCAGAAGTAGTCAATGTCAATTGCGTCGAACGTGGTCGTTGGTCTGGTGCCGGGGAGCAGATCAACCGTGGACGTAAGACTGGTCCACGCCTTCGTTCCAAACTTGAAGCGTATGAACAACTCAAGCAACAAGAAGTCTGGGCAGAAGTTGATCGTTTTTCCACCTCCCAATTCACTTCCAAGACTGCCTCTTACATTGACTACTTGAACTTGGTGGAGGAGCAGGCCGTGGGTAGCGACGTACGCCCGCTCGATGGTCAAGTAGGAGTTGTTGTGGCGGCAAATGGTCACCCGGTCATGCTTGAGGTTTTCGCCACGCACGAAGATTTGGTGCAGGCCTGGGACGCGCTCATTGGCGGCGCCTTGGCAGATACTCGTGGGGTTCGCTCCGTGCGCACTCCGTCTCGACGCATCCACCGCTTCATTGACGGTTTGGAGTCCGTTGAGCTCAGCCGCAGTTCCAAAGCTGGTTTGGCCGACAAGGTGGTCGGTCAAGGTGAGGCCGAGGGCTTATTCACCTCGATTTCGTGCGTGGAATGGGATGAGGAATTGGTGCACCTGCTGGTTCTGAATCAGCGCCACGATCTGTTTGCTGACGCGATCTAAGACCCAGGTCCTAGAGTGTTTGGACAAGGGAATGGGGGTTGGTTGTGGGCTGGCAAATTAGGCGCTCAAAGTACTTTGGGCCATTTCGAGTTTCGCTGACCAAGCGTGGTCTTTCGGGTTCGGTTGGTATCCCAGGTTTTCGGATGTCAACAAATACCCGTGGCCAGGTGCGGCGAACTGTTCGCATTCCTGGAACTGGTATTTACAACACCAAAATTCTGAACCCCAAAAGCTCTTCGAGTGCGGCCCGAAAGTCCAAGGCGCCAAAAAGGGCACCTGCCACTGCCACGCAGGCACACCCCGAACAACCACCACCGCCATCGGCACCAGCCAGTTGGTATCCAGATCCGCAGGGGGTTGCCACCTGGCGCTGGTGGGATGGCCAGGTCTGGACTCAGCACACGGCCTAAAGAAACTCCTGTGCTGTCGGACCCTTGTTCTATAGTTGCAAACAGGTTATGAGTGAGCGTCGCATGTGGCCCCTTGGCCTTGTCGCTTCAGCAACCGCGCTTTCCCGCGCACGGTGCTTCCAAGGGTTAAACCGGCCGGGGAAGCCAATTGGCTTCCCCGGAAGCGCGGGTTTTCTGCTGTGAAAACCCTGATCGAAAGTTGATTTGTTATGTCATCTGATGATGCTTTAGATGGTTTGTCCCCGCAATGGGTCGGCGCTGAAGACCTGGAATGGCTGCCTCATGAGATCTTGCCGAATCTGTTTATGGGCGGCACCGGTGATCTTGATGTGGTCACGGTTCCTAAGGACAATCCGGACCTTATCGCCAATCATGGCTTTGACGCGGTGGTGACTTTGTATGCGCGAGCTCAACCGGTTGGCTGGGGAGTGGTGGAGCATCGTTTTGGTTTTCCCGATTCAATGCTCGCTCCCAAGGACAAGGGTCGAATCATTCAAGCTGCTCGCTGGACTCATGAACGTTGGAGTTCAGGCGATCGTGTCTTGGTTCGCTGTCAGGCGGGTTTGAATCGTTCGGGATTGGTCTTAGCTCTTGCATTGATGATCGAGGGATACACGGCCCAGGATGCAATCGAGTTGCTACGCCAACAGCGTTCGGAGTTCGTGCTGTGCAATCGCCAATTTGAACGCTGGGTGCAGACCGACGCACATGCTGACCTCTTTGGACAGGATGCGGACGGTGAGTGAAGTTTTGACGAACTGTCGAGTCCATGGGGCGGGGCACTTCGGACACATGATGCACGAGTGGAAGGTGGTGGGGCCACTTACTGCCAAGCCCCTGCACAAGCGTGGTGTTGAAGTGCTCTGCCTTGAGGTGGTCGATGTGGTCAGCGACGAAAAAGGGGAATTCGCCATCGTCGAACTCGAGCGCATCGACGGCAAGCTCTTTGCTGGCTTTACCCATCGGCCGGCGGACTTGATCAAACACATTGAACACGGGCACCCAGCGGTGTTTAAGAAGGGGATCGGGCGCCTGTTTTTTGAAACCGAGCACTTCATGATCTCGAAAGTTCGTGATTTTAAGGATCGTGTGCCCTGCGCCCATGACGTCTAGCCCAATAAGAATAGCGATGCCGGATAACCAGCATCGCCTTTCTTATTAATGGGTCGGGAGTTATTCCTGTTCGACGTACAGCTCAACGCGGGGGATGCCAATGACTCCGATGTTGTGCATGCGCTCGCGAAGCAGCGGATCATCGCGGAAAGCGGCGGCCTGGTCGCGGTTGGCAAATGTGTGGATCGCTGCGATGGTGTTGGGCGAGCCTTCCAAGCGGTACAGGGACTTGGAAATGTAACCGTGTGCTTGACGAAGGTCCTCTGCGCTCACATAGCCGGCGTACCAGATGTCGTAATCTTCGACGTCGTGTTGGATGAAAAGTGTTGCCATGATGTGTCCGCTCATTGCGATAGGAAATGTTGCGAACTTTCAACGTATCGGCAATAGGTTGCAGGCGAGGGTAAACACTTACTTTGGTGGGCGATACAGGACTTGAACCTGTGACCTCTTCCGTGTCAGGGAAGCGCGCTAGCCAGACTGCGCCAATCGCCCGAGGTGGAGACGGGATTTGAACCCGTGTAGACGGCTTTGCAGGCCGTTGCCTCGCCTCTCGGCCACTCCACCGCAGAATAAGCCCGAAGGCTTCATCCGAGCGGACGACGGGATTCGAACCCGCGACCCTCACCTTGGCAAGGTGATGCTCTACCAACTGAGCCACGTCCGCATAGCACCACCGATGAGAACCATCATCTGGCCAAATCGTGCGTAAGTGCGTCCCGAACCCTAGCCCATAAGCCCCTGCGCCCGCACAGCGGTCTGCCTGCTCGTGGGAACATCAACGCCTGATGACGCAACAATTTCCGCTCGCAAGTTTCGGTGGCCGCATCGCCACCGGATTGTGCGATGTCACCTCTGACTTGTCTGCTTTGGATTCAGCCGGCTGGTGGGCGGTAGCCATCACCTTTGAAGGCGAAGCCTTGTGCGCTCGCTTTGACGATGTTCGTGAAGGCTCGGCGCCGGTAACTGATTGGGTTGGACCGCCGCGCTCGTCATGGACTACGTCGATGGATCAGATTGCCTATGTCAAAGCTGTTGAGCATGTGCGAGAGCTCATCGCCGCCGGAGATGTGTATCAAGTCAATGTGTGTCGGATCATGTCAGCGCCACTTCCAGATCCAACAAGTACCGATGTTGTCGGTTTGGCTCAAGCCTTGCGTGGGGGAAATCCGGCTCCGCATCAAGGCGTGATTCGTTTGCCCGAACACGGTGTTCATGTAGTGACCGCGTCGCCGGAGTTATTCCTCAGTCGTGAGGGTGATCACATCATCACTCGACCAATCAAGGGAACCGCAGCTGAAGGTGAAGATTTTCTTGCTAAGGATTATGACGAAAATGTCATGATTGTCGATTTGATGCGCAATGACCTTGGAACGATTTGCCAGACTGGATCGGTGCACGTTGATGCATTGTGCGCCGTTGAGCAGCACCCGGGATTAGCGCATTTAGTGTCAACGGTCAGTGGCACTTTGCAACCAGACCTTGGTTGGTCGCAGATTTTGGCCACCACCTTCCCGCCGGGTTCAGTATCTGGGGCACCTAAGTCCAGTGCACTTCGAGCTATTCGCGCACTTGAGCCGGTTCCTCGCAGTTCCTATTGCGGGGCGGTGGGTTGGGTCGATGCCGATAACAAGACCGCGGAACTCGCGGTGGGAATTCGAACATTTTGGCTAGAGGGCGGTCGATTGAACTTTGGTACCGGTGCGGGGATCACTTGGGCCAGCGATCCCGATGCCGAGTGGGCCGAAACCGAACTGAAAGCATCGCGGCTACTGACGGTGGCCAGTGGTACGTGGAAGGGTTCTAATTCGTGAGTATCAAAGTGTGGTTCGATTCAGAGTTGATAGCGGCCGATGCTGCCCACGTCAGCGTGTTCGATCGCAGCTTTAGTGTGGGCGATGGTGTGTTTGAAACGCTCAAGGTAGACCACTCCACTGCGTTGGCTTTGACTCGACACGTGAGACGACTTGCACGCTCTGCAGCTGGTTTAGGTTTACCTGAACCTGATCGTTTTTTGATAACCAACGCCGTTGCTGAGCTAATTGATGCAAACAGTGCCGAGTTTGGATCAATGTCACGGTTGCGGATTCAGTATTCGGCTGGAACTGGGGGAGCTGGGTCGGAGCGCGCAAGTGAGCGCACGCGCATCGTCATTACCCAAACCAAAGCCACGCAATGGCCGGCCACCACGCAGGTGATCACAGTGCCGTGGGCTCGCAACGAAAAGAGTCCCGTTGTTGGCTTGAAGACCACCTCCTATGCGGAGAATGTGGTGGCCCTCGCGCGCGCCAATGCGGTGGGCTCAGGGGAGGCTCTGTTCGCTAACACTGTGGGAGATCTATGTGAAGGCACCGGCTCGAATGTTTTTGTTGTTCTGGCTGGTCAGTTGTTAACCCCGCCGATTTCAAGTGGTTGCTTGCCAGGCATCACTCGCGAACTAGTTCTTGAATGGGTCGGTGCCCGGGAAACGGACTTGCCGATGTCGGCACTGGCGGATGCGCAAGAAATTTTCATCACGTCCTCAACGCGAGATATTCAACCGGTAAGTCACGTCGATGGACGGCTGGTAGAAATGGCGCCAGGGCCTGTAACCGTGCGTGCGCAGGAGATATTTGCACAACGCATGGCCCAGACCCCGGACCCCTGATCACCCCCTCAAGCGATCAGGCAGCACCAAAGAGTTCAGCGATAGTTCGATCAAGATCGTTATCTAGGACTGCATCTTCGCGACCACGCTCAACAATGGTGTTCGTCTTATCAAGAAACCGTGCCAGGTCAACCACGTCAATGGCGAAGTGTGCAGTGCCACCAGGGGTGTGAAGGAGAAGGTGTACACCATCCTCATGTGGCTCTACGTGAACATCGCCATCGCCCACGGGGGTCTTCATCCCGTCCCACAGGAGGTCGCGCGCAATAGTCCAACGAACTCCGTGGTCGGCGGCCATAAAGGTCATGGTCACGGCAAGTGGATCCTCACCGGCATAGGCCACTTTGGTGCGAACAGGTAGAGCTGGTTCGTTGTCAACAACGAGCAGGACATCTAAGTCTTGGCTCAGGCTGGCTTGCGTACTCATGTCCCCTCCTTAGGGCGTTCACCGCGGTCACGGTGTCTCAAAGTCCTTATTCCCCAATCGGCACGGTTTATGCAGTGCAACAATAAAAAAATGGAAAATTTTGAATCCGAGTCGATAAAGGCACAAAGGGACCGCAAAAAGTACCTGCGGCCTGGCTGGTTAGAGGCCCTGCGACTCAAGATTGCCCGAAACCGGGTGCTCGAGATCGTTTACCGAGTAGCGGTTTTGGTCGTGGGTTTGGCGATCTTGCTTGCCGGCCTTGCGATGCTGATCCTGCCTGGACCGGGCTGGGCGGCCATTGTGTTGGGATTGTTGGTGCTTGCTACCGAGTTTGTCTGGGCAGAGGTCTTATTGGAACCTTTGCAGCGTTTCATTCAATGGCTAGCTAGGCGGGCCAAGGACCCCAGGGCTCGCGCACAAAACATTGTCTTTGTCGCCTTGGTGCTGGTATCCCTAGCCTTGGGCCTGTGGTGGTACCTGAATCGCTACGGCCTCACGCTTGAGCCGCTTCCCTTTTTCAACTAAGCGTTGCCCGATTGGCGAACTTCTGCTTGCGCTAACATCAGCAATCCGCATTAGCGGGCGATTGGCGCAGTGGTAGCGCGCTTCGTTCACACCGAAGAGGTCACTGGTTCGAACCCAGTATCGCCCACCATTACAGCCATGTGTACCAAGGCTTGTCGCACCTTGAAACCATTCGCACCATGGGGAAGTCTGACTAAATTAAACGGCGGGAACTCGCGGCTTAGCTCCTACACCGCTGAAGCTTTCGCGCGGGCCTGCGCGGCAAGTGCTGCGCAGTGCGGGCAGTTATCGCCGCGCACATGAATATCCACGGGGCGAGGAGTCCACGATCCGTCGGCACCGTTTTCGCACGCCAGACAGCGCGCCGCAGTTGGGGTGTCATCGCTCTTGGGGTTTGCCAGCCACGTGAACGCCCCGTCGAGTGGGTCCTCTTTCGGCGTTGGTTGCCGCGCGCGCGAGACCAGATCGGCCACGACCGCAGCATTTTGAAGCGTGGTGATATCGCCCAAATCTCGACCTTCGCTGATGTCGCGCAGAAGACGTCTCATGATCTTGCCCGAACCGGTCTTGGGCAGTTCATCGGTGATCACAATGGAGGACGGCCTGGCAAAGCGACCGATCCGACCGGCCACGTGATCGCGCAGTTCGGTGATCAATTCATCGCTTGGTTCAACCGAGTTCTTGAGCGTGACGAAAGCCGCGATTGACTGACCCGTCATTGGATCTGCACGACCAACTACCGCCGCCTCTGCCACCGCGTGGTGATCTAGAAGAGCGGCTTCGAGCTCAACGGTTGAGAGGCGATGGCCTGACACGTTCATCACGTCGTCGATGCGACCGACAACCCAGATGTAGTCATCGTCATCACGCCTTGATCCGTCGCCGGCTAGGTATCGCCCTGGGTATTGCGACCAGTAGGTCTTCAGATAGCGCTCGTCGTCACCCCACAGCGTTCGCATCATCGCTGGCCATGGGCCATCAAGCATGAGCAAACCGCCCTGGCCTGATTCGACACTTGTGCCATCCTCATTGATGACGTCTGCGCGGATGCCCGGCAGCGGGAATGTGGCTGAACCAGGCTTGAGTGGAACCGCCCCTGGAAGCGGAGCGATCATGATCATGCCGGTTTCGGTTTGCCACCACGTGTCGACAATGGGACAGCGCCCACCGCCGACGTTGGTGTAATACCAGTCCCAGGCTTCGGGCTTGATCGGCTCACCCACCGAACCCAGCAGACGCAGTGACGTGAGGTCGTGCTTCTGGAGGTGTTCAACCCCCCACTTCATGAAGGTGTGGATAGCAGTAGGCGCGGTGTACAGGATCGTCACGCCGTAGCGCTCGATGATGCTCCAAACGCGATCTTTGTCCGGTGTGCCAGGTGCGCCTTCGTACATGACTCCTGTGGTGCCGTTGGCTAGCGGGCCGTAAACGATGTAACTGTGACCGGTAATCCAACCGATGTCGGCCGCACACCAGTAAATGTCATCACTATGGATGTCGAAGACCTGGCGATGAGTCGTGGAGACACCGACGAGATATCCGCCGGTGGTGTGCAAGATGCCTTTGGGCTTTCCAGTGGTGCCGGAGGTGTAGAGCACGAAGAGGGGATCTTCGGCATCCATCGGTTCGGGATCACAGGTGTCAGGCTGGTTCGCAACGAGCTCGTGGTACCAGTGATCGCGTCCATCAACCCACTCAACGGGGCTGCCCGTTCGTCGAGTGACAACGACGTTGGTCACTGAAGGACAGGTCAGGAGCGCTTCGTCAACTGGCCCCTTGAGCGCAATTGAGCGGCCGTGCCGCCACGACTCGTCCTGCGTGATGACTGTGGTGCAGACCAGGTCGTTGATCCGGTCAGCGATTGCGGTGGGACTGAATCCAGCGAAGACGACGGTGTGAGGTGCCCCGATGCGTGCGCAGGCCAGCATGGCAACCGGTAGTTCAGGGACCATGCCCATGTAGATCGCCACGGGGTCGCCCTTGCGAACGCCCAATTCCCGCAGCGCGTTGGCCATGCGACAGACGCGAGCATGCAGGTCCAGGAAAGTGATCGACTCGGTTTCGCCGGGCTCACCTTCCCAAAAGTAAGCAACCTGGTCACCCTTGGTGGGAAGGTGACGATCAAGGCAGTTCACCGACACGTTCAATTTTCCATCGACAAACCACTTGTAGAACGGAGCATTGGAGTCATCGAGCACCTGAGTCCAAGGAGATATCCAGTCGATGCTTTGAGCCTGTTCGGCCCAGTAGCCCGTGAGGTCCTGTTCGGCCTGCTTGTAGAGCGAGCGGTCGGTGATCGCCGAGTGGGAGACGAACTCGGCCGAGGGCGCAAACATGTGATCATCGGTTTGGATGACTTCGATCAGTGGACCGCTTTGCGTTGTCAAATCTGGCGCATCGGAGCCGGGCCTTTCAGCCATCAGTTACCTCGTAGGGTCATCGTTCCCGTACGAGAGACCGTCCGGCTCTCCCGTTGATTCTCATTCAATCGGAAATGCAAGGACGGCGCAAGCAGGTTGGCAATCTACGACGATGTTGAGGAAACTGCTCGAGCGATAAGTACCGTCAGCATGCTCACGGCTAACAGCACTTGGAATGCCATAACGAGTTTGCCCACGCGAGACATGATCGCCTCAGAGGTTGGCCCATAGGTTGAGTTGACGTTGAGGGAAATAAATAAGTAGTCAAGGAAGTTTGGTGTGGGCGGCTTTTCGCCTTCGCGCGCGGGCCAGACGAATGCTCCACCCGGGGTGGTGACGTCAATAAAGATGTAGACGAACGTAAAGACCAGCACGCTCATCAGGTAGACGAGGCCGACGTCCCACAAAGAGGTGAGTCCGCCACCTTGATGGGCGTTGGCGGTTCCCAACATGGAGATCACGTTAAGCACAACCTGGAAAACGGCGTATGCCAAGTAAACGGCAATGAATTTCGACAACGTGACAAATTTGTCAGCCAGAATCGCGTAGATCATGATGCAGCTCGAAATGACGAAAAGGAACGTCCCGAAGAGTTCAAGGTTGTCGAAAAGCTTCAGCTCTGAGGTGATGTAGCCACCATGAATCAAGTGTCGAGTCAGCAACGTATGGAGAAACCAAATCAGAACCAAGGCGCCAACAAGTCCAAAGCGGCCTTTGCCGTGGTGCAGTTGAGCCCAAAATTCTTGTGCGGGTGCTAACTCGGAGGTCATGGCAGCGCTGTCGTCTTTATCGTGTTCCACCTCCTCAGCCTAGGGCTTTTGTGTCAGGTAGGCAGGGCTTCGAGGTGCCACCCGCCAAATCTTGCGCTCTAGAGCCTGGCTACAAAGTCAAAACTGTCGCGCTTGTAGCGCTTGAGGAAGCGGCTGCAGCCTTCTTGAATATTGGGATCCAACTTGGCGCAGATCGGGTCGCCATTGGATGCATGCCGAAAGTAGAAGCCGGCCACCCACCAGTTATTCATGTCCAAAACCATGGCCCGCTTAACACCTGCGTTGACCATCGTGTTGGCCATGCCTTGCGCACTTAAGCCGGGTGAACCGATGTAGATGATGCTGCCGTCGGCTCGTTGGCCAATGGCCGACCGCCAAGCAAAGGTTTCGCCGTGGGTGGTGGCACCCCACTGGAAGCTGTTTCCTGATTGAACTCGAGACGATCCGCCATCAATGATCAAGGCCAAATTTTGTCGAGCGATCTCAACGTCTTTGGTCATGTTGACATCGCGTCCCCACTTACCGATCTTGATGGATCCATCGTTGTAAATCACCGCTGTTGCTTTACCTGAAACCAGAGGCCGCACCGTGGTGCCTTTGTAGTAGTACCCGCCACGGGTGTCATCGAGGCGAAAGGCGCCGTTGAAGTTCGCCAGCACGCGAGATTGAAGGGATTTGCTCAATGCGCCGTTGGTAGGTGAGGGGCCACCGGGCTCTATGTAGCCGGGAACAAAGACTGCCTTGGCCAGATCAGTGTTGATCCACATCAGTGAGGCAAAAACCGAGGTGTGAATGTTGTCGGCACGAACTCGTGTCACATAGATCGCCGGTTTTCCGTTAACCGTCGAGCCAACGGGCACCCATGCCCCTTCACCCTTGAGTTTTTTTGACACCGGGGAGTCGACGGTGGCTGGGGGAGCAAGGTTTGTGGTGGCCAGCGAGTCAAGGTTCGAGCTCAAGGAAGAAGTTTGACTGGCTTGTGTCGATTGATCATTAGATGCACGAGTTGATTTTTGGCTTGATGCGGTCGCTCCGGGCTGCGTTGGCTCTGGAGTCGGGTCGGTCGTGGCCGCCGGTGATTGGACTTCGTTAAAACCTGGAACAGCGGTAGGTGATCCACCAACCGGCACCTTATTGATGTGGGCGTAATAGAAATCTTCTGCCTTCGCCACAACCGGACCTAAGTGGTGGTCGCGACCCCATTCGGCCAGGAGGACATTTTTCGGTTCGCCTTCAGAGTTTTGCACATAGCTAGAAAACGATGCAACAAAGCCGATGGCCGCAAGTGCTGCAATCCCAAGAATTGCGAAGACGATTCGTTTCACTAGCTACACCTGATAAATCTCTCCGGTTGTCTTATCAATGCTTACTTTGATCGCACTAAGTGGCGATGGTGCTGGTCCACCTGTGACTTGGGCTCCATGAGCTGGGTCGTAGGTGGCGCCATGACAGGGACAAATGAGTTGTTTGGAGCTCGGATCAAAATCCACGCTACAGCCCGCATGCGTGCAAACTCGTGAGTACGCCGCAACCGCGCCGCCACCTAAGCTGACGACCACCGCCGGACTTCCGTTCGCATCTTGAAATCCAACAGCTCCTTGGCTCTGTACATCGGCAAGGCTTGCCACCACGGTGCCATTGGGCTGGTTGGCGCCTGAGGCCTTCTTAGCGGACGCCCTTTTAGTTGTTACCTTCTCTGGAGGTTTGCCCAAGGCAGAGGCGATTCCCCCGACCACAAGAGAAATCGCGATGATGACACCGCCACCGAGTAATTGGCGTCGATCGGTAAGCGATTGCTGAAGTGTGGGCGCTGTCTTGTTCTTTGCTCGTTCTTTAGTGGTGGTCGTCGGTTGTTTTGAAATCAAAGCAAGCACCATAGGAAAGGAGACGAGGTAGGCAAGCCAGGCGATCGTGTAGATCGAATCCGAACCGAGGAAGTAAGGACGAACATGCCAGGTTGCCGAAAGCCAAAGAGTTAGAGATAAGCCCATCCCTAGAAGTGCGGCAAGTTCGGGCAGGATCCCAGCCAAGGTGGCAAGGCCAATGGCGATCTCGCTTAATGCGGTGCCAACTCCAGCAAGAACGGGAGCATGACCTGCGGCATGTAAGAACGGCGCGATTGGACTTCCCTTGGCGAAGTTGGACAGCTGTAATCCGATGTAGCTGGCCGTACCGGATTTCAAGAATCCTGGGTCAGACAACTTTTGCCAGCCGGCGTAAACAAAGGTGCCTCCAAGCCAACCCCGCAAGATGCGGGCCGTCCAGGATTGCTGGGGCCAACTCAGCAACTGAACGGTTGGTGGACTTGTGGCGTTACTCATGAGGATTCCCCTTATTTTGAATAAACCGCGAAGAAGTCGCGACTTGTTGGTGTGAGGTAGCGATTGACGGGGCGTTCAAAGGGAACGAGTTTGTGTGGTTGCAACGAACCACCTCCGTCGGTGAAATACATGTAGGAGATCCACGCTTTGTTGATGTCCAATTGCATGCCGCGAACCGCACCCGCGTGTAACAGGAGCGTGGCTAGGCTCTTCACCGACAGGGCGTCGCCGGCAACATAAACGAGGTCACCGCGCTTGGTGATTCCAATGCCAGAGCGCCACACAAAGTAGGCACCGCCCAGAGTTGCGCCCCACTTGGATTCCACATTCTTAGTTAAGTCTGAAGTGACTTGTCCGTTTTCAATCAGTGGTTTCAAACTTTGACGAACCGAGACCACAGCTGGGCTCATGCGGACGTCTTTATCCCAGGATCCAACATCGGCATGACCGTCCCGATAGACCACCAGAGATGCCGCTCCTGGTTGCAGAGTGCCAGCTGTTTTCCCATCCTGGTAGTAGCCACCTTTCGCGTCCTTGATCTTGAATCCGCCATTAAAGGTTGCGATCAGGTTTGATCCAGGAGCTGCAGAAACAAAATCGCGATTGGACCAACTGGAAACATTTCCTGGATCTTCATGACCTGGGTGCTGTACAAGGGCTGTGTGAGTGTGATTGAGCCACACCACTCCCGCCAGATAGGACGAATGTTGATTGTCGGGGCGGAGGTAGGCGATAGCCGATGTGGGATCGCCATTGTGGCTAGTAACCGTGTGGAAGATGCCTTCACCAGAGACAACACCGCTGGCGAAGGGCCGTAGGCGAGTTGGGTAAAACGAAGTATGCGTAGGTGAGCTGCCGGAGGCTGAGTTACTTTGCGTCGCGGCTTGTTGCGGAAGTGCGTTGATGATTGATGTATCGGGAGCGCCACCGATTTTTGGAGGATGCAAGCGATAGAGAGCAGATTCTGCACCTGTAACGACAAAACCTAGTTGGTGATCACGGGCCCACTCAGCCAGCTTTGCGCTCGTGGGGTCAGCGCTGGGAGATCGCAGCGCATTGACCGGGCCGATGGCAACGAGCACCACGACCACGAGAGCAATGGTTCGCAGCAGCCGAGCAATCCTTTTTCGCTTGCCTGGTTTCGTTAACCGACGGTCTTGACCGAGGCTGCGGATAGGAGGTTGTTGAGCAGGTGCAGGAGTCAACAGTGCTCCCGTCGGATTGAAGTGTTACGTGCGTTGGATTCCGCTTTGCGACCCTAACTTTAGGTCCGAGTCGATGAATCGCGCTCACCCAAATCACTCATTTAGGCTTGAGAGAGCCATTCATATGGCGTGCTTAGGTTGTGGTTAGCATTGGGGAATGTCCTTGCCTCCTACATCAGTGCACTCGGGGCGAGTCGTTGTCTTGTCGGCCAGCATTGGCGATGGACACAATAGGGCAGCTCGAGAGTTGGCCAGGCGATTAACCGCGCGAGGCCAAGACGTCGATGTTCTGGATTTTTTAGAGCTGCTTCCGCTCAAGCTCGGTTCCTTGCTTCGCCGAATCTATGCGCTCCAGTTGAGTATTTGCCCACGTTCCTATGGTTCGCTCTATGCCGGTCTGGAAGACAGTAGTCATGCGATAAGCGTCGTTCGCTGGATGTTGAGTCTGGGACGACGCCGGTTTCTCAAGGCGCGCAAGGATGTTCTGGCGTCGTAGTGACCTATCCGCTTGCCGGACAAGTCCTAGGCAAACTGCGGTCACAATCCAAACTTGAAGTACCGCTGTGGATTTATCTGACGGACTTCTCAGTTCATCCTCTGTGGGTTGTTCCTGAGGCCGACATGCACTTGGTTTTGCATCAAGTTGTTGCCGATCAGGTGCATGCCTTGAGTGTGTTTGCAAAGGTTCGAGTCAGCGGAAGTTTAGTTTCGCCAGCTTTCACCCGTCGACCGGCTGACAAAGAGCCAAAGCACGAGCTTCGATCTTCCCTCGGGCTGCCTTTGAAGCAGCCGATTGCGCTCTTGGTCGCGGGTTCTTGGGGTGTGGGCAAAGTGGTCCAGACTGCGCAGGAAATTCTGGCCAGTGGCCGAGCTATACCGGTGGTCATGTGCGGTCGCAACGCTAAATTGGTAACCGATATTAAACGCCGAGGACTGGGCATCGCCATTGGGTGGACCAACGCCATGCATGACTATATGAACGCAGCTGATGTTCTTGTTCACAATGCCGGGGGAATGAGTTCGTTAGAGGGACTGGCCAGCGGCCTTCCGGTCCTCAGCATGAATTGCTTACCAGGGCATGGCCAAGCAAATGCAGCGGCGATGGAATCGGCTGGGCTCGCTCGCCATGTAGATACAACCCTGGGATTTGCAGCGATCTTCGAACAGGTACTTGATAAGCCAGTCATCGCACCAAGATCACTATTTGGTGACGATCCCAGTGACGACGTGTGTGACTTTCTTGAACGCGATGCTCGGGCCAAGCCGCTGCACACGCAGCCAGTACAGCCGTCCCGCGGGATGCGTCGAAAGGTTGCGGTAGGCGCACTGGGTGTCACCTTGATTGCAGTTTTTGCTGTCAGTCCGATCGGAGTTGCGGTCGCTAAACCGATTTATCGATCCCACCCGAACTTGACACCGCATCCAAGTTTTAGGCATTGGTAATTTAGGTGGGCGCTTCATCCAAGTCGTTCCTCTGTTTGATGGCCGTTGCAGCGCTGGGTCATGTTGGCCCGGCAGTAACGTCAATTGGCCCTTTGCGAAAAAAACTGTGGCCGCAACTGTGCGGTGTCGGCAATACGCACAGCATTGGTCTCACGTTTGATGATGGACCAGATCCGGCCTCAACGCCCTTGTTTCTCGCAGCGCTGTCTGAAATGGGCGTGAAAGCAACTTTCTTCGTCCTGGGTGAAATGCTGGACAAGGCACCTGAGCTTGGCCGGCAGATTGCGGCGGAAGGCCACGAGATTGGGATTCACGGGTGGACTCATCGCAACCACTTGCTGCTGAGCTACCCGCAAATCCGCGATGAGATTCGCCGCACGAAAGCCCGGATTCAAGACATCGCCGGCGTGACGCCGCGCTTTTATCGACCCCCGTACGGCGTGGTGACGGGCGGAGATTTGCTCGCCGTCAGGACACAAGACATGGAACTTGTCTTGTGGACATCCTGGGGGAAGGACTGGCAGGCGCGAGCCACCGGAGAGTCTGTCATTGAGGAACTTAAGAAGGGCGGCGTGGTGGGTGGGGCAACACTTTTGCTCCACGACAGTGACTGCACATCGGCTCCCGGCTCGTGGAGGTCGTCGTTGTCTGCCCTGTCCGAGTTGTCTAGTTATTGTGTGGAACAAAGGCTTGATCTAGTTCCACTTGCGGAACACATGAAGTGAACCAGTTATTTTGAAGAGGTGTCATCCGTCCACGATGAGCCATCCCAAAACCGATTAATGGTCGAGTCACTGGGGTCTGCGTACCAACCGGCTGGTGTGGGGGAGTGTTGAGTTAGGGCAGCGGCGAGGCCCTGTAGATCCTTGCGCTGTTTGCGACGGAAGTGCAGTTGGATCCTGCGGCCATCGGTGGTGAACAAGTCAATGCGCCCATTGACCAGCATGAACATAAATGCGTTGGGTTGCTTAACTTTGACGTCAGCAACTTGATTGCGCTCCAAAATCAAGGGCTGATCCCATGACTGACCTGCCAAGGCAATCTTTGACATCTTGTTGGTTCCAACGATGTTGATCGCATGTCCGTCATAATCAATGGTCACCATGTACCCCGTGAAAGTTGTCATAGACCCACGCTAACCCCGTGGGCAGACAGGTTCTGGGCGCCTTGCTCGGTAGGCTGAGGGCATTCCCACAGGTAGGCGTGGGATTCACTGCTGGTTCAAGGCCTGGGAGAGCGCTGTGTCAACGCTGAGCGTCACGATCGATGGAGTGCCAAGCGAGTGTGCTGCTGGCGCGACCGGTCTGGATGTCTTTGCCGAGCGCCGTGAAGTAGTAGTCATGCGCATCGATGGCGAATTGCGCGACTTGCATTTGCCCATTGAAGCCGGTCAGGCCATTGAAGCGGTCACCATTGATTCACCCGATGGCCTGATGGTGATGCGCCATTCAACGGCTCACGTTTTGGCCCAAGCCGTTCAGCAGATCAATCCGAGCGCGAAGCTAGGCATCGGACCGCCGATTGACAACGGTTTCTACTATGACTTTGACGTGGAAACGCCATTCACGCCCGATGACCTCAAGGCCATTGAAAAGCGCATGGAACAGATCGTTAAACAGGGTCAACGCTTTGCTCGTCGAGTTGTGACCGATGAAGCGGCCCGTACTGAACTGGCTCACGAGCCGTACAAATTAGAGTTGATCGGCCTTAAGGGTGGCGCGGACCTAGACGGCGATGTGATGGAAGTTGGCGGCGCGGAATTGACGATGTATGACAACGTCAATGCCAAGACCGGCGAGCGCGAATGGTTTGACCTGTGCCGCGGCCCGCACGTGCCCACCACGCGGTTGATCCCAGCCTTTAAGTTGATGCGTTCGGCGGCGGCGTATTGGCGCGGGAGCGAAAAGAATCCGCAGCTGCAGCGAATCTATGGCACCGCGTGGGCTAGCCGCGATGACCTCAAGGCGCACCTGACCTTTTTGGAAGAGGCGGAAAAGCGCGACCACCGTCGCCTAGGCACCGAGCTTGACCTGTTTTCCTTCCCTGACGAAATCGGTTCAGGCTTGGCGGTGTTCCACCCCAAGGGCGGAATCATCCGTCGCGTCATGGAGGACTACTCGCGCAAGCAACACGAAGCCGCGAACTATGAGTTTGTGTACAGCCCGCACTTGACCAAGTCGATCTTGTTTGAAAAATCAGGTCACTTGGACTGGTACTCCGAAGGCATGTACCCACCGATGGACTTGGACACCGAGTACGACGCCGATGGTCAGGTCAAACGCCAGGGCGCTCAGTACTACATGAAGCCCATGAACTGTCCGTTCCACAACTTGATCTATAGCGCGCGCGGACGCTCCTATCGCGAACTGCCGTTACGCTTGTTTGAATTCGGAACGGTGTATCGCTACGAGAAGTCCGGTGTGGTCCATGGCTTGACCCGCGCCCGCGGATTTACCCAGGACGATGCGCACATCTATTGCACGCGCGAACAGATGGCCGAAGAACTTGATCGCTTGTTGACCTTCGTGCTGGACCTGTTGCGCGACTACGGGCTCGATGACTTCTACCTTGAGTTGTCCACCCGCGATCCGAACAAGTCCATCGGCAGCGATGAGGTGTGGGAGGAAGCCACTGAGGTTTTGCGCTCGGTAGCGCAGAATCAGGGACTGGAATTGGTCATGGACCCTGAAGGCGCTGCCTTCTACGGCCCGAAGATTTCCGTCCAAACGCGCGACGCCATTGGCCGCTCATGGCAAATGTCCACCATTCAGGTTGACTTCAACTTGCCCGAGCGCTTTGACCTTGAATACCAAGCATCTGATGGCTCTCGCCAACGACCGGTGATGATTCACCGCGCGCTCTTTGGTTCCATTGAGCGCTTCTTTGCGGTTTTGCTTGAACACTATGCCGGGGCTTTCCCTCCGTGGTTAGCTCCCGTTCAAGTTGTCGGGATCCCGATTGCCGACGAACACGTTCCGTACTTGGAAGGCGTAGCTGAAAAACTTCGCGCGGCCGGCATTCGCGTTGAGGTGGATGCATCAAGCGAGCGGATGCAAAAGAAAATTCGCAATGCGCAAAAACAAAAAGTCCCTTACATGCTTATCGCCGGTGATGAAGATGCGGCTGCGGGCGCAGTCTCATTCCGTTTTCGTGATGGAACCCAAGACAATGGCGTTGTCGTCGATGAAGCAATCGCGCGCGTAGTCGATGCGGTTAACCGACGCATCCAGGTGTGATGATGAGTTACACGGATGCCTTTGATCGCCTCTGGACGCCACATCGAATGGCGTACATCAAGGGTGAAAACAAGCCGAGCACAGCCGATGCTGGTGATCACTGTCCCTTTTGCAGTTCACCGCACGACCCCGCTGAGGAATCACTGGTCATAGCAACCGGACAGCACGTTTATGCGGTTCTCAATCGCTACCCCTACAACGCCGGTCACCTTTTGATCTGCCCCTTTGAGCACCTGGCTGATTACATTGACTTGCCAACGGGAGCATTAGCTGAGTTCACCGAGTTCACGGTTACTGCGATCAATGTTCTTAAGGAAGTCTCACGTCCTGCTGGCTTCAATATCGGGATGAATCAGGGCGGTGCTGCAGGTGCCGGAATTGCCGCACACCTGCACCAACATGTGGTGCCTCGCTGGGGCGGGGATACAAATTTCATGCCCGTGGTTGCCGGGACCCGCATATTGCCCGAGTTATTAGTACAAACCCGTGAGCTTTTGTCGCAGGCCTGGAGTCAGCATGCTGGCTAACATCGTTGCTGTAAACCATCAAGGGTCGGGAGGTGGAGCCAGTGAGTCAGCCAGCTGAACTCGAGCGGAAAGCAAAAGCTAAGGACCTTGCTTCACGTGCCATTGATCCGATCGCGCGGGGCCTGCTAAAGCTTCATGTCTCTGCTGACGCGGTAACAATCACTGGAACCCTGGGAGCGGTGGTTGCCGCTTTGTGGTGCTTTCCAACCGGCCACCTTGTTGCGGGAGCAATCATCGTCTCACTCTTCGCTTTCAGTGACATGATTGATGGCTCCATGGCCCGGCAAGCTGGGAAGGTTTCGGAGTGGGGAGCCTTTCTCGATTCGCTCCTTGATCGCGTAACCGATGCGGCTATTTTTGCCGGCTTGACGATTTGGTTTTTGGGAAATGGCAATGAGCCAATTCTTGGATACGCATCGCTTTATTGCTTAGCCGCCGGCCAAGTCATTAGTTATGCGCGCGCCCGAGCTGAAGGTTTGGGTCTGAAAGCTTCAGGTGGCATTGCCGAGCGAACCGAGCGCCTTGTTCTTGTCCTGACAGTGACCGTGTTCTCAGGTCTTGGGGTTCCTTTTGTCCAGGCCATTGGTTTGTGGGTCTTGGTTGCGGCCATCACCGCTACCGTCATTCAACGCATGATCATGGTTCGTCGGCAGGTTTCCTAAGTGGGCAATGTGCGCGATCGCGCCGTGGATCTGGCGTATGCAGCTGGCTGGAGTGTGGCCGGAGCGGTTCCGGAGCGCCTGGTTCGTAAGTCATTTTCGGTGCTTGCTGATCAAACCTGGGCACGCGATGGGGATGGCGTACGACGACTCAGTTCGAATCTGGCACGCGTGGTTGACCCGAACACCTCTCCTGCTGAGCTTGCCGAGCTAACTCGCCTATCGATGCAGTCCTATATGAGGTACTGGCGCGAAACGTTTTCATTGGCGCAATGGAGTCGCGAAGAGGTCCTTTCTCGCATTCATGTTGTCAATCCAGAGGTGGTTCAAACTCTCGTTGATGATGACCGTGGCTTGGTGATTGCTCTATCTCACAGTGGCAACTGGGATTTAGGTGGTGCGTGGCTCGGCATTGCCCATGGCGCCTTCACAACCGTTGCTGAACGCCTCAAGCCAGAAGCACTCTTTGAGAGATTCAAAGCCCATCGTGAGTCTTTGGGGATGGAAATCTTGGCTGCTGATGGTGGGCCGAGAGTTTTAGCCACCATGAAAACTCGACTGCGTGAAGGTGGCATTGTGTGCTTGCTTGCCGATCGTGATCTGAGTGGAAATGGAATCCCAGTCAATTTCTTCGGCGCCCCGGCCCACTTTCCGGCCGGTCCTGCTGCGCTGGCCACAAGCACCGGCGCTGCTTTGCTTACCGTGCGGTTTTATTACAAGGGCGAGCAGATGGCCATTGAGTTTGATGAACCATTGCGTGAAGTATTGCCGGCGACAGCTCCTAGGCATGATCGAATTCAGGTGTTGACTCAGCAGATGGCCGATGCCTTCCAAGCAAATATCAGTGCCCATCCCACGGACTGGCACATGATGCAGCCGTTCTGGGATGAGGATCGGGGATTGTTGTGAGCGAATCTGAGTTGATCAGTGCGGAGGGGACCGATTCCAGCGGCCCATCGCCCACGCACCAATTTCGACGAATCGGGATCGTGTGCCCATATTCCTGGGATGCGCCCGGTGGGGTGCAGACTCATGTTCGCGACTTAGCCCATGCCCTGATCGCCAAGGGGTACGAAGTTTCGGTGCTGGCTCCTGGTGATGATGAACCAGATGAGGATTTTGTGGTCTCGGCCGGACGAGCAATTCCCATTCGCTACAACGGTTCGGTCGCCCGCTTGATTTTCGGGCCACTGTCCACGCAGCGAGTGCGCAGGTGGATTGATGAAGGTCACTTTGACATCTTGCACGTGCACGAACCGGCCGCACCAAGTTTGTCACTAGTTGCAACGTGGGCGGCCGAAGGTGCAATCGTTGGCACGTTCCACACCTCAAATGAAAACTCACGAATGATGTCCGGCACCGCGAGAATCTTGCGATCAGCCCTAGAGAAACTCAATGGGCGCATTTCGGTCAGCGAGTATGCGCGTGAAACCTTGCGCGAGCACATCGGATTTGATTCAGTCATCGTTCCCAATGGAGTTGATGTTGCGTTTTATGCCGACGCTGAGCCGATGACTTCCACTCCTGTTGACGCTGAAGTGGTCACCTTCTTGGGCCGGGTTGATGAACCACGTAAAGGTTTTCAGGTATTTGCTCAAGCGATGCAGGCCATTGCGCGAGAGCGGACCGAGGCGGTGTTTTACGTTGCCGGGCCAGGTGATGTGGATTCTGCCCTGAAGTTAGTCCCGCGCTCACTCCATGGGCGCATCCATTTCATGGGTCGAATATCTGATGGGCAAAAGGCTGCTCTGCTTCGTCGAAGCAACGTATTTGTTGCCCCCAACACCGGCGGAGAGAGTTTCGGAATTATTTTGCTTGAGGCCATGGCCGCCGGTGCGTGCGTGGTGGCAAGCGACCTTGAAGCCTTCGTCAAGGTGCTGGGAGACGATGGCGCTGGGCGCCTTTTCCCCAATGAGGACTATGAAGCATTAGCACGTGAAGTCATTGAATTATTGACGGACAAGGCTGTCCGAGAGCGCATTGCTCATCACGGTCGCGATCGGGCGTATTCCTACGATTGGAATGCGGTGGTCAATGAAGTCATAGAAATTTATGACACGGTTTATGTGCCCGGTGAGGTTGTTCGTGAAGATGTAGGTGCAACCGCACTTGGTCGCGCAAAACTTTGGGGCAGGGGTGATTCATCGTGAACTGGTCTACCTGGGCATTACTTGCCGCGGTAATCATTGGTGTGTATTTGAGTCAGCTGGCCGGGCGCCTTGACCGTTTACACATCAGAGTTGATCGCGCCGAAGCAGCACTTCGCGCGCAACTCTTGCGCCGAGCGAGCGAAGCCATCGAGCTGGCAGCCATGGACGGGCCCCTTGATCCAGCTGCTCGTATAACCATCGATGGCTTTGCTCATGCAGCCCGAGATTTTGGCGAAACAGATCTGGAGAAGGATCACCGAGCTCAGCGACTCGAGCAAGCTGGACGAAACGAAGCTGAAGGTGAATTGACACAAGCCCTGCAGGCGGCTTTGCCCGATGAGCAAAGTGTCATGGAGTATGCGGCCATAGGCGGGGGTTCCGAGTTGATGGAAGAGCTCGATTCGACCACTCGCAGAGTTGAACTAGCCAAGGGCTTTCATGCCGACGCGGTTGCCCAGTGCCAAAAGATGAGGCGACGAGCAATCGTGCGGTTCCTGCACCTACAAGGACGCGCCCCGTGGCCGGAGTTTATTGACATTAACCTGGCTCAACCGACTGGTTTCGCGCATCGTTCGCGTTAAGGCTCCAACGTCAGACTCCTGAATTTGCCGATTGCGCCATCGCCTACGATGGACACCTAGGGCCATCAACTGTTGAGGTTTGAACGTGACTGAGAATCAAGGAACCACCGGCACCAGCGCCGTCAAGCGCGGTATGGCAGACATGCTCAAGGGTGGCGTCATCATGGACGTTATTGACGCGCAGCAAGCGCGCATTGCCCAAGATGCTGGTGCGGTAGCAGTCATGGCCCTTGAGCGCGTTCCGGCCGACATTCGTCGCGACGGGGGCGTAGCTCGGATGTCTGATCCAGACATGATCGAGTCCATCATCGAAGCAGTGTCCATCCCGGTGATGGCAAAGGCGCGAATTGGTCACTTTGTTGAGGCCCAAGTCCTTCAATCACTTGGCGTGGACTACATCGACGAATCGGAAGTGCTCACGCCGGCAGATGAGGTCAATCACATCAATAAGTGGAACTTCACAGTTCCCTTTGTTTGCGGAGCCACCGACCTAGGTGAAGCCCTTCGGCGCATCGGTGAAGGTGCGGCCATGATTCGTTCAAAGGGTGAGGCCGGCACAGGAAATGTCGTTGAGGCCACGCGTCATATGCGCCAAATTCTTAACGACATCCGCCGACTAAGCACTTTGGATGAGGACGAACTTTTTGTTGCAGCCAAGGAACTTCGCGCACCAGTTGGATTGGTTCAAGAAGTGGCCGAGAAGGCAGCCTTGCCCGTGGTGCTCTTTACTGCAGGAGGAATTGCCACCCCAGCCGACGCGGCCATGATGATGCAACTGGGAGCTCAGGGAGTTTTCGTGGGCTCGGGAATCTTCAAGTCGGGGGACCCGGTAAAGCGCGCCGAAGCAATCGTTAAGGCAACCACTTTTTACAACGACCCTGACGTTATCGCGAAGGTCTCTCGCGGCTTGGGTGAGGCGATGGTGGGAATCAACATTTCGACCTTGCCCACGGACCAGCGTTTCGCCGACCGCGGCTGGTGAGTCCGGTCATTGGAGTTCTCGCACTCCAAGGTGATGTAGCAGAACACATTCGCGCGGTAGCAAGTCTTGGCGAAAGTGTTCGCGAAGTACGCACCCCCGAAGAACTTGACTCGGTTGACGCATTGATATTGCCCGGTGGTGAATCCACCACCATTGCTCGGTTGGCGACAACCTTTTTACTCGCGGATCCAATTCGTGAGCGGATCGCCAACAACATGCCGTGCTTTGGATCCTGTGCTGGGATGATTTTGCTGGCTGATCGCATTCTTGATGGCGAAGCAGATCAAGAAACCTTTGGCGGGATGGACATCACCGTTCGTCGCAATGCCTTTGGTCGCCAAGTTGATTCATTTGAAACTCAAGTGGCAGTTGAGGGCATTGCGGGGGAGAAGGTGCATGCAGTCTTCATCCGTGCCCCCTGGATTGAGGCCATTGGACCCAAGGTTGAAGTCCTCGCCACGGTCTCAGATGGGCCGGCCGAGGGTAGGATTGTGGCTGCATCGCAAGGCGCGTTGATGGTGTGTAGCTTCCATCCAGAGCTGACCACCGATACGAGACTTCATGAACTTTTTGTACGCAGGGTGAAGGGGCAGTCATGAGTGGCCATTCCAAATGGGCGACAACCAAACACAAGAAGGCAGTTGTCGATGCCAAGCGCAGCAAGCTATTCGCGAAGTTAATTAAGAACATTGAGGTTGCGGTTCGCGTGGGTGGTCCAGACATCAATGGCAACCCGACCTTGTATGACGCGGTTCAAAAGGCCAAGAAGAATTCGGTTCCTAACGACAACATTGATCGAGCACTCAAGCGTGGATCCGGCGTTGAGGCAGGTGGTGCTGAATGGCAAACCATCATGTATGAGGGATACGGACCCAACGGTGTTGCTGTTCTCATCGAGTGCCTTACCGATAATCGCAATCGTGCGGCCTCCGATGTTCGGGTCGCCATGACTCGTAACGGTGGATCGATGGCCGACCCTGGCTCGGTGTCCTACTTGTTCAATCGCAAGGGCGTGGTCATCGTTCCCAAAGAATCGCTAAGCGAAGACGACATTTTGCTGGCTGTCCTTGACGCCGGCGCGGAGGAAGTCGTTGACCTTGGCGATCAGTATGAAGTCATTTCAGAGGCAAGCGATCTGGTGGCGGTGCGTACCGCGCTAGTCAATGCCGGCATTGACTACGACTCGGCAGATCCCACCTTCCTGCCCTCGGTGAGCATCGAGCTGGATGAGGACGGTGCTAGGCAGATCTTCCGCCTGATTGATGCCCTTGAGGACAGCGACGATGTCCAGAACGTTTGGGCCAATTTTGACGTGTCGGATGAGGTACTTGAGGCCGCGGCAGGCTAACGTTCATCCGAACACCTGTTCGGATCGAAAGGGCTTATCGTGCGTGTTCTAGGCGTAGATCCAGGTTTGACCCGCTGTGGAGTCGGCGTGGTTCAGGCACGCCCAGACCGGTCCTTGGCTCTGGTGGACGTGGGGGTCATCACCACTAGTGCGTCCATGGCCTTGGAGCAACGCTTGCTCGTGGTTGCCGATGAGTTGCACCTTTGGATTGAGAAATATCAACCCGATGCCATTGCTGTGGAACGAGTTTTTAGTCAGCACAATGTCAGCACCGTGATGGGCACCGCTCAAGCTGGTGCGGTGGCACTGTTGGCTGCGGCTCGGGCCGGAATCCCCGTTGCGCTACACACGCCCAGTGAGGTCAAAGCCGCAGTGTCGGGATCTGGTCGAGCAAACAAGGCTCAAGTCGGTGCCATGGTGGCGCGATTGCTTCGACTTGATGCACCGCCGAGTCCAGCTGATGCAGCCGATGCGCTGGCGCTAGCTATTTGTCATCTCTGGCGAAGTCCGGCTCAGGAAAGACTTCAAGCTGCAGTCAGGGCCACCAAATGATCGCAACCGTTTCCGGCATCGTTGCTGATGTTCGCCTTGACTGCGTGGTCGTTGAAGTCGGCGGAGTGGGTCTGGTGGTGAACACGGCCCCCAATACCTTGGCGGAGCTTCGGGTAGGAACCCCAGCGTGTTTACACACCACCCTTGTAGTGCGTGAGGAATCCCTTACGCTGTATGGCTTTTCCTCATCTGATGAGCGGCGCACGTTTGAGATTTTGCAGACTGCAAGCGGGGTCGGTCCCAGATTAGCGTTGGCGATGCTGGCGGTGTATTCCCCTGATCAACTACGCCATGCCATTGGTGGCGCCGATCACGCAATGTTGACAGCAGTTCCTGGAATTGGCAAAAAGGGCGCAGAAAAAATTGTGCTCGAGCTGCGGGATCGACTCGGTCCAGCACTGAGTCCGGTAGGCGGCAAGCCAAGCACTGCTCACCCGGATGAGGACCAAGTCATTGAAGCCCTTGTTGGTTTGGGTTGGAACAACAAGGACGCCCGCAGTGCGGTGGAGTCAGCTAAGCGATCCGGCGAGCAATCTGTACCAGAACTCTTGCGCGCCGCTTTACAGGAGTTGAAGCGCTAATGGATGAAGACTTTGTCACCGCTCAAGCTGACCCGATTGAACGTGCAGCTGAATCTGCACTGCGTCCGAAAAGTTTGCAGGAGTTTGTCGGTCAACAGCGAGTGCGCGATCAACTATCGCTGGTCTTGCAAGCGGCTCTGGCCCGTGGGGGAACGGCTGACCACGTGTTGTTCGCTGGTCCTCCTGGCCTGGGTAAGACCACCTTGGCCATGATCGTGGCCCAAGAAATGGGTATGCCGCTGCGGATCACCAGTGGTCCTGCCTTGCAGAACGCAGGAGATCTCGCGGCGCTGCTGTCCGATATTCGTGAAGGTGAAGTTCTCTTTGTTGACGAGATTCATCGCATGGCTCGAACTGCTGAGGAAATGCTCTACATGGCGATGGAGGACTTCCGAGTGGACATCGTGGTCGGCAAAGGGCCAGGTTCGACAAGCATCCCGCTTGAGGTACCGCGCTTTACGCTCATCGGCGCGACGACCCGATCGGGATTATTGCCAGCACCATTGCGAGACCGGTTCGGTTTTACTGCGCAGCTTGACTTTTATGAACCAGCAGACTTGTCATCGATCATCGTTCGCTCAGCTGGCCTGCTCAATGTCGACATTGACGACTCATCAGTGGTGGAGATTTCCACCCGAAGCCGTGGAACTCCGCGCATCGCCAACCGGTTACTGCGTCGAGTGCGTGACTATGCACAAGTGCATGCGGATTCTCGCATTAGTCAATCGGTGACGCAGCAGGCATTGGAGCTCTTTGACGTTGACGAGATAGGCCTGGACCGCCTTGACCGTTTAGTGCTTACTGCCCTGATTGATTCCTTCGCTGGCGGACCGGTGGGGCTATCGACCTTGGCTGTGGCCGTTGGGGAAGAGCGTGAGACGGTCGAAGAGGTGGCCGAACCGTTCCTGGTGCGCTCGGGCCTGTTGGCGCGCACCTCTCGAGGCCGGGTGGCTACGCCGGCTGCATGGGTGCACCTTGGGCGCACACCACCTGCTCCCACGCCCGATTTTTCGCTATTTGAGTCTCAATGACGCGCCGAATCTGACCTACCGCTACCTATTGGTGGGGCGGTCGGCGATACTTGGCATCCCCCTGCGCAAGTAGCGCGTGGGCAGGTGTCCCCATAAGGATGGCGAGCGTGGCTTCCTCTGCTTATCGTCCGTCAAGAACTCTAGGCATTCTCGCCGCCGTTTTATTGGCGCTTGCGGCGTGGTTGCTCTGGCCCTTGGCTAACGAATCGTTGACCCCCAACCTTGGTCTGGACCTTCGCGGTGGCACCTCGGTCACGTTGAAGCCCAATGTGGCGCAGGGATCATTTACCCAAGACCAGATTGATCAAGCTGTTCAAATCATTCGTCAACGTGTTAACAGTCTCGGTGTTGCAGAAGCTGAGGTTACGACGCAGGGCAATGGCGCTAACTCCATCGTGGTTGTGTCAATCCCAGGTGTTAATCAAAAGCGCATCGTTGACCTGGTCGGTCAAACCGCGCAACTGAACTTCCGTCCCGTGATTGAAGAAGCAGCTGGCACGCCAACCAAGGTCAAGGGCAAGACGGTGAAGGTCAAGCCGCTTCCGATCCAGACCTCATCGCCATCGGCGGCCTTCCAGGCGCAATTTGTGGCGTTGGATTGCACCAACCCCAAAACGCGCGTAAGTACTAAGCCCGATGACCCCAACCAGTACTTGATTACCTGTTCGCAGCAAGGCGAGGCCAAGTATTTGCTGTCCAAGACTGCGGTCAAGGGCGAGAACATCTCTGATGCTTCGGCTACGTTGCGCCAACAGGGGGTGGGCGAGTGGATCGTCAACCTGTCCTTTGATGGAACCGGAACCAAGCAGTTTGCCGAGACCACCCAAAGTTTGACCAGTCAAAAGGCTCCGCAGAACCAGTTCGCCATTGTTTTGGACGGGCTTGTGGTTTCGGCTCCATCAGTGAATGAAGCCATTACCGGTGGGCGTGCTGAGATCTCTGGCAAGTTCACCCAACAGTCGGCGACCGACCTGGCCAACGTGTTGAAGTTCGGTGCACTCCCGGTGGCCTTCGATATTCAATCCATTGACTCAGTCTCGGCCACACTTGGACAAGACCAACTCAAGGCCGGATTGATCGCTGGTGGCCTTGGTCTGCTGCTCGTGGTCGTGTACTTGTTGCTCTACTACCGCGCATTGGGATTGGTTGCTGTTGCCAGCCTTGCGGTGGCGGGATTCCTTACCTACACCTTGTTCGTCCTGCTGGGCCGAACGATTGGTTTCACTTTGACGCTGGCCGGTGTTGCTGGTGCCATTGTCGCCATCGGTATTACCGCCGACTCGTTCATTGTCTACTTCGAACGAATTCGTGATGAAGTACGAGATCGCAAGTCGTTGCGAGTGGCCGTTGAGTCAGGTTGGTTGAGGGCTCGTCGGACGATCTTGGCTGCCGACTTTGTGTCCCTGCTGGCTGCCGGAGTGCTCTACTTCGTATCGGTTGGCAATGTCCGAGGATTTGCGTTCGTTCTAGGGCTGACCACCATCATTGACATTGTCGTGGTGTTCACCTTCACGCGACCGTTGATCGCGATCTTGGCTAACCGTCCGTTCTTCGCCCAGGGCAATAGCTTGTCCGGTGTTGATCCACGCAGATTGGGTGTTGATGTTCCAGAACCTGCCCAGACACAAGCCGCTGTCACTGCCAGCTCTGAGGAGGTCTGATGTCTCGCCTTGGTGATTTGGGTAACCGCCTTTACCGCGGTCAGTTGCAATATGACTTCATTGCACGCCGACGTCGCTGGTATGCCATCAGTGGACTCATCGTCGTGATCTGCGCTCTCTCATTGGGTATTCGTGGCCTGAATTTTGGGGTTGAGTTCACCGGAGGAACTGTCTTCCAGGTTGAGGCGCAACAAGGCACGATTGAACAGGCGCGCACCGCCATGACTAAGGCTGGCGTGAACAACGCCGTTGTGCAGCGGATCAATGGCAACAAGTTTCGGATTCAAACCGAAGCACTGACCGAGTCTGAGCGAAACAAGGCAGTTACGTCTTTGAGCAAAACACTCTCGGTCAAAGAAGACACGGTTACGGTCCAGTTCGTTGGTCCGTCCTGGGGATCTGAGATCACTAAGAAGGCTGTTACCGGCTTAGTGGTGTTCTTGATCTTGGTCGTGATCTTCCTCAGTATTTACTTTGAGTTCAAGATGGCCATGGCTGCTTTGGTGGCGCTGATTCACGACGTCTTGATCACGGTCGGGGTGTATTCGTTGCTTGGTCTTGAAGTCACGCCAGCTACCGTCATTGGAGTGCTCACGATTTTGGGTTATTCCCTTTATGACACCGTGGTGGTCTTCGACAAGGTTCGGGAAAACACCAAGGGCCTTGCTGGTAGCAGCCGGATGACCTATAGCCAAGCGGCCAATCTGGCTGTTAATCAAACCTTGGTTCGGTCCATCAATACTTCGGTGGTGGCCTTGCTACCCGTGGTTGCGATCTTGATCGGTGCGGTTGGACTCTTGGGAGCAGGAACGCTCCAAGAACTCGGTGTGGCTTTGTTCGTTGGAATCGCTGCTGGTACTTACAGTTCCATTTTCATCGCCACACCACTGCTTACTGACTTCAAAGAGCGCGAACCGGCGATGCAGGCCCTTGCTCGTCGGGTCGAACAAAAGCAAGCAGCCGGACCGAAGGCAGACAAGAAGGCCAAAGGCACAGCAGCAACCACACCCGGGGAACCGGTAGCGGCGGTTGCATCGGCGCCTGCTCAAGCAGCCGGAAAGCGTCAGCAGCCAGCACGGAAGTCTCGGTCCAAGAAGCGTCGCTGATCTGACTTGTGCATGGGCGCTGGCCGGTGTGACCTTCTAGGATGTGTTCAGGGAGGTTGCCATGTCTGATGACTCCGTGACCTTGCCTGTCAGCGATTCGAGCGCCTCAAGGCTCACCCGCTTGACGCGCCGTGGTCGTAGTGCGGTTACCTCCCCTGAACTTGAGGCCGTGTCGAAGTCCATTCGTCAGCATTACCCCAAAGCCGATCAACGTGACTTGCAGTTGGCCTTTGAGATTGCAGAAGGCAGTCATCGCGGACAAACCCGAAAATCGGGGGAGCCCTACATCACTCACCCGGTTCAGGTGGCGGAAATTCTGGCTGATCTGGGGATGCCCGTACCTGTGCTGGTCGCAGCACTGCTGCACGACACTGTTGAGGATACGGACTATTCCCTTGAGGAATTGCGACAAACTTTTGGCGATGAGGTCGCTGAACTTGTCGACGGCGTAACCAAGCTGGACAAGTTGCGCTACGGCAAGGCAGCCCAAGCCGAGACTGTTCGCAAAATGGTCGTTGCCATGGCGCGAGATATCCGAGTCCTGGTGATCAAACTTGCTGATCGCCTGCACAACATGCGCACGCTCGGTGTTCTTCCCATTGACAAGCAGGAAGCAAAGGCGCAAGAAACCCTCGAAATCTATGCCCCACTTGCTCATCGCTTGGGAATGAATGCGATCAAATGGGAACTCGAAGATCTTGCCTTTGGGACGTTGTATCCAAAGATGTTTGACGAAATCAAAGAGTTGGTAGATCAGCGTGCACCCGAGCGCGATCAATACTTGGCCGATGTGATTGCTCAGGTCAGTCACGACCTAGGTGATGCTGGGATTAAGGCCACTGTGACCGGCCGGCCGAAGCATCTGTACTCGGTGTATCAAAAGATGATCGTTCGGGGACGCGATTTCACTGACATCTACGATCTCGTGGGCGTGCGAATTTTGGTTGAGGACCTACGCGATTGTTATGGAGCCCTCGGCGCAGTGCATGCGCGGTGGAATCCGGTACCTGGTCGCTTCAAGGACTACATCGCGATGCCGAAGTTCAACATGTATGAATCTCTGCATACGACCGTGATCGGCCCATCGGGCAAGCCGGTGGAGCTACAGATTCGCACCTATGCCATGCACCGTCGGGCCGAGTACGGCATCGCATCGCATTGGAAGTACAAGGAAGATTCCGATGGCCGCACCACCGGAGTGCGCGATGCCGCAGACATGTACTGGCTTAAGCAACTGCTGGATTGGCAACAAGAAACAGCCGACCCCAGCGAATTCCTTGATGGGCTTCGGTACGACTTGGGAGCTGCTGAAGTCTTTGTGTTCACCCCCAAGGGCGATGTCCTGGCGCTGCCCGTGGGGTCCACGCCTGTTGACATGGCCTATGCGGTGCACACTGAAATCGGCCACCGCTGTATGGGCGCTCGGGTCAATGGTCGGTTGGTGCCGCTGGAGTCGGTACTTGAAAACGGCGATGTTGTGGAAATTTTCACGTCAAAGGGCGAAGGGGCCGGTCCGTCAAGAGATTGGCTGAACTTTGTTGGAAGTACACGGGCAAAGAATCGCATCAAGTCGTGGTTCTCCAAGGAGCGTCGTGAAGAAGCCAGCGAACATGGTCGTGACGAGCTTGCCAAGGCGATTCGAAAAGAGGGCCTGCCGTTGCGTGTGATGTCCGGCGATGCACTTGATTCTGTTGCTACCCAAATGCATCACGGTGATATCCAGGGCCTGTTTGTGGCCATTGGCGAAAACCACGTAGCAGCATCCACCGTGGTTGCACGTCTAGTGGCAGCTCTGGGTGGGACCCAAACCCTGGCCGAGGACCTCACCGAGACCGACCTCCCAGCCGTTGAGGCGAGGATTTCGCGGTCCCGCGGTGAATCTGGGGTGGACGTAGTCGGCGCCAGCGATGTCTGGACCAAGCTGGCGCGTTGTTGTACGCCGGTGCCAGGAGATCAGGTCGTAGGTTTTGTCACCCGTGGCAGTGGGGTCTCCGTGCACCGAGCGGACTGCTTCAATATTGAAAATATTCATGCGCTGGGGGACCAAGAGGATCGCTTCGTCGACGTTGAGTGGGCACTGACAGCTCAGTCGATGTTCTTAGTCAATATCCAAGTTGAGGCGCTAGATCGTGCTCGCCTGCTCTCTGATGTGACTCGAGCCTTGTCCGATCAACATGTCAATATCTTGTCGGCTTCAGTGAGCACGTCAAAGGATCGTATTGCTTTGAGTCGCTTTACTTTCGAAATGGCCGACCCGATGCACCTAGATGCGGTGCTACGAACAGTGCGAAGCGTGCCGGGAGTATTTGACGTCTACCGCGTTACTGGCTGAATTCGTTTAACGCCTGTTGAGCTTGGGCTAGCCATTCTTGGCGAGCATCGATAGATGCTTGGGCATCGGCAACCCCGCGCTCGTTGCTCTTACTGGCAGCTTCATCTCGCTTCTTTTCAAGCTTGGCGATGGCGGCGAGAAGTTGATCCACCGCATCTTGCGCGCGTGCCTTGGCTGCTGGGTCCTGACGGGTCCATTGGTCTTCTTCGGCGCGCCGGATTGCGTCTTCGACCTTCTTTAGGCGCTGTTCAAGTTTGGCTTTATCCTCGCGGGGGACATGACCGATGGCTTCCCATTGGCGAGTAATTTCGCGCAGCGATCCCTTGGCTGGTCCGATCTCCGTAATAGGCAAAAGTGCCTCGGCTTTAACCAGGAGTTCCTGCTTGGCGGTCAAATTGCTGGCCTGCTCGATGGCATCGCCGGCCTCTTTCTCGTTCTTACGCGCAAAAAATGCATCTTGAGCTGCCTTGAATCGCAGCCACAACAGTTCATCATCACCCTTGCCGGCACGGCCAGCTCGCTTCCACTGCGCCATCAAGTCCCTGAAACCGCGTGCGGTCTCTGTCAGGTCGGCGCTGTCCTTGAGTGATTCGGCTTCGGTTGCAAGGCGTTCCTTGATCACCTTGGCCTGTTCGCGTTCAACATCAAGGGCTGCAAAATGTGCACGACGTGCGCGATCAAATGCGGTGCGGGCTGCGCTGAAGCGCTTCCACATGGCTTGTTCGGCGGAGCGGTCAACGCGGGGCGCATTTTTCCATTCATCGAGCAGCACCTTGAAGCGATCGCCAGAAGATTTCCATGACGTCGTTTGAGCAAGTTTCTCGGCCTCAACCACAATGGCTTCTCGATTGACAAGGGCCTGTGCCTTCTCAGCCTTTCGCTGTTCCTTGACCTCAGCCTTGCGCTGGTCAACAAGGGCAACTGACTGATCTAGGCGCTTGATCAACGTGGCTAGGTCGCCAACGGCCGCTGCATTTTCGATTTGCTCCCGCAGTCGGGCAACGGTAGTCATGGCGGTTTCTGGGTCAACCCCGCCGGCCTTCAGGCGCTTTTCCAGCAGAGTCACTTCAGCGGCTAGACCATCAAAGCGTCGTTGGTAAAAGGACAAGCCTTCCTCAGGGGGGCCTGCTTGCCAGGAGCCAATCAGACGCTCTGAGTCCTGAGTTCGGACATATACGTTGCCCGAATCGTCCACTCGACCCCAAGGAGCCTCAGTCATTAACGTCCTCTACTTCTGTCGGTAGCTCTTGCCTAACTGCTTGTCAGGGTAAGCCTACGGGCGTGGGGGAATTACCCCGCTTTGCCACCGATTATGTTCGGATTATTGACGCTTTGGGTCTGGAATGAGTCAACCTTTTTCAAAATGAGACTTAATTTGGGATTGCCGTCCGTGCCGCCCCCTTGAACCCCACCCTTGGCGATCGATTCGACGATGTTGAGCCCCTTGGTGACTTCGCCAATCACGGTGTAATTAGGCGGTAGCGGGGAATCCTTGTACACAATGACGAACTGGCTGCCATTGGTGTTGGGACCGGCATTGGCCATGGCCACGATGCCTCTGGGGTAGATGACCGAACTTCCTGTGCCCAATGCGGTGAGGTTTTCATCTTTTGTCTTAAATCCCGGACCACCGCCACCGGTACCAGTGGGGTCGCCACATTGCAGGACATAGATGCCAGCGGTGGTGAGGCGATGGCAGGCAGTGTTGTCAAAGTAGCCCTCTACCTGTCGAACTCCGCTGTTTTGGTCACCAGGCACGAGCACCTGAGAGGCGCCAGTGTTAGCAAGGAAGATCAGGGCCTTGGTATTTTCAGGAGCGCTCTGCGATTCAAGGTCGATCGTGATATCTCCGCAGTTGGTCTTCAGTTTTACACCCAGCGTTAGACCTTGGGCAAGAGTGATGTTTTCGGGCCCATTGGGGTATTGCTTGGCCACCGTCTGGAGTTTGGTAACCGGGGTGCACTTGTAGGCAACGGGAGCACTCGAGATGGTCGGGGTGGGCCTGCTAGCAGTGGTCGAGCCCGAGTTCGCCTTGGCAATAACGGCTCCAATGACGATCAAGGCAATCACGACAACTCCGGCGATAACGGCGATGGTTCGGCCCCGGGACTTGGTGGCCGTAGCCGCTTGCTTGTCGAGTTGGCGTTGAAGTTTTTGCTTAGCCAACTCGCGTTCGCGCCTACTACCGGCCACTTTTCCTCCCAATTACCGAGCGCCTTAATGCCGGTTACAGCTTGAGCCGCAACTGCCCGTCAAGGCCTAAGTCTAGAGCCGCGTGGGACTGCAGCCAATCCTGCCTGCCTCGGTAGGCTTGCAGGGAATTGACGGATCGAACCATCGGAGGGTTCCTGTGCTCGTAGCTGGCTTTCCAGCCGTAGCTTTTGGCACAAATTGCTATGTGCTGGCCACTGGCCCTGGGCAAGAGTGCGTTGTGGTCGATCCTGGCACCGATGTCACAGCGCAACTCGATGAGATCATCGCTGATAATCGGCTGAAGCCAGTCGCGGTGCTCTTGACCCATGGGCACTTGGATCACACTTTTTCCGTCACGCCGGTGTGTGGGGCTCGCGGCATTCCAGCATGGATTCATTCGGGGGATCGTCACCTGTTGTCCGACCCGATGGCCGGACTATCGGCAGAATCGCGCGAGTTTTTCGGCGGCCGCTTAACGTGGAGCGAACCGGAGGATATTAAGGAACTCATTGACGGTGCGGTGATGGATATCGCTGGGATGCAGATAACCGTTGATCATGCGCCTGGCCACACGTCAGGATCAGTGATGTTTAGGCCAGCTATGGGCTCAGACGAGTCGCCTCTGTTAATTTCGGGCGATGTGTTGTTTAAGGAGGGCATTGGTCGCACCGATTTGCCCGGTGGTTCACCCGAACTCATGCAAGTGAGTTTGCGGACTAAGTGCTTAACCCTTGACGATGCCACGGTGGTTTTGCCTGGACATGGAGATGCCACCACCATCGGATCCGAACGCGCAAATAATCCCTTTATTGACGGTGCCGGCACTGGTCCTTCACGAGGTCTGTGATGACTGAATTTTTGAAGGCTCCAAAGGGCACCTTTGATGTACTGCCGCCTGATGGCCAAGAGTTGCTTCGCGTGCGATCGGTGCTTGGCGAGCACATTCAGGCCGCGGGCTACAGCTACATCGAAACACCAACCTTCGAAGATACTTCGCTCTTCGTTAGAGGTGTTGGCCAATCAACCGATGTTGTTTCCAAAGAGATGTACTCCTTCACGACTAAGGGTGATGACGACCTGACCTTGCGTCCTGAAGGCACCGCATCGGTTATGCGAGCTGTCCTCGAGCACGGGATCCACAAGGGCGCGTTGCCAGCCAAGTTGTGGTACTCGGGCTCGTTCTACCGATATGAGCGGCCCCAGGCCGGTCGTTTCAGGCATTTTTCGCAAGTCGGTGCTGAGGCAATTGGCAGTAATGATCCCGTTCTCGATGCCGAACTCATCGTCGTGGCGATGGACTCCTTCAAGGCACTAGGCCTAAAGCGAGTGAACTTGTTGCTCAACTCGTTGGGGGATTCCTCTGATCGCCCTGCCTATCGACAAGCACTTGTTAAATTTCTTTCCGGACTAGATCTTGATGAAGCTACCCGCGAGCGGGCCGCCATTAATCCCTTGCGAGTTCTCGATGACAAGCGAGAGGTTGTGCGTGCGCAACTACTTGATGCGCCAGTGATGACCGATTTTCTCTCCGATCACAACCGTGCGCACTTTGACAAAGTCCAAGCCTTGCTCACTAGCGCGGGGATTGAGTGGACTAAAGCACCTCACCTGGTCCGCGGACTTGATTACTACACCCGTACCGCATTTGAATTTGTCCATGATGGTCTAGGTGCTCAGTCTGCCGTTGGTGGTGGCGGTCGCTATGACGGTTTGAGTGGGTCCCTTGGCGGACCGGACTTGCCTTCCGTTGGCTGGGCCATCGGCGTGGATCGAACATTGCTGGCCATGCGTGCCGAAGAAGTATTAGCTCAACAATCGGCCGTGCCGGTCGTTGACGTATTTGCTGTTCCCATTGGCCAGGCTGCTAGCGATCTGGCATTTGACATTGTTACGGCCTTGCGAAGAGCTGGAATTAGTGCTGACCTGGCCGTGGATGGGCGCGGTTTGAAGGGCGCGATGAAGTCTGCAGACCGAACTGGCGCAAAAATCGCCATTGTCATGGGGGAGCGCGACTTGGAGCAAGGTGTTGTTCAACTCAAGACAATGGAAACCGGTGAACAGGTGTCGGTGCCGATCGCAGATGCCGTTAGTGGTGTCATTAGTGCTTTGAAAAGTGCACCCGGAAGGAAATCTTTGTGATTCGCACCCGCGAAGCCGGCACGATTCGCCGCAATGATGATGGCGGCTCCGTAGTCCTGGCCGGCTGGATTGCGCGCCGTCGAGACCACGGTGGCGTGGCTTTCTTTGACGTTCGCGACGCATCGGGCGTAGTCCAGGTGGTTGTTCATGACGCAGATATTGCCCATGGCTTGCGCAACGAAACCTGCGTAAAGATTGCCGGGTCCGTTCGAGTGCGCCCCGATGGCAACGAAAACGCAGATCTGCCCACGGGTGAGATCGAAGTCGTTGCGCAAGACGTTGAGGTGCTTTCTCAATCTGCCCCATTGCCCTTTCAAATTGATGATCAAATTGAAGTGGGCGAAGAGGCACGTCTGAAGTGGCGTTACTTGGATCTGCGTCGAAGCGGTCCCTCACGTGCACTGCGGATGCGAAGTGAAGCCAATCGGATCGCGCGAGATGTCTTACATAAGCACAACTTCGTAGAGATTGAAACGCCTACGCTCACCGCCTCCACTCCTGAAGGTGCTCGAGACTTCCTGGTACCAGCTCGGCTCAAGCCCGGAACCTGGTACGCGCTGCCGCAGTCACCTCAGTTGTTCAAGCAACTGCTGATGGTTGCGGGCATGGAGCGCTACTACCAAATTGCCCGTTGCTATCGCGATGAAGATTTCCGTGCAGATCGTCAACCAGAATTCACCCAACTTGATATTGAAATGTCCTTTGTTGAGCAAGATGACATCATCGCCTTAGGTGAAGAAGTTGTTCGCGCCCTTTGGCAGGGGACTATTGATCACACCATCGGTGAAATTCCACGCATGACCTACGCCGATGCAATGAACAGGTACGGCACGGACAAGCCCGATCTGCGCTTTGACCTTGAATTGACTGACCTGACTGCCTACTTCGCAGACACTGAGTTCAGGGTTTTCCAGGCCGAACATGTGGGCGCTGTGGTGATGCCCGGTGGGGCAGATCAGCCACGTCGCCAATTTGACGCTTGGCAAGAGTGGGCCAAGCAGCGTGGAGCCCGCGGTCTTGCCTATGTCAGCTTTGACGAAAGCGGAGAGCTGACAGGTCCGGTTGCCAAGAACCTTTCGGATACTGAACGTGCGGGATTGATGGCAGCGGTCGGTGCCAAGCCAGGGGACTGCGCGTTCTTTGCCGCCGGTAAGCGTTCGGACGCGCTAGGTCTTCTTGGTGCGGCGCGCCTAGAAATTGGTAAGCGCTGTGAGCTCATCGATGAAAGTCAATGGTCATTTGTCTGGGTCGTAGATGCACCCATGTTTGAAGCCATTGTCGATGATGACGGCAATGACGGTTGGACCGCTGTTCATCATCCATTTACTGCTCCCAATGCGCACTGGGCCGACACGTTCACGCAACAACCCGGTGAAGCGCTTGCTTGGGCCTACGACATTGTCTGCAACGGCAATGAAATTGGTGGTGGATCTATCCGAATCCACCAACCCGGTATGCAGGCCGACGTCTTTAATGTTTTGGGAATCACTTCGGAAGAAGCCGAAAGTAAATTTGGGTTCTTGCTCGAAGCCTTTAAGTACGGTCCGCCTCCGCATGGCGGCATTGCACTGGGTTGGGATCGCATTTGCATGCTCCTTGCTGGAGCAAATTCATTGCGCGAAGTCATTGCCTTCCCCAAGACCGGTGGGGGACACGATCCACTGACGGGTGCACCAACGGTGATTACGCCTCGTCAGAGGTTGGAAGCCGGCATTGACGCAAAGCCTGAGCTGAACCAGGAATAGTCACAGCGATATCCCAGCTTTTCGTAGACCTTTCGCGCCGAATCATTATCGGCATGCATGCCAAGGGTGACGATGGGAAATTCCTGCAGGAGTTGCTGCGTGATCCAGCCGGTCACAGCAACAGCGAGTCCTTCTCCCCGATGATCTGGGTGGGTAGCCACTGAGGCCAAGTGCGGCTTACCCGGAAGGCGCATGGTCTGCGCCGCACAGCACAGAACTGCGCCTGAAGAATCCACGATGCCCGCCCATCGAGTGGCCACGGGATTTTCCGGTCCTGCCCAGTGCGTAGGGGAAGCAAGGTTGAGAAGTTCTTTGATCTTCGATGCGACGCCCTGCTCGCGGCCATCAAGCCACTGGACCTTGTCAAAGAGCGGTGTTGGTGTCGGTGCGGTGTCGGTCCACCACCAATCCCAGGGCGCCCCCTGATCTTCGTGGGCCCAGGAGATCCCACGTAGATCAAGAAATGCTCGAAGTGATTCATACGCTGCTCGAGGGATGGTGCAGCCAGATAGTTGGCCACCATCGGGCACGCTGGGGTGATCAGCTAGGCAAGCAGAGATCAAAGCAACACTTGCACTCGGTTGACCAACCACGGTGGCCCACGGTTGATCGCGCATGTTGGACGAATCCTTAACAAAGCACACCGCCACGATCTGGCCCGCTTGGGTTGCGGAGTAGGCGCTGAGGAGTTCACCGGCGGCAAGTTCGCAGGACAAGTAGGGCTGACCTGCTGGCCAGGCCACGAGGGAGTCCGGATCCTCAACGGTTCGGATGTCCAATTCGGGCGTGCTCATACCTACTAGTGTGACGGCAATGTCCTCCGACGACCTGTTTGGCGCTGCAGCTGATGCTCGTGTCCGGCTGCCCTTGGCCGCGCGAATGCGCCCTCGAACCTTGGACGAGGTGGCTGGGCAGTCACGTGCCACCGCAGTAGGCAGCCCGTTACGTCGATTGGTAGAGCCCATTGCCGAACAGGGCGTGACGCCGGCGTCGGTTGTGCTGTGGGGACCGCCTGGATGTGGCAAAACAACGATCGCTTCAATTGTTGCTAACGCTCCCGGTCGTCGATTTATTGAACTGTCTGCTGTCTCGGCAGGGATCAAGGATGTTCGCGCGGCGATTGATTCGGCTCGTCATTTCCTGGGAGCCGATGGCTCGGAAACCGTGTTGTTCGTTGATGAGGTGCACCGGTTTTCCAAAACGCAACAAGACGCGTTGTTACCGGCAGTGGAAAACCGATGGGTCACACTGATTGCCGCAACCACAGAAAATCCCGCCTTTTCGGTAGTCACCCCCTTACTGTCGCGATCATTAGTGGTCACGCTCGAACCGCTCGCCGATGAGGTGGTGTCTCAGGTGCTCCAGGACGCCCTCGTGGATGAGCGCGGTCTGCGCAATGCACTGACGGTTGACTCAGAGGTCTTAAGCCAGTTGGTGCGGTTGGCCTCAGGTGATGCGCGTCGTGCGCTTACCGCGCTGGAGGCATCAGCAGGGGCGGCTCAGGATCGCGGTTCGGTCGTTATTGAGCACACCGATGTGGAGCGAGCCGTTGATCGCGCCCTGGCTCACTACGACCGAGCCGGCGACCAGCATTACGACGTCATTAGTGCCTTCATTAAGTCCATTCGCGGCTCAGATGTTGATGCGGCGCTGCACTATTTGGCACGGATGGTCGATGCTGGCGAAGATCCGCGATTTATTGCCCGGCGACTGGTCATCTTGGCTTCTGAAGACATTGGCATGGCTGACCCAAGCGCCCTAGGTATTGCAGTGGCTGCCGCGGATGCGGTGGCTTTCATCGGAATGCCCGAAGGTCGCATTCCGTTGGCCCAGGCCGTGATCGCGTTGGCGTTGGCGCCTAAGTCCAATGCAACCATTGTTGCCATTGATGCGGCCATCGCCGATGTTCAAGCAGGTCTGGGCGGAGCAGTTCCCAAGCACTTGCGAGACAACCATGGTGGACAAATAGTTGGCGGATCGGAATATGTCTATCCGCACAATCTTTCCGCCGGAATCGCAGCGCAGCAGTATTTGCCGGATGAATTGATTGCTCGCCAGTATTACGAGCCGGGTTCTATGGGAAATGAATCGGCCCTATCTGATCGTTTGAACAAAATTCGCCAGATTTTGAGCGGCTCGCCGCGTCCGAAGGAGCAGAAATAGCCCTGCCGGTAGGCTCAGCACAGCCGAAAACCTCAAGGTTTACGGATTTGTCATCGGAAAAGGAACAGGTGCGTCCAGACAATGGATTCGGCCGAGATCGCTCGCCGCTGGCTGGCATTTTTTGAGCAACGCGGTCATGCCGTTGTGCCGTCTGCATCCCTTATTGCCGATGATCCGACGTTGCTTTTGGTCAACGCCGGAATGGTGCCTTTCAAACCGTATTTTTTGGGTGAGTTAGCCCCTCCCTGGCCACGAGCGGCCAGCGTGCAAAAGGTTGTGCGCACACTTGACATTGAAGAAGTCGGTCGCACTACCCGCCATGCATCCTTCTTTCAAATGTGTGGGAACTTTTCCTTTGGTGATTACTTCAAAGAAGGCGCCATTCCGATGGCGTGGGAATTGCTCACCAGCTCAGTGGCTGATGGGGGATATGGGTTACCCGAAAGCAAACTGTGGGTCACGGTTTACGACGATGATGATGAGGCCGCGGACTTGTGGCACAACGTGGTCGGCGTTCCCCGTGATCGCATCCAGCGTCGAGGTATGGCCGATAACTTCTGGTCGATGGGTGTGCCTGGGCCGTGTGGACCATGCTCTGAGATTTACTACGACCGCGGACCGCAGTACGGCAAAGAAGGCGGGCCGGTGGTTGACGAAGATCGTTACCTTGAAGTGTGGAACTTGGTCTTCATGCAGTTTCAGCGCGGCGATGGTCAAGGTAAAGACGACTTCCCCATTCTTGGTGACCTGCCAGCGAAAAGCATTGACACCGGCCTAGGTCTTGAACGGATGGCCGCGCTCTTGCAGGGCGTTGAGAACATCTATGAGATTGACACCACGGGTGCCATCATCAAGCGCGCTAGTGAACTTGCCGGCGTTGCTTATGGCGCATCTGGTGAAGCCGACGTTCGACTTCGCGTTGTGGGGGACCATGCGCGAACGAGCGTGATGATGATTGGCGATGGCATTTTGCCCGGCAACGAAGGCCGCGGCTACGTATTGCGACGGATCATGCGACGGGTGGTGCGCTCGATGCGCCTTCTCGGTGCCCCTGATCAGACCATGAGTGAACTCGTTAACGCGACCATCGATGCGATGGGGAGCCAGTATCCGGATCTGCGAGTAGATGCTGAACGAATTTTGGGTATTGCTCAAGCCGAAGAGGATGCCTTTGCTCAAACTCTGCGCACCGGAACCACAATTTTGGATACAGCAGTTGCACAGGCCAAGTCCAAGGGTGAAGCTTCACTAGGCAGCGAGCAGGTCTTTGCTTTGCATGACACCTACGGCTTCCCCTTTGACCTAACCCTTGAGATGGCAGCTGAGCAAGGGCTCAGTGTTGACGAAGCGGGCTTTAGGTCGTTAATGGCTCAGCAACGCGATCGCGCCAAGGCCGATGCGCGAAGCAAGAAGACCGGTCACGCCGACCTAGCGCGGTATCGCACCCTGCTGGACAACGGTGGCCCAGTGCGATTCACCGGATACGACGAAGTTCTTACTAATTCAACGATCCGCGGTCTGTTAGTTGACGGTGAATCTTTACCTTCAGTTTCCACCGGACAATTTGTTGATGTGGTGTTGAACGACACAGCTTTTTATGCTGAAGGCGGTGGGCAGCTAGCCGATGCAGGCATCATCGAGTTGGCCGATGGCAGCCAAATTCGCATCGACGATGTGCAAACCCCATTGCCCGGACTGGTGGTGCACCGTGGTGAGGTCATTAAGGGCGTCGTGGATGCTGGCTCAGCTGCGGTGGGTCAGGTTGATGTCAAGCGCCGTGCTGCCATCTCGCGAGCCCACACCGCAACCCACTTGGTGCACAAAGCTTTCCGTGAAATTTTGGGTGAAGGTGCAACCCAGGCTGGTTCAGAAAATGCTCCTGGGCGATTTAGATTCGACTTTGCATCAACCTCAGCCATCCCCGATTCAGTGATGATGGATGTGCAAGACCGAGTTAATGAAGTTCTTGCTGCGGACTTAGCTGTTACAGCGCAGATCATGACTCAAGAGGAAGCTAAGAATATTGGCGCGATGGCTTTGTTCGGGGAAAAGTATGGGGACCAAGTACGCGTTGTCTCGGTAGGGGATTGGGCTCGCGAACTGTGCGGTGGAACCCATGCATCGCGCTCAAGTCAGGTCGGCGTCATCTCCTTGCTTGGTGAATCCTCGATTGGCTCTGGGGTTCGTCGAGTTGAAGCTCTCGTCAGCACCGATGCCTATTCATTCTTGGCTCGTGAGCACGTATTGCTTCAGCAAGTATCACGGCTTGTTAAGGCCCGTCCGGAGGAACTGCCTGATCGGATCAGCGCCTTGCTGGAACGCATGAAGGATGCTGAAAAAGATCTAGGCAAAGTCCGTGCCGAGCGCTTGAAAGCTGACACTGCCTCGCTGACAAGCAACGCAGTCGATGTCGGTGGTGTGATGGTGTTGCCGGTACGCGTTCCTGATGGATCTTCTGCTGCGGAAATTCGTCAAGTGGCCATGGATGCCAGGGGCAGCTTTCAAGGAACTGCGGCCATTGTTGTGGCTATGGGAATTAACGATGACAAAGTCTCTGCCGTGGCAGCGGCGACTCAGGCGGCCATGGACCGTGGAATATCGGCAGCATCGGTACTGCAGGCTGTCCTGGAGCCGATGGCTGGCCGTGGTGGTGGCAAGGCTGATGTTGCCCAAGGCGGAAGCGGGCAGATCGAAGGCATTGACCAGGCCCTGGCCAGTGTCGTTGATGTCGTAACGCGTGATGTGTAAGGCACGCGGATGCGAGCAGGAGTGCGAATCGGTGTAGATCTCGGTTCAGTGCGCATCGGGGTGTGCATGAGTGATCGCGATGGCATCTTGGCCACACCGCTGGAAACGATCCCGCGCGGCGATGGTGACCTAGATCGGCTCGTGAGCCTGGCGCAGGAGCATCAGGCGTTGGAATTTGTTCTGGGGATGCCTACTTCGCTTTCCGGCGATGCAGGGCCAGCTGCCCAAGCCGTCACCGAGTTTGCCCAGCTACTTGCTGCGCGCTTGCACATTGATGTGCGTTTAGTTGATGAACGTATGAGCACTAACCAGGCCGCGCGCAGTTTGCAGTCAGCCGGTCGAAGCAGTAAACAATCCCGCAAGATTATTGATCAACAGGCGGCCGTGGTCATTTTGCAGGCGGCCTTAGATCTGGAGCGAGCCTTAGGACGTCCAGCAGGTATCTGTGTGAAGGTTGAACAGTGACCTCGCAAAGTTCAGAAGCTGTCAATCTCGGGTCTGGTCAGCGCCAACGCCGCCGGTCTCGCGTGGCACTTGGCCTTGGTTTGGTTGTGGTTCTCGGGGTTGTCATTGCTGCCGGCGTGGGCTTGTGGAACACCTTCGGTCCGCCGAAGGATTATTCAGGACCAGGTTTTGGGCAGGTAGATGTCACCATCCCTAGCGGTGCCAGCGCAAAGCGCATCGGGACTATCTTGAATCAAGCAGATGTGGTGGCAAGCCAGAGAGCCTTTGTCTCGGCAGCCAAGGCCAATGCGGAATCGCGTTCGATCGGTCCTGGCACCTATTCCATGCTCAAACAGATGAAAGCCCAAGACGCTGTGGCGCGTTTGCTCAGCCCTTCCTCGCGGGTTACAGCGCGAGTGATCGTTCGAGAAGGTGCCTCTCTTCGCGAGATTAAGAATCAAATCATCACGAAGACCAAGATCTCCGCGGCCGATGTGGATCAAGTACTAGCCAACCCACAGGCGTTGGGGCTTCCGGTCTATGCCCAAAACAAGGCTGAAGGATTCCTTTTCCCTGCAACCTATGACGTCGAGCCAACCGATACGGCAACAACCTTGCTGCAGGCAATGGTCAGTAAATTCAACGAAGTCAGCGCGCAAATAGGTTTTGAGCGTAAAGCTGCCGCCGCAGGGATTTCGCCCAAGGATGCGGTCACCATTGCAAGTCTGGTGCAAGCAGAAGTTTCACCGGCCGACTACTCCAAAGTTTCGCGAGTCATTCTCAATCGCGTATCAAAGGGTATGCGGTTGCAATTTGATTCCACTGTTGTCTATGCGCTCGGGGGAGTAACTTCTCGTTTGACGTCCAAGGACCTGCAGGTGGATTCCCCCTACAACATGTATCGCAATGATGGGTTGCCGCCGGGCCCGATTAACTCTCCATCGGAACTGGCCCTCGAAGCAGCTGTTGCGCCAGCAACGGGACCATGGATCTACTTTGTCACGACAGACACCACAACGGGTTTAACGAAGTTCACTGACTCGTACGCTGAATTCTTGAAATTCAAGGCCGAATATAAGGGGAATCTGCGATGACTAAACGGGTAGCAGTTCTTGGAACACCCATTACACACTCGCTGTCTCCTGCTTTGCATCGGGCGGCCTATGAAGAGTTGGGTTTGGACTGGTCCTATGAGGCCATTGAAGTTAGTGCCAATCAAGTCTGTGAATTTGTCACCGGATGTGGGCCCGAATGGGCTGGGCTCTCCTTGACCATGCCGCTTAAAGAGGCCGTACTTCCCGCGTTGAGCCAGCGCACTCCCGTTGTGGAGCTGACTCAAGCGGCCAACACCGTCGTCTTTGATGGCCAAAGTAGATCTGGGCATAACACAGATGTGAGCGGATTCGTCAATGCTTTGCATGAGATTAATGTTGTCGCGGTCGGTGCTGTGACGTTGTTGGGTTCTGGCGCAACGGCGCGATCGGCTCTGGTGGCGATGCACGAAATGGGTGCGCATGCGATCACCGTTGTCGCACGCAACGGCACATCGGCGCAACGTTTAGTTGAGCTTGCCGAACTGCTTAATGTGCAGTGCGAGGTACTGGATTGGACCAGCGATCGCGCGAAAAGTCATGTTCTAGGCGCTGAACTTGTGATCAACACCGCTCCGGCGGACGTGGCAGCTACCTTGGCTGGCAACGGTCAGGGACTGCTCTTTGACGCGATCTATAACCCGTGGCCAACACCCTTGGCGTCTGGGTGGGCCGGAACCATCGTCAGCGGACACGATTTGCTCATCCATCAGGCCTTGGGCCAAATTGCTCTCATGACGGGCTATGTCGTCGACGTTGATGTGCTCAGGGGCGCCCTGCCGGGCTCCTAGCTCTGCCTTTTCCCAGGGCCTGTCTGGCCTCAGAGCTCAAGGTGTGCCCTATTTAAGGGCATTTTGTGCCTTTTTGTGCCTGAGCCTTCAGATTTTCACCCATCTGCCGATAACTGACCTGTGGATCATTCGTGTCCGCCTGTTCAACAACGGTTGATCAGTTCGTGCGCCGGCAGGGAGTTGAGTCCGTGAAGCAATTGGGCGACATCTTGCTTGAGGATGGCCTGATCACCAATGAGCAACTATCGGTTGCCGTTGATCAACATCAAAACCTTGGCCGAAGTTTGGGCCGAGTGTTGGTGGATCAGGGAATTTTGTCCGAAACCCAACTTGTGGCAGCGCTGGCTCAGCAAATCGGATTGCGCTTTATCGACCTGAGTGATTACCCGGTGGACGGTTCTGCGCTAGCCCGAATTCCCGGTTCCGTATGCCGCCAGCACATGGCGATCCCGATTGGCTTTGAAGACGGTCGCATTGTGGTGGCCATGTCAGACCCCGCAAACGTCTTCGCGGCTGATGACATTCGCACCATCAGCGGATACGAAGTCATTCCAGCCGTTGCCACTCGAGCCGATGTTTCGGCAGCTATTGACCGTTATTACCGCGCTGATTCCGACCTTGATGACTTGACCACTGCCCTTGAAGATGCTGACGATGGTGGGGGAGATGACCTAGCTGGACTCAAAGAGGTCGTTGAAGATGCTCCCATCGTTAAATTTGTGAATCTGCTTATTACTCAAGCTATTCAGGACCGAGCCTCGGACATCCACCTCGAGCCCACCGAGTCCGATTTGCGCGTGCGATACCGCATTGACGGGGTTTTGCACGAGATTATGCGCTCACCTAAGTCCATTCAGTCCGGCGTTATCTCGCGTTTGAAGATCATGGCTGACATCAACATTGCTGAACGTCGAATCCCGCAGGATGGTCGTTTGTCTGTGTCTGCCCACGGCAAGAAGGTGGACCTGCGTGTTGCCACCTTGCCCACCGTGTGGGGCGAGAAGGTCGTCATGCGAATTTTGGATAACTCCACCGCCCGTCTTGATCTTGCAGACTTGGGATTCACCTCGGCCAACTACGAGCGCTACAGCGAAAGTTTTGGCAAGCCCTACGGAATGATCCTGGTTACTGGACCCACTGGTTCTGGTAAGTCGACCACGTTGTACTCAACGTTAAATATCTTGAACCGCCCTGAGGTCAACATCATCACCGTTGAAGACCCCGTCGAATATCGCTTGCCTGGTATCAATCAGATTCAAACCAATGTCAAAGCAGGCTTGACCTTTGCGGCGTCCTTGCGCTCGATCCTTCGATCCGACCCAGACATCGTCCTCATCGGAGAAATCCGTGACCACGAAACGGCTCAGATCGCAGTTGAGGCCGCCCTGACCGGTCACCTCGTCCTATCAACCCTGCACACAAACGACGCTCCATCGGCCATAACTCGACTGACAGAGATGGGTATTGAGCCATTCCTGGTCGGTTCAGCCGTGGACGCGGTCTTGGCCCAGCGGCTAGCTCGTCGGTTGTGCGTCAAATGCAAAGAGGCTTACCTGCCAACGGATGAAACCTTGACCGCAGCCCGAGTTAACTGGGATCTGGCTGCCGGGATGCCCACGCTTTACCGACCAATTGGCTGCCCATCCTGCTCAGGCACTGGGTACAAGGGTCGATTGGCGCTGCATGAAGTGATGATGGTCAACGAGGAAATTGAGCGTTTAGCGGTTGAACACGCGCCCGCCACTGAGATCACTGCGGCTGCTTTGCGGTCAGGGATGGTCACGCTTCGCAATGACGGTTTGAACAAGGTTCTTCAAGGTGTGACCTCTATTGATGAGATTTTGCGAGTGGTGGTCTAGATGACCTTAAGAAACCATTTTCGCAGGCCGATACTTTCAACCGTATGCATCGTTAAGTGCGCACTAGGAGGTAGCAGTGGAGATTAGCGGGTTTGTACCACCTGACACTGACACTGACACTGATACTGACACCCAAGCTTGGGCTGCGCCTACTGATGACTTTTTCGCAGGTGCACCGATAGCTCATGATCGTTTCGCTCCAGCCAGCGCTGGTGCGCCGGCCGCTTCCCTTGCTCCTGTTGTCACGCCAGCGATGGTTACGCACGTTGCTCCTGCGCCGCAGACGGCGCCTGAGATTCCCCTGGTGGAACCAGAACTGCCTAAGCCGCCGGTTGCGCTCGAGCCGGCCCCGGCCGATCAGGTCAGCGTTGAGCCCACCTTTAGCGAGGAATACCGCCGTGCCACGACCGAAAAGGAAGCGGCTGAAGAAGATCTGAATCTTCAAGACCTGCTCGTTGAAGTCTTAACTGCAGGCGCTTCAGACCTGCACCTGACCATTGGGTCTCGCCCTGTTGTTCGCCTACGCGGAGACCTGGTCCCGTTGGAGCACTACCCGGTGTTGTCCGCAGCCGTTATCCAGCGCGTTATGTATGCCGCCATCACTCAGCGTCAGCGCGAAAAATTTGAGCGCGAGCTTGAATTGGACTTTGCCTACTCGGTTCCTGGGCGCGCTCGATTCAGGGTGAACCTGTACCGCCAACGTGATGCGCTCGGTGCCGCCTTCCGATTGATCCCTTTTGAGATCAAGTCCCTTGAAACCTTAGGTGTGCCGGCAGCGGTTTCTAACTTTGCGATGCTGCCTCGGGGGTTCGTTTTGGTCACCGGACCAACGGGTTCGGGCAAATCAACAACCTTGGCTGCCTTGATCGACTTGGCCAATCGGAACCGACGCGACCACATTTTGACCGTTGAGGACCCGATTGAATTCCTCCACGGACACCAGAACAGCATCGTGAATCAACGTGAAGTTGGCGAAGACACTCACAGTTTCACCGATGCCCTCAAGCACGCCTTGCGCCAAGACCCCGACATCATCATGGTCGGCGAAATGCGTGACCTTGAGACGATCTCCGTGGCCTTGACCGCTGCCGAGACCGGCCACTTGGTCTTTGCCACTTTGCACACCCAAGATGCGGCCCAGACCATCGACCGTGTCATCGACGTTTTCCCACCGCACCAGCAGCAACAGGTGCGGGTCCAGCTCGCTGGCGCCCTCCAGGGCGTGGTCTGCCAGAACTTGGCTAAAACCAAGGACGGCGAAGGCCGAGTAGCCGCGACGGAAGTTTTAGTGGCCACCCCCGCGATCAGGAACTCGATTCGTGAAGGAAAGACCCACCAGATCTATTCGGCGATGCAAGCTGGTGCCCAATATGGCATGCACACGATGGATCAACACCTCGCCGAGTTAGTCAATAACGGACAGGTCGCGTATTCAGTCGGACTTGAAAAGTGTCACCACGTCGATGACTTCAACCGTTTGACCGGACGCGGGTGATTGTGATGTCAACTGTTACCACTTTTCAATATTCGGTACGTGACCGATCCGGCAAACTAGTTCAGGGACAAATTGACGCCGATTCGCCCACGGCCGTTGCGACCAAGTTGAAGTCCATGGGCTATGCACCCTTGAGCATTACCGCCTTTAACCCGGGTATGAAGCGTGAACTCTCGCTGCCGAAGTTGGGTTCAAAGGTCAAGCTCAAAGACTTGGCGATCATGTCTCGTCAGTTCGCCACCATGATCAATGCCGGACTTTCTTTGCTACGTGCGCTGGTGATCTTGTCTCAGCAAACTGAGAACAAGGAGCTGGCAAAGGTGCTGACCAGTATCAGCTCGGATGTCGAAGAAGGACACTCGCTGTCGGCCTCCTTGGCCAAGCACCCACGGATCTTCCCGCCGCTGATGGTCAACATGTGCCGGGCCGGTGAGGTCGGTGGATTCCTGGATTCAGTGCTGCTCCAGATCGCTGAGAACTACGAAGCAGAGGTCAAACTTAAGGGCAAAATCAAGTCCGCGATGACCTATCCGGTGGTTGTTTTTGTGATGGCCATGCTTGCCGTGGTGGGAATGCTCCTGTTTATCGTGCCCGTGTTTGCCAAGATGTTTACCTCCCTGGGTGGCGAACTGCCTGCTCCCACGAAAGTTCTGATTTTCCTTTCTACGGTCTTGAAGTACGGCACGCCGTTTTTCATTGTCTTCGGCGTTGCAGGTTTTGTTGTGTGGAATCGGGTCAAGCACACCGAGCAGGTACGCGGTTTCATTGATCCGCTGAAGCTGCGCATTCCTGTCTTTGGCGATCTATTCGCCAAGATCGCCTTAAGTAGATTTGCTCGAAACTTGGGGACCATGATGAGTTCAGGTGTTCCCATTTTGCAGTCGCTGGACATCGTGGCCGAAACCACCGGGAACTCCGTTGTGGGTAAAGCCGTATTAGAGGTTCAAGAGTCGGTTCGTCAAGGTGAGTCCATGACTGCGCCGCTGTCTCGGCACCCGGTGTTCCCACCGATGCTGGTGCAGATGATGGCCGTGGGTGAAGACACTGGAGCCCTTGACGTGATGCTGCACAAGATCTCGGAGTTCTACGATCAAGAGGTCGAAGCCACCACTGAATCCCTCACAGCGCTGATTGAGCCGCTCATGATCGGATTCCTCGGTGGCATCGTGGGGGCCATGATCATCGCCCTGTACATGCCGATCTTTAAGATCTTCGATCTCATCAAATAGGACAAAACGGACATCAGCAGTCCTTGACCCGAGGGTCCGGACCGATTTTGGACCGATTGTGGATCGATTTGGGACCGATTTTGACCAATTTAAGGCCGGCTTCGTGGCCACTTTTGTGCCTGCAGGGCCCGATTTTCGTGCCTAGCGGCTCGGATCGGGAAAATTTCTCAAAAAACTTGTGAAAAAGCACTCAAGGTTTTCACCCAACTGGGCGAAGTAATACCTGTCAGTGAGCTACCCGGCCAGAAAGGGCACACCCACCGAGAGGTGGGGTCGCAAAGCCAGGGGACCGCACCCGCGGTCAGCCCAGCTACCTCGGTTGGTACTTCGAAAGAAGCACCGGTGGGGACCAGAAGCCGAAGCTCTAGGTTCACCCAGAAAGGGACCATCCCGATGCTCGCTCGCATCCGCAAGTCCATGGAGGAGAAGGACCAGGGCTTTACCCTGATCGAGCTCCTGGTGGTCATCATCATCATTGGCATCCTTGCCGCTATCGCAATTCCCGTCTTCCTCAATCAGCGCAAGAAGGCAACTGAAGCATCAATGAAGGCAGACCTTCGTTCAGTTGCTAATGAGATGGAGACCTACTTCGTCGATAACCAGGCATATCCAGTTCCTGCTCAAGCAGCTGCAGGTGCCTCAGTCACAGTGGGTACAACCACTGTCAAGGTGTCTTCACCTAACACCGTCGTCGCAAATCAGACCGGCACTGGCGTCGTCGCCGGTACCTACTGCCTCAAGGCCACCAACAGTGGAGCCAGCGGTACGTGGTACTACGACAGCGACGGTGGAGGAATTAACAACACCGGTTGCGTCTGATCGATCTAGATAGTCCTCTCGGGGCCTGTCCTTCCAAGGGCAGGCCCCGTAGGGCATCTAAAAAGTTTTCACTTCCGTCACACCAGTCCCACACCCGAGAAAAGGAGCAGGCCCCGTGTTCACCTTCCCCCGTCAACACCGCTCGTTGATGCAACGCCTAGCTCCTACTCGCAAAGACTCTGGCTTTACCTTGATCGAGCTCCTGGTGGTCATCATCATCATTGGGATATTGGCTGCAATCGCGCTGCCGCTGTATGTGGGCCAGAAGCGAAAGGCCTACGACGCCTCAGCCAAGTCTGGAATTCGCTCCTTGGCCGTCTTTGAAGAGGCCTACCTCAGCGACCATGGTTCCTACGGAGACATTTCCGGTTTGCAAGCTGATGGCTATGGCATTACGCCAAGCAAGAACGTCACGGTCACCGTGGTTTATCGAGCCTCAAGTTTGGGCTATTGCTTGTCGGCTAAGCACTCAGGTTCGAACACCACCTGGTACTACGACAGTCAAGCTGGCGGCCTGCTAGGTGCCACGGCCACGTCGTGCCCGACGTCCAACTCTGCAACCACGCCAGGTGGATCAGCAGGTAGCTCGCTGACGGGCTAACGCGAGCCACGGCACTTGTGTGCCACTTTTCTGCCACTTTTGGGCGATCCTCACGTATGAGGACCGCCCATTTGCCTTTCTTTGAATGCTTAAGAATTCGGCCAAAAATGACGAAGAAGTCTGCATGGACCTCGCCTGGCCCCATTCAGTACTTAGCCGTGTGCGCACAGCGTGCTCGAGCGATGCTGGCATGACCCTTATTGAGTTGATGATGTCCATCATGGTGTTCACCATCGCCATGGCAGGAATTATGGGCGGGTTTGTCTCGGTTGGGCAAAAGACCAGACTAGATAAGGATCGCGTTGCCGCATCAAACTTGGCCGCTCGTGAACTTGAAATTGTGCGCAACCAATTCAATGCGTCCTCAACCGGTCCGCTAACTGTGGCCGCTGACCTTGACGTGACCAATGGCTACCCACTGCCAGGCGGAACTGTGGGAAGCTCGTTGGTCGTTGACTCGGTTCCGTACACGGTTTTTCGTCGCGCTCAGTGGCTGCCAGCTGGAACAGGTCAAAGTCCATGTGATGGCGGATCAAGCGTTACTTATCCGACACTTGCGGTCAATGTTCGCGTGAGTTGGCCCTACATGGGTCAAGTCAAGCCGGTAGAAGCCAACACGTTGCTCACTCCTCCCAAGGGAGTACTGGCCACCGGAACCTCATTTGTGGCGGTCAAAGTAGTCAGTGCATCAGGTAAGGGACAAGAAGACGTACCGGTGGTGTTGTCCGGTACGGGTGGAACCTTTAATGGCACCACGGCAGAAGACGGATGCGCGACCATTGCCGTGTCCTCGGCTGGCACTTACACCGCTTCATTGAACAACTCTGGTTGGGTCGATTTCTATGGCGCTGCAACTCCGTCAAAAACGGTGACCGCGTCATCATCATCGATTTCGCGACTCACCTTCAACTATGACAAGGCCGGCTCCTTGCAGTTGAGTTTGACCACGCAAACCGGTTACGCGCTACCCACTGGCCTGCGCAGCATCACGCTTTCGAACACAGGCTTGCAACCAACGGGAACCCAAGTCCGTGACCTTGGCGCCACCGCAACCACGGGATCGGTGACGATTCCTACCCTGTGGCCCTTTACTGACGGGTACAGCTTGTGGGCAGGTTCGTGTACTCAAAGTGATCCAGCTGTCGCTGGCGGTTCTCGAGCTACATCCGTGGTGGTCCCCGTTGGTGACACAGCCACCACGACAACTCGGCTAGCCCCAGTTCAGGTCAATGTGACCACCTCCACCGGATCTGCCATTACGAATGCAACGGTGACGGCCACCCCGGTCACGACCACATCATGTGTGGCTTCTGAAAACCCATTAACCCTTGGGGTTACTAATTCCTCAGGGCAATTGCTCACGTCTTTGCCGGCTGGAACCTGGACTTTGAAAGTTACTGGCCGCACAGCGGTGGGTTCCTGGCCCAATACCCCGAACTTGCTACCCACCGCAGCGCCGGTGACAGTGGCGGTGAGTGCCGCATGATGCGCTCAAAAAATGACGATGGTTTCACCCTGATGGAAATGATGGTGGTTGTTGCCATCTTGTCGGGTGTTTTGGCCATGGTCATGACCACCACGATTGCGGCTCAAAAAAATGTCAACGGCAATGCCGCTCGCTTGGACCAGGTTCAACAAGGCAAGGTCGCCATGGAGTCGATGTCCAAGACTTTGCGCACGGCGGTACGGCCATCCCAACTCAACGCCACCTGTACCGGTTGCGATGCGGCAGCTTTCTTGCAGGGAAATGCTCGAACTGTGCAGTTCTATGCCAACATCAACAACCCAGCCAATATCTTGGGTCCAAGCCGGGTCAGCTACAGCGTTGATGCCGCTGGTGTCCTCACCGAAACTATCCAAGCTCCTAACGCCCACAGCGCAACCGATTACAACTACCAGTACTGCACCCAAGGTACGGCTGGGTGTGCGGTCAGTTCTCGAGTGCTTGCTCGCGGGGTTTCCACGACTTCCACCATGTTCACCTATTACGACGCTTCAAATAACACCTTCGCGACCTTGCCGCTGGCCAGTACGGACCTTCCGAGCGTGGACTCCATTGACATCGTCGTCGTTGTTTCCAGTAGTTCCCAGGTCTCAAGCACGACCTTTACCCAGCGAGTGACTTTGCCCAATGCCGATGCGGTTCAGCAAACGGCGGTGCCGACGCCATGACCAGCCTCCTTAAGCTTCGTCGAAATATCAGCACCCGTTTTTCGATCGTTCGCGAATCAGAAGATCAAGGCATCGCCATGATCATGGTGATGGGCATGATCATCGTGCTGAGTCTGCTATTGGCCGCGACCTTTAGTTACGCCCAAGCCGTTGAACCACAGGCCAAGCGCGATTCAACCTGGAACGCGGCCCTAGCAGCGGCTCAGGCCGGTGTTGATGATTACGTTGCCAAGCTCAATGCCAATGACAACTATTGGCAAAGCATTGATTGCACCAATGTGGCGCTGCGTGGCCCAAATGCTGGCACAAATAACTGTTCATGGACCTCCGGCACCGCTGTCGGATGGCAAAATGTAAGCGCCGATGACGCAACGGCAGGACAGTTTCACTATGACGTGGACTCGTCGGTTATCAATAGTCAAGGTGCTGTTCGATTGACCTCCACTGGCAAGGTAGGGGGATCGAGTCGAACGATTCAGGTGTTGGTCTCGCGTGGAGGATCAACAGACTTCCTGTACTACACCGACTTCGAAGATGCTGATCCATCCAATACTGCCGTTTACCCAACAGGCGCGCCGAACGCAGACTGTGGCTCTACCGGCCCTGCAGCTGCCAAATATTGGTGGAACGGTCGCACGAGTACAGACAGTTGCGTGGAGATTCAGTTCGTCACGGGGGACACCTTGGACGGCAAGGTTCACTTCAATGACACTCCGTTGATAAACGGAACGACATCGTTTTTGCAGGGCTATGAGACCAGTACGACCAGTTGTAAGAACACGCCTTATGCGGTGACCAACTGCAAGCGTGGAACCGGCACGCCAAACTTGAATGGCAACAAGGCAACCTACGCAGATCCTTTGAGCCTTCCTGATAACGCCACGAATTTCACCAGCTATCCAGGGTGTCAGTACACCGGAGATACCCGGATTAAGTTCAATGCCGACGGCACGATGACGGTGTGGAGCACTCGAAGCGCAGGAACCAACACCAGTAACGACGGATCAACCTGCGGAACCTTCACTGGGACCTCGTCGGTCACCGTTCCGGTGCCGACGGATAAGACCATTTATGTCAAGAACTGGACCAGTGCGGCCAAGTGCACCACGGGGCAAGTTGGCGATGGGTTGCCCGTTGCTGGCGATGTCAATGTTGACAACTCAACGTTCTTCTGCGGCAACGGCAATGTCTACATTGAAGGAACGGTCAAAGGTCGGGTAAGTATTGCGGCACAAAACAATGTCGTTGTCACCGGAGACCTGCTCATTGATGGCGTTACCGCGGGGGCAACACCATCTGGAACCAGTGTTACCGGTCTTGTGGCAGGTAACTCGGTTGTGGTTGACCACCCGGTTAAGTGCACGGCAACGTCGGGGTCAACGTGCACCACGTATGCAAATATCGACACCACCGGTACCAATCGCTACATCTACGCATCCATCCAAACGCTACAGCGCAGCTTCTGGGTTCAGTCCTATGACAAGGGTGCCCAGTTGGGCACGTTAAATGTGTACGGATCTATCGCCCAAAAGTGGCGCGGGATCGTCGGGACTGGATCAACTACGGGATATTTGAAGAATTACCGCTATGACTCTCGTCTGCGCTTCCAGGCCCCGCCCTATTTCCCACAGTGGACCAATGCGGTGTGGGCCGGTCGCACTACGGGTGAAATCAAGCCCGCGTACTAAGTCCTGGCTATGCACATGATCGCGCCGAACCCCTCTGCCGGCTTCCAAGTGGGATACGGTCGCCAATCGTGACGGGTGTAATTGTTGGGCTATGCGCCATCGTGGGCCTAGTCATTGGTTCGTTTCTCAACGTGGTGATCTATCGCGTTCCTGCAGGGCTTTCCGTGGTTGCCCCGCGCTCGCGTTGTCAAGGGTGTCTAACCGAGATCGCATCCCGCGACAACATTCCCGTCATCAGCTGGCTCCTGCTCAGGGGTAAATGCCGCACTTGCCAAGCACGTATCAGTTGGCGCTACCCAGCCGTCGAAGTATTCACTGCCGCACTATTTGCACTCTTCGCATGGCACTTTGGTTTCGTGGGGATTTTGCCTGCATTCTTGTATCTGGCTGCCGTGGGAATTGCCTTGGCGATGATCGACCTTGATGTTCGCCGCCTGCCTGATCAGATAGTTTTGCCTTCTTATCTTGTTGCGCTGGCTTTGCTTCTTGCTGGATCCCTTGTCGATGGTCAACCTCGGTTAATGATTAGGGCCTTGCTTGGCGCGCTGGCCTTGTTCGCGTTTTACTTCCTGCTCGCACTTATCTACCCCGCAGGAATGGGATTTGGGGATGTCAAACTCGCCGGAGTCCTTGGGTTGTACCTGGGATATCTGGGTTGGGGGAGTTTGATCATTGGCGGATTCTTGGGATTTGCCCTAGGTGGCGTTGTTGGCGGCGCGCTGATTGTGATCCGCCGGGCTGGCCGCAAAACCATGATCCCCTTCGGACCCTTCATGCTTGCTGGAGCTGGCCTAGCCGTCTTCTTTGGGCAGGCCTGGGCGCAGGCGTATCTGACCCATCTGGGCCTGTAAACGTGCCTTAGCCTAGGCCTGCCCCCCGATTTGGGCCAAATCTCGTGTCTAAAAGGGCTTAAGCCCACGCCTGAATCGGCCGAAAACCTACCTAGAGATCCTCGTACGACCTGTGCGTGGACGGCTTGGATAAGCGGCTAGGAGGGCACCATGGCTGGGAAAACCGCCATTGGTCTCGACATCGGTACTACCGGCGTGCGCGCTGCTGAATTGTCCTTCGGAAAGAACGGCATCACCTTAGAAAAGTTCGGCCAAGTTGAACTTGCGCCAGGGTGCGTGCGCGACGGTGAAGTCGTTGACGTTGAAGCCGTCGCTACGGCAATCAAGCGTCTGTGGGCGCATACAAAGTTTTCTAGCAAGGAAGTTGTCATCGGTGTTGCCAACGGCAAAGTCATTGTGCGACAAGTTGACCTGCCCTGGATGTCGCCAGAAGATCTAAAGCAATCCCTTCCATTTCAGGTCCAGGAATTCATCCCCATTCCTGTTGAGGAAGCGGTTCTGGACTTCATGCCCGTCGAAGACTTCGAACTCGAAACAGGTGCGCGCATGCTGCGTGGCCTCTTAGTCGCGGCCTCGCGTGACATGGTGATGGGGGCGGTCCAAGCAGTGCAACAAGCCGGTTTGGTTCCTGCGGTTGTTGACCTGACCTCCTTTGCATTGTTGCGCTCCCTGTCCAACCCCACTTTTGCGGCAACGCCTGCGGTTGAAGCGGTCTTGGATATCGGCGCACGAGTGACAAATATCGTTATTCACGAAGGTGGAGTTCCCCGATTTGTCCGAATTTTGCTGATGGGCGGGGCGGACGTCACCGAATCTGTCGCCGAGCGCATGGGAGTGCCAACGGCTCAGGCGGAAAGCTTGAAGCAGGCCATGTCGGTTGATGGAAACTGGTCCGACCAAGAAGTCGATCCTTCATTGGTTCATGTCCTTGATGCTAGTGAGCAATCATTCGTAGACGAAGTTCGTGGCTCCCTTGATTACTACTTGGCATCCACGGGCTCAGCTCCCATTTCTGAATTGGTTGTCAGTGGAGGCGGCGCACGACTTGTCGGATTGGCTACCCGCCTATCCCAGGCAACCGGCATCCAAGTAACCATTGGATCGCCCACATCAAATCTTCTGATCGGTAAGACCGGCCTCACCGAAGAACAGCTCGCATTCCTTGGACCACTGACTGCAGTTCCCGTTGGTTTGGCAATGGCGGTGCACGCATGAGCACTTTGACACGCAATCGTGAAGCTGCGCCGTCAACGGTGCTGGTGCCTCGAGTCAACCTCCTGCCGCCAGAGATCGCCGAACAATCGCGCTTTGCTCACTTGCAACGCTTGTCGGGTTTTATTCTGGCCGCCGTAGTTGCTGTCGTGGCCCTGCTGGCTTTGGTGGTCAACCTTCAGGTTTCATCGGCTCGCAATGAACTGGTCGCTGCCCAGGCGACAGGGACAAGTTTGCAAAATCAGGTCAGTCAATTCACTGATGTACCCAAGATCTATAGCGATGTAGCTGCTGCGCAGTCGCAGCTGGCCACTGCAATGGGCAATGAAGTTCGCTGGTCGACGTATCTGACCTCGCTCAGCCTGACCATTCCCTCAAATGTTGGTTTAACCTCCTTGACCATCCGCCAAGACCCGGCAAATCCGGTCACAAGTGCCTTGGGAAACTCAGGAATTGCGTCTGTAACCTACGAAGGTCAGGCTGCCAATAACAAGAACGTTGCCACGTTCCTTGATTCACTCTCGAAGCAAAAGGGATTCATCGACCCGTATCTAACAAGCGCATCGAAGTCCACCAGTGAGACAGCAAAAAATCTTGTCACCTTCAGTGCATCGGCCACCATCACCGATGCAGCGCAATCTGGGCGATTTAGTGCAAAGGCTGGTAAGTGATGACTAAGTCGCGTCAATGGATTGCTGGAACAGCACTAGTTGCGGTTGTGGTTTTAGTGGCGGGCATGTTCCTATTTGTCCAACCGCGTCGATCGCAGGCCTCCGCCTTGCGTGGGCAAACAGCGACTCAAGACGCTGCCAATCAAGCCTTGCAAAATAAGATTGCGACGTTGAAGGCACAGCAACAAGACCTTCCCAATCAACAGGCCATCCTGGACACGATTCGTCAGCAATTGCCGCAAACTCCTAATTTGCCGTCCCTGGTGCGTTCTTTAACTGATCTGGCGAAGGCCAGTGGCGTTGAGTTGGTTGCACTGGCGCCGTCAAATCCGCAGGCATTAGTCCAAGCAAGCGCACCGGCTGGAGGCAACTCGAGTTCGGCTCCATCAGCTGGTGGCTCCTCATCGGATTCGGCCACTTCGTCCTCGACAGGTTCAACGTCGTCAGGTTCGGCAGCTAGTGCTGGCAGTGCCACCGGTGTTCAGCAGATTCCACTCAAGATTTCCGTCATTGGCAGTTACGCCCAGTTGACGCAGTTCCTCACGGGCCTGGAGTCGTCCCAACGAGCGTTGAAGGTCTTGGAGGTCGCAGTAGCCCCGGCTTCTAGTTCGGGCGCAACCACTGCTTCCAAGTCCGATTTGCAAATGGATTTGTCCGCGCTGGCCTTCATGGCGCCCAAGTCCACTGCACCGACTGCATCGACGCCTGGATCGTCAAACTCCAGCAAAGCCCCAGCCACCAATAGCCAGTAGGGACATCACCATGACAAACACTGCACTTGATGAACGAGTCGAACCTGATGTTGCTGAAGCCTTTGATGAGAATGCTTCGCGTAGGCCCTGGCTCAAACTTGTCCTGATTCTTGGTGGCATTATTGTTGCATTGATCGCCGGTTGGTTTGTCTTCGGTGCACTTTTTGGCTCAGGTGCCTCACCTAATAGCGAAGGCTTAGTCATCCCAGCAAGTCAACGTGGCGCTGCACCTGCACCTGCTGCGCCTGTGGTTCCCCAAGCCGCTAATGATTCAGCAACCTCATCAGCGGCTGCTGTTGGTCGCAATCCGTTTGCCCCCGTGGTCCCCGGAAAGTCCAGTGCTGATCCAGTACCGCAGCCAACCGTTGCGGCAGTGGTGAGCCAAAGTGCAGCTGCCAGCGCCATAACGGTTCAAATGGTGAGCTTGACCCCCACTTCGGCAACGCTCAAAGTTGCTGGCAAGTCCTACACGGCCACTGTGGGCCAAACATTTGCCACCGACTTCAAGGTCTATGGAATCTTCGGCACCCAATGCGCCGGCGTGCTCTTTGGTACCCAATCAGTTCCGCTTTGCATTGGGGATGTGCGCACTCTGAGTAAGTAGGCCGCGTGTCCCAAGGGTTCTGATCTGACACTGCCGTGGGAGACTAGGTACATGTTGCGATGGCTTACTGCCGGTGAATCTCATGGCCCGGCTCTTGTGGGAGTGCTTGAAGGTCTCCCCGCTGGTGTTGAAGTCACCACCGATGACATCGCCGATGCTTTGGCTCGTCGTCGACTCGGCCACGGGCGTGGCGCCCGAATGGCATTTGAAAAAGATCTCGTGACCTTCCAAGGTGGAGTTCGCCATGGCGTAACCATGGGTGGTCCCATTGCGCTCAATGTGGCAAATAGCGAGTGGCCCAAGTGGACCACCGTGATGTCGGCTGACCCCGTTGATGCCGAAGAACTCGCTACCCAAGCCAGAAACGCACCGTTGACTCGCCCACGACCCGGTCACGCGGATCTGGTGGGAATGCAGAAGTATGGATTTGACGATGCTCGCCCGGTGCTTGAACGCGCTAGTGCCCGCGAAACCGCTGCTCGGGTAGCAGTGGGGGAGTTGGCCCGTAGATTCCTCGCCCAGGCCCTCGGTGTTCAAGTACTCAGTCATGTGGTTTCCATTGGTTCAGTGGAGCTGCCTGATGGCCTGGTCCCAGGCCCCAATGATCTAGAGCGTGTTGATTCCAGCCCGGTTCGTTGTATCGATTCGGCCACCGAGCAGGCCATGGTTGCCGAAATTGATGCGGTCCAAGCTGAAGGCGACACCTTGGGCGGAGTCATTGAAGTGGTTGTCCATGGGTTGCCGCCTGGTCTTGGAAGCTATGTCCATAGTGATCGACGTATCGATGCTCGCCTGGCTGGTGCACTCATGGGTATTCAGGCCATTAAGGGCGTTGAGGTGGGCGATGGGTTTCGATCAGCGCGCCGCCGTGGATCTGCGGCCCATGATGAAATTGAAAACACTCCCGATGGTGTCCGCCGAATGTCAGATCGCGCTGGCGGAACCGAAGGTGGCATGACCACCGGTGAGGTGCTGCGGGTTCGAGCGGCCATGAAGCCCATTTCGACCGTTCCTCGCGCGCTTTCCACGGTCGATGTGTCTACAGGTGAGGCGGCAAAGGCCATCCATCAGCGATCCGATGTGTGCGCAGTTCCGGCGGCAGGGGTTGTTGCCGAGGCCATGGTTTGTCTTGTTCTAGCCGAAGCAGCCCTTGAGAAATTTGGTGGCGATTCGGTTCCTGAGGTTGCTCGAAACCTGAAGGGTTACCTCGACAACCTCGTCATTCGATGAGTCCGCGGTTGGTCCTAGTTGGAGGGCCGGGGGCAGGTAAGTCAACAGTGGGCCATCTTCTTGCTCAACGTTGGAACCTAGAGTTGGTAGATACTGATTCCTTGGTTGAAGCACAAGCCGGAATCACGGTAGCCGATATTTTCATTACACAAGGTGAAGATCGTTTTCGAGAACTCGAACGAGACGTGGTTGCCGCTGCCCTTAGCGCCCATGACGGAGTCTTGGCGCTAGGTGGAGGGGCCATCTTGGATGAAGCCACTCGGACATTGCTGCGGAATCAGCCAGTGGTGTTTTTGCAGGCTGATCCTTCCGATGCCTCTGCTCGTATTGGGCTCAATCGCGACCGACCGTTGTTGTTGGGCAATGTGCGTGGGCAGTTGATGGCCTTGATGGCGCAACGTTTGGAGTTCTACACCTCTGTCGCGAAATGGAGTGTCGATACCAGCGGGTTGAGTCCAGATCAGGTTGCTGATGCCGTAGAAAGCCTTATGGAATCTTCACATCAGGTAGATCCTCAGGAGGCTCAGTCGTGACCACGATCGCCGTCCGCACACCTAACCCTTACTCAGTCATCGTTGGGCGCGGGGTGCTTGATTCGGTGCCTGAGTTACTTCAAGTAGGCACCACTCGCGTTGCCGTGATCTATGCGCCGGCTGTAAAGAATGTGGCCGAGCAGGTAGCGAGCAGGCTTGCAGCGTCCCACCGCGTGGTGTTGATGCATGAGTTACCTGATGCTGAGGCGGCGAAGACGGTAAGCACTCTCGATGCATGCTGGGCCGCTTTGGGTGCTGCTGGTTTCACGCGCAATGACGCAGTGGTCTCTGTTGGCGGGGGAGCCACGACTGATCTCGTGGGTTTTGTGGCCGCTACCTGGTTACGCGGAGTTGACGTGATTCACGTTCCAACGACAACCTTGGCCAGGGTCGATGCCGCTGTTGGCGGAAAGACTGGCATTAACACCAGTGCAGGCAAAAATCTGGTTGGGGCATTCCATGAACCACGCGGTGTGCTCGTAGATCTGGACGTACTCAGTGAGCTACCCCTTGAAGAACATCGAGCTGGATTACCCGAGATTGTTAAGGCGGGGTGGATTCGTGATTCAGTCATCCTTGATTTGATTGAAGCCGACCCGCAGGCAGCCCTTGATCCTTCCCATCCCGTCTGCCAGGAACTGATTACCCGAGCGATTTCGGTGAAGGCAGATGTTGTCAGCGGTGACCTGCGCGAAGTGGCTATCAGCGGGGTCAGCCGCGAAATTCTCAACTATGGACATACCTTTGGGCACGCAATTGAAAAGGTTGAAAACTACTCGTGGCGCCATGGCCACGCGGTCTCGGTTGGGATGATCTTCGCCGCCGAGCTCGCTCATGCACTCGGCATGATGGATCGTGCCATGGTCGATCGTCACCGATCACTGTTAACCGCCCTGGGTTTGCCCATTTCCTATGGACGTGCAGACCAGTGGAATGAACTGCTTGAAACGATGCGTATCGATAAGAAAGCTCGCGGTGCGGTGATGCGTTTTGTCCTGCTTGAGTCAGTGGCAAAGCCGGTAGGAGTAAATAATCCTGACTCCCACGCGCTAGAAACGGCGTTTCGCTCTGTTGCTGCGTCACAATAGATAGGTCGAAAGGTTTCCTCGTGCTGTCTGTATTGGTTATCAATGGGCCCAATTTGGGGCGCCTGGGCTCTCGCGAACCTGAGGTTTACGGAAGTACGTCCTATGACCAGTTGGTGAGCTTGCTCGATGAGCAAGCTGCAGTGTTAGGCATCGGCGTTGAGGTCCGGCA